>JAFRBA010000005.1 GCA_017405115.1 Kiritimatiellia bacterium
AGTCGTCCGCCGCGCCACGCAGGCGCCAGCGCTCGTGGACCGTGGCGCCGGGCGGTGCCGAGAAGTCCCACGTCCCGTTGGTCGACACGGACGCTGAGCTGAACAGCGGCGCTGGAGGAGGCGTTGCACCCATCATCAGCATCGGCGGCGACGCGCCTTGCGGCGGGTCGTTGGTGCCGTTCTTCGCACCGCCGTAGATTGCTGCAACCGCGACAAAGGCGAGGAACAGCGCGTACCGGCGGAACGGAATCGCCGAGAGCTCGTCCGCCGCGCGGGCGATGCGCCCTTTGTTCTTCAGCACCAGCCACGCGGCGAAGAGAACCGCCGCGCCGACAAGACAGAGTTTTGTAAAGAAGTTCATCATGCGTTGATGGTATTATATCAGATTGCCGCGTTTCGCGGGGTCTTGTCGGGGGCATCGCAGATTGCCGACGGGCGGAGATGCTGTAGGCCCGTTTGGCGAGGCACTCGGTCGCTCTGGAGACAAGCACGGCTTCGATGTACTTCGCGTCGTAGTTGACCTCGAAGGCCATGGTGCCCGTGGCGCATTTGCGCGGGGCAAACTTCGCCTCGTACTTCGCGGCAAGCACCTTCGCCTTGCGCTCGCACTCGGCCTTGCCGTTTACTAGCAGAACGCCCGTTATGCTGATTATCTTGCTTTCGGGCGACAGCACGAGCCACACCTCGTCGTATCCTTCCGTCGGCGCGGCGCTTTTGCAGCAGTAGCATGTCGTGCCCCGCTTGTCGACTACAACCTTCTCCGGCGCGGAGAACCCGCGCGCCTTGCACACTGCCGCGTCGACCTTGTCTCCCAGCGCGAACCCCAGGAACCTGGGCGGAGGCAGGGCGTCGTCCGCAACTGCCGCGAACGCGGCAACCATTGCACAAACAGCAACCATCATCATCTTCATCTTCGTTTCTCCTTTGTGTTTGTTGTCAACAGTGTTCAGAAAATTATGGAAAAATGGTCAGACCTAAAATCCAGAATATTCTGAACACTTGCGCAGCAGACTGCGGTGGGGCGAGGCGTCCCGCCGAGCCGCCGCCATCGCTGGCATCGCGGCAAGGCGCTTCGGATTCGGCGACGGCGTAGGCGGGCGTGGTGTTGAAGCGCTTGTAGTGTCCGGCGCGGATCATTTCGAGGTTGACGTCTTTACCGTCGACGTAGACTGTGCCGAGGATGCGCCCGTACTTGTCGCGGCTCTTATAAGCGACGCGGACGTCTTTGCCGAAGACGAGAGAGGAGAGGTGGTGCTTCGACTTCTGCCCGAACGCCTGATGGGATTCGGGCGCGTCGATTCCGTAGAGGCGGATTTTGTGCTGGGTGGCGGCAGGCGACGGGGCGGTCGCGACGGGGCGCGACCCTCCCGTGACCAAGGTGAGCGTGTCGCCGTCGGCGATGCGGACGACGCGGCCGTGAATCCCGGCAACGTCGGATACGTCGCCTGAGCCGGAGAAAGCCGCAAGCATCGCCGCCAGAATCAATATCGCCTTTTGCACGTTCCCTCTCCACGTGACTTGCTCAATGCGCTTTCAGTCATCGCGGAGACCGCCTCGCGTGCATGAAAAAAGAGCGCAAGTTTCTTCCCATGCACTCCTCCGTAGCCCGACCAAAGGCCTGTGCGAATGCGCGAAAAAAAACATGAAGGAGATTCACGAGTTCGCGGCGAGGCTCAGGGACACCCAGCTGAATGAGATCGAATGCCCGAAGGCGAAGGACGCGCCCAGAAACGAAATCTGGGGCGAGACCGCGTCAAAGATGGAGGGGCTGAAGGGACGCTAAAAAGCCGAACCGCGGTTATTCAGGAGGGAATCACACCGAAAATCGTCTCCAGGTCCTCCGGCGGCGGCACGGGGCGGAAGTCCCGGGCCGAGACGAAGCAGTGCCTGGTGAAGCCGCGCGCAAGCACGGCGGTCTCGCCCTTGCGGCGGACCTCGCAGGATATCTCGACGCGAACGCCCCTGAGCAGGCTGACCCACGCCGTTATCTCCAGCAAGTCGTCGTATTTCGCGGGGCTGCGGTAGTCCACCTCCGCGTGGATCACCGGCAGCAGAAAGCCCTCCGCCTCGCAGCGCTGGTACGTATAGCCGGCCGCGCGCATGAGCTCGTTCCTCGCGCGCTCGAAAAACGTCAGGTAATTCCCGTAGTAGACGACACCCATCTGATCGGTGTCAGCATACGGAACCCGGTATTCGACCGTGACCTTTTTCATCGACACAGCCGCCTACGCCAGGACTACTTCTTAGCTTCCGCAGGCTTGGCCGGCGCGACCGGAGCCGCAGGCGCAGGCTTCGCGGGGGCTTCGGCTGCAGGCTTCGCGGGAGCTGCGGCGGGCTTCGCGGGAGCCGCGGCGGCCTTGATGGCGGTCACGGGCTTCTCCGGCTCCGCAGACTTTATCTCGGCGACTGGCTTCTCGGCTACGGCCTTCGCGGCGGACTTCTCGTAGCGCTTAATGAGGTTCTCCGTCGCCTCTATGCGCGCCGTGGCGATTTCGTCTCCCTTGTTAGCCGCGCGGATCGAGTCGATCCGTTCCAGGGCCTTCTTCTTGTCTCCGGCCTGGGCAATGCAGCGAGCGGCGCCCAGCTGCGCGGTCAGCGCAAGGTAGTTGGACGGATTGGCCTCGGCGAAGGCGTCGAAGGCCTTCTGCGCCTCGTCGAATCTGGACAGCGCCTCGAGGCACTGCGCGCGACCGACGGCCGGCACGTCGGCGAAGCCGTCCGGCGCGGCGGACGCAAGGGCGTCGTAGGTCGACAGGGCCTCCTCGTACCGTCCGGCGTCGAAGTAGCTCTTCGCCAGCCGAATGCGGAGCGCGCCTTCCGTAGGCGTTCCGGAGAACTTTGCGACGGACTCCTCGATCTCCTCCGTCGTGTACGTGCTGGTCAGCGCGTCGGACGCCGCGTTGCGGACAGCCTCGCGGTGGTACTTCCACCAGTACCATCCGCCGACCACGACCGCCGCGATCAGCAGCCCGATCACATACTGCTTGCCGTCCTTCTCCCACCACTCTATCAGCGGAAGGAACTCGGGGTTTACTTTAGGTGTCATTCTGACTCTCCTTTCTTCTCTGTCTCTTCGTACAGGTCTGCCCATTCGTTCAGGACTTCCTCGCTCCTGCGCTCGGCGCGCAGCACTATGCGGTTGTAGTCGAGGGCGTCGAGGAAGTCGCGGTTGGTCACGAAGCGCTGCTTGCCCTTCCTGGGCGAAACGGAGAGCCGGCGCATGGACTCCATCAGCAGGACCGCCGTGAAATAGGTTGCCTTCGGAATCTTAAGCGCGTCCACCATCGTCTGCATGATCCTGCGACCCGCCCCGTCCTTCTTCGCCTTGCGGAACATGCCCGTCATCAGCACTGCGGCGCGCAGGCCGTTCGGGACCTCGAAGCCGCGGCCCGACATCATCTCCTCGTATCCGTCGAGGACCCGCAGGTAGTCGAATGTCGTCGACCGCTCCCCTCCGTCTCCGTCAATGAACCGCGCCAGCTCGGGCAGCAGGTCGCCGAGCATGCCGCATGCGTACATCTGCCGGAACGCCTCCGCGCTCCTGCCGTACGGGAACAGGCGAAACACCTCCTCGCAGACGCGCGGCAGGGCCGCGTTGAGGATGCACGCATGGTGGCGGCGCATCGCCGCGGCCGTCTTGCGCTCGATCTTGAAGCCCAGCCGCGATGAGAACTTGATCGCCCGCATCATCCGCACCGGGTCCTCCTGGAAGCGTATGTCCGGGTCACCGATCGCGCGGATGACCTTCCGGCGGATGTCCTGCACGCCGCCGACCCAGTCTATGACGGAAAAGTCTCTGATGTTGTAGAAAAGCCCGTTGACGGTGAAGTCGCGGCGGTATGCGTCCGTCTCCGGGGTGCCGAAGGTGTTGTCCTCCTGCGGGCCGTCCGCCGCATGCTCGATGATTTCGCCCACCGTCTGCGAATTCTGCCTGAACGTCGCCGTCTCGATCACCTTGTCGCCGAAGCGCACGTGCGCGAGGCGGAAGCGCCGACCGATGAGGAAGCAGTTGCGGAATGCGCGCTTGACCTCGTTGGGCTTGGCGGAAGTGCCCACGTCGAAGTCCTTCGGCTTGCGCCCCATGAGCAGGTCGCGCACGCCCCCGCCAACGAGATACGCCGTGTAGCCGAGCGAGTCGAGGCGGTAGAGGACCTTGAGCGCGTCCGGGTCGATGTTCTTGCGGGAAATGCAATGATCCGGCCGCGCATACACGACCGGTCCCTTTCGCCGTCTTCTCAAGAACCCGAACATTAGGTTGCATAGTATACCAATTTTGACCCGCCTCACGCAAGTGCGTTCATCCGATCATCCACATCAGCACGCTCATTCCCAGCCCGACGGTCGCGCCGATGAAGCCGCCCCAGAGCGTCACTCCGCGAAGCTCCCTGTTCGCGACCTGGCGCGTGAGAACCTCCATCTTGCGTTCGTCGTAGTCCATGATCGTCTCGTATACCACGTTCCAGACGTCGGTCTCCTCGAGCATGCCCGGCAGGTTCGCGGCAAGATAGTCCGTCACGTAGCCGGCGCCTGCGCGGGCGACCGTCGCTCGGATGTCCGAGTCGAAGAGTTCCGCGACGTCGGCGAGCGCCCTGACCTCTTCCCTCACGATTTCGGGAACATGCCGGTCAAGACGCTCGCCGAGCCGGGCGAAAACGGCGAGAAGCCTGTCGCCGCACTCGTCGAGCCGCTGGCGGATGCCGCGCTCCACGGCATCCCTGACGCTTGGAGAGCCGAACTTCGCCGCAATCTTCTCGGACGTCATCAGCTCCGTGCGGATGAGCCTCTTCGCGTTCTCGGCGATGAGCTTCTTCTTCTTCGTGAAGAGGGCGTTGAACACCCACCGGATCGCGAGTTCGTTGGTTCCCGCGCCGATGGCGAACCCTACCGCCCCCTGCATGGCCATCTGGGCCAGCAGCGTCATTCGGCGGGCTTTGCCTCCGGTGCCTCAGCCGACGCCTCGCCAATGCCCAGAGCCTTTGCCGCCTGCACCAGCGCGTCGTCATCGCTCGCAAGGACGCATTTGACGCCGTGGACGGCCTCCAGCTCCTGGATCGTGGCGAGGTGAATCGCCTGCAGCGTGCCCACCGCGACGGGATACGCCCCCGCCGCGCGGTTCAGCACCGCGTCGGTCACGGGGACCTGCACGACCGAATTGCACACGGTCTCGATCCACGAGCCAAGACGGGCGCAGCCCGCGTCGTCGAGCTTACCCTCGAGCCGAAGCCGGTTCACCGCTCGGAAGCACTCCGCGCGCATGAGCGTGGAGGCGTAGGCCTTCTCCCACTTGCCCCAGAAGCCGGACGGCTTGCCGACGCCAAGAAGGCGGCGGATCACAAAAGTCGAGTCAAGGTAGACTATCATCGTGCGCTCCTTTCCTGCCCCATCGGCTCAAGCGGATCATGGGAAAAGCCAAAACCGCCGATCTCTGCGACCGCAGACGCCGCCAACGTCGGCTGGCGGAGCGGAAGCCGATAGTTCCCGAACTCGCCAAGAAGGCGCGCGACTATGCGCTTGTGGCTCGTTATCAGCACATCTTTCCCTTGGCCGGCCAGACCAATGTAATGGCTGAGCTTCTGTTTTAGCGTGGCCGTATTTACAGTTATAGTCATGGTGAGAGATATGATATCCTATTATGGACATAATGTCAATAGGGCATTTTACCCGATTTTACAAGGGCACTTTTGAAGATATAGACCTGATATGTCCATTGTTTAGGGCTTCATCAAAGATATCGATTGCGCGCAGGTTGAGCTTGTACGCCTCTTCGTCCTTCAGGCACTCCCACGGGGCCATAAGGAACCCAAGCAGACGCTCCGGCGCGATGACCTCGCGACATTTCTTCACAAGCTTGCCCATCACGTCGTCCGCGCCGATCTTCAGGTTGCGCCGACCTTCTCCGGCCCAGTTCGTGCCGCACGGAATCTGGTCGAAGCCCGCCTTCTCCAGGTCCCAGAACTGCACGAGGCGCTCCAAGTCGCTCGTCTTGTTCGTCTTCGGGTCGAAGCCGCCGTACCATTCGTCGTAGTACCAGTTGGACATCACGACGCTCTTCGTCTGGCTCTCCATCGCCGGCGCCGGTAAACAGCGGCTTGTCAATGGTAACGGTCCCAACATCGTTGATCAGGTGAAATCCGCCTGCATCGACGTATGACTTGACGTTGTCCCAATGCGAAGCGGTTCCGGCATAGAGGTCTCCTTCGGAAGTCTTGAACACGGCCCCGCCGCCTTGCGCAGATATGCAAACAGCGAAAGGCGCGTGTCGACGGCGATAGGCGCCGTGCAGAATGCATACATGCACGTCGCCAGAAGATTGCCGACGACCAGCCCGAACAGAAGCTCTTTTGCGCGCACACCCCACGTGACGAGCAGTGCGCCGATCACAAACTCAGTCGCGGCGATGTGCTCGCCGCCGTAGATGCCGAGGAAGTCACCAAGCCCGGACAGCCGCGACTGCGGCACGGGGCGTTCTTCGGCGGGAATCGCCGCCGCCTTCCGCCCAATCTCTTCTCGCGTCATCATTTAGTATATGCACCCCAAGCAGACAACAAGATGCCTGCCACCACGTGGGCACACCTCCCGACATTCCTGCGAACGTCCGGGAAAGCAAGGAAGGAAGCGCTGCTCGACGGC
>JAFRBA010000225.1 GCA_017405115.1 Kiritimatiellia bacterium
CAATCGAAGAAAGGAAAGAATCCATGGCAACAGGAAAAGCACTCGATGGAAAGCCGTATGCGGGAAATCCGCACGTACGGTTTGACGAGGGGGAAGTCGCACCGGCAGCAAAGCCGAGGCGTGGGTCTCTACTCTACAAGAAGATGCTGAACTGGATGATTGCTTTTGCGGCGGGTGTCGCATGGGCGGCAATGTCGGGTCTTTCGGCATTCGGGGCAACCACGTTTACCCTGAAGTCGTCAGTTTCTGGCGTTGATTTCAACTGGTCGGACGGCGCGAACTACGTCGGGGACCCGACAGAGGGGCCGAAGGCCGACGACACGATCATCATCCCGTCCGGCGTGACGGCGTTGATGAGTGCGGAGGCCAGTACCGCTGAAATGCTGGGGAAAATCAATGTCCGTCTCGAGTCAGGCGCGGTTTTGAAGACCTATCATGATGGGCGGACGAGCGGCTCGCGCTATAAGTCTAGTGTCAGGACGCTAACGGGCAGTGGCACTGTGACAACTCCGGACAGCCAACCAGCAGATGTCTATGCCGACCTGGACCTCAGGGCTTCCTGTGTTTTCGACGGCCAGATTGAGGGTAAGCTCCATTATCGGATGCACAATGGCGTACGGTTCACGATAACGCAGAATCAGCCCAAGTTGGAGGGAGCCCCGCTTTTTAAGGACACGTCCGAACTGTGGGTCGGGTGTGTGGGATCGTTGGGCCTGGGCAACTTTAACCTCGGTTTTAACCTCGGTACTGATTCGACATTCGGCTATATTGGTGCGCCGGGTCTCTTTGAGAATTTGTCAAGGCCATCTTATGCGGGTACTTGTTTCCGAGTAGATTCCGGTGCCTATGGAGGTCTCACGTTTGATTTTACGATGCACAGTGACGTGCAATCGCAGCGATATGTTGTGCTGAAGGGTTCCAACACGACCGAGTCGGTTCTTGGTTTCACGGCGAAAGACGGATCAGGACCTATATACATGCGCAAAGAGGGGACGGGTTCCTGGAAGCTTAAGAATGCGGTCGGAGCGGCCGGCTATCATCAATATGACGGAGTGACGGACGTGCGTGAAGGCATTCTCGATTTTGAGGGCGAACTGACGGCGGTGGGCGAGATGTGCGCACTCGGCACGGCTAATCGGCTGTACCGTGATGGTGCGGATGCCAATCTCCCTGCGGCTGACGAGATACCGTATGCGATTCTGCTGGGCGGAGAGGGGACGGAGGGTTTTCTTCGTGCGGCAAGTCCGGATGTGATCATCAACCACGACCGCTTGATTGGACTGAGCACGTCCGGTGGCTTTCGCAGCAGCAAGGCGCGGCTTTTCTTGAAAGGCATCACCGCTGCTTCAGCGGGCGAGAAAACGCTGGTTCTTGACGGCGATCAGGAGGGGTACGATGCTGTGGCAGCCGTGACGAATGGTATTGGCGTGGTTTCGATCGAGAAACGTGGTACCGGAACATGGACAGTTCGTCCGCCCTGTGACATCACCGGCAAACTGGTGGTGAAAGAGGGGCGCTTGAATCTCGGTGCGGGTCCGTACAAGTCGACGTACGACTGGTATCGCCTGCGCCTGAAATGCAATGCGTTCCAAGATCCGTTGTTCAAGGACAAGGTCAAGGGGTATTACGAGACAAAGAGTGGAAAAACGATAACAGATACTGTCATTCGCCGCATCGCGGTTTCGGAGTTCATGTTCTTTGACGCGGAGGGCAATCGCCAGTGCATCTATCCGATGCGGCATTACAAGGAGGACGTGGATTACGTCGACGGGAAACTGGTCAACAACAATTATACGATTGCCATGCAGGCGACAAATGAATACGCTCATCTCTGTCAGCCGGGGCAGTTCTCGGTGGAGAATCGGACGGCCGATGGGGGTGGATTTACGAGTAATGCTCGCGCATTCTGCGGGCTGTTCGAGGGTGGTGGGCTTACAACTGATGATGCTTATGCGGCAGGGACGTTCCACTATGAAGACTATTTCGACAAAACGCTTTCTCACAAACTCGACATTGAGGACGAGTCCACGTGGGTTGGCGTCATCCTGCGTCCGGCGGACGGTACGCCACCGCTTGTTGCCTGCGACCTCATCCAGAAGGATGTCGACGACAATCAATGGACGGGTCGGCAGCTCACGGCGTTTGATGTTTGCGGCAGTACGGATGGCCTTACGTGGGATCCGTTGTTGGATGTTCACTTGCAGGAACTGGGCATTACAACGTCTGGTTACAGATCGGGTGCGAGTTATTCGACGAAGAAAATAACGGCAAAACAGCTGGCGAATTGTTTTTCGCTCGGCAAGACGGGTCCCGAAGAGTCGTCTGAGACGCTCGAACTTGCGGCGACCGTTTCGGTTGCACCAGGAGCGACGCTTGGCTGCCTCGGAAAGGTGACTATCTCAAAGATTGCGCTTTCAACGAATGGTATGGGCGCAGTTGAGGGCACCGACCTGACGCTTGCGGAAAACGGGACGTTCGTAGTGGCGAATCTCGCGCCAGACGTTGCGGAACAAACGTTCAGGACATCGCTCAAGAATGTCGATGGAGCTGCCAATCTCGGCGGATGGGCTGCAGTGTCCGAGGATGGTACGAAGACTTATGGTCTCCGTTACAATCCCGAAACGGGTGACGTAACGGTTCGTAAGCTCGGATGTATGCTCATCGTCCGCTGAAGGAAAACCGCCATGAACACGTCTAGAAGAAACTTCTTATATGGAGCTGCTACCTCGTTCTTCGTGGGCGGGTGCGCTACCAGGAGCGGCGCGAGGCGCGTCCCTGCCAACGCCAAGGTCAACGTGGCGGTCATTGGCTGCGGGCTCATCGCGAAGACGACGAACGTGCCCGGTTTCCTGCAGGACGACCGCTGCCGCGTGACGACGGTATGCGACGTCGTCGAGCTCGCACCCGACTATTTCTACGGTGCGCGCGGCTCGGACTTCGGGTCGGAGGGCTTCAGCAAGATGGACGACTCCTACCGAAAGGACGTCTGCGGCTGGCGCGTAATACGCGACATGGTCAACGAGAAGTACGGCAACAAGGACTGCCGCGTCGTCACCGACTGGCGTGAGGTGATCGACGACCCGACTATCGACGCCGTCGCGATCTGCGCGCCCGACCACTGGCATGCGATCATGGCGATTGCGGCGATGAAGGCTGGCAAGCACGTCTTCTGCCAGAAGCCGATGTCTCTCTCCGTAGAGGAGGGCCAGGCGATGGTGCGCGTTACCAAGGAGACGGGCGTCACGTTCCAGGTCGGCAACCAGGGGTCGACGAATCCCAAGTTCCGGCTTTCCGAGGAAATTGTCCTCAATGGCTACGCAGGCAAGGTGAAGGGCGCGACCATCTGCATACCGGCCTGCGACCACTGGATCGGACACGGCCGCAGCGCGGCCCGCGCTCCGCTGCCGCGATATTTCTCTGAAGAGGCTTGGAACATGTGGCAGGGACCGGCCCGCCACTGGGAGAACAACGCCTACATACCATCCATCCACGACCCGACGTGCTGGCGCTTCAACAACCGCTACGGCAATGGAATGATAGCCGATTTCGGAGCGCATGAGTTTGACCAGCTCCAGCGCGGCCTGGGCACGCAGCTCACCGGACCTGTCGCAATAGAGAACATGGAGAGCGACTACGCGACAGGCTCCGACCGAGACGTGTTCTCCTGGCCGTCGGAGTTCAAGTTCGACATCGTTTACGGGAACGGCGTCCGCTGCCACGTGCGCAAGATCGACAAGGAAAACGGCTGGCCGCGCCAGACGATATTCCACTGCGAGAAGGGCGACGTCGGCAGCTATGACTACAAGGGTAAGGTGCCGGAGTGCCTAAAGAACTTCAAGGAGTCGGATCTCACGGACAAGGACATCAAGCTGTATCGTCCGAACGAGGGGCACGATGGGTCGAAGTTCCATGAGTCGGATTTCCTCGACGGCATCTACGAGAACCGCCAGGTCGCCTCGACCTGCGAGATGGGTCATCGCACGATCTCGATTGCGCATATTGCAAATATCTGCGCTCGCATGCAGCTCAAGTCTCTCAGGTGGGATCCAGGGGATGAGAGATTCACGGGAGCTTATGCCGACGAGGCAAACCGCTTTCTGGCGGTCGAACACCACAACGGATGGGAACTGGGAGCCTGACATGAAAGGCAGATTTCAAAAGTTGGCGTTGTCCGTTGCTCTCGGCGCGGCGTTGGCGGGATGCTGCTCGCTGATGTGTGGGGGCAAAAAGGATGCGGACGGATTTGTGCGTTTTGACGGGAGGATGCCGCCTGAGGCGCCAAGCGACTATTTCATTCTGCGCTACGAACAGCCGAATGGTGTCTATACCAACGGCTGGAAGACGGGGATGGCGAAGTGGGTCTTCGTAGAAGTCAGACAGTTGAAGGATGGATCGACCACGCTGCGCGACGGCGTCTTGACGAAGTCGCCTGTGACGGTCGAGCCACGCAACTGGGCGAAGCTCATCCGGCCCGGTGCGCGCAACGTGCGCGTCAAGTTTGTCGATGCGGACTACACGCTTGCCGCTGACGGACGAGAGGAGCCGCCTGCCGGATTTGTCTCGCTTTTCAACGGCAGGGATCTTGACGGCTGGAAGGGCGTGACGCCCGAGGAGAAGTTCAACTGGCCGGGCGTCCGCCGCGCCGCGATCCCCGAAAAACTGTGGGAGATGCAGGCGAAGGCTGACAAGCTGATGGTGGAGCACTGGCACGTACGCGACGGCGTTCTTTTCTTCGACGGGCTGCCAGGAGGCAACAACCTTGCGACAAAGAAGGACTACGGAAACTTCGAGGTGGTCGCCGACTGGCGGCTTTTGCGTGTATTCGGCGACTCTGGCTTCTATCTGCGCGGTTCGCCGCAGGTTCAGGTCTGGGATCCGAACATGTGGGCTGGACAGGGATCCGGCTGCGTCTGGAACAACAAGACCGCGCTTTCGGCCGCCCTCGTCTGCGCCGACAGGCCGATCGGCGACTGGAACCGCTGCCGCATGCGGATCGTGGGCGACAAGGTGACGGTATGGCTCAACGGCGAGAAGGTCGTGGACAACGTGACTTACGAGTACGCACGCCAGAAGGGGATGCCGTTGCCGCTCATCGACCAGTTCGAGCTGCAGTGCCACGGCGACCCGGTCGAATTCCGAAACATCTTCATAAAGGAACTTCCGGAGGCGGCTGAGGACATTCCTGATCCAGCGTCCGCCGTGCGCGGCGAGCGCGTCGACTTGCTTAAGGACGGCATCGCCGACTGGAAGGCCGCAGACCCGAACCTTGTGATGGGCTGGAGCGTCAAGGATGGCGTCCTTTCCAACTTCGTGACGAAAGACCCGACCAAGACGTCGCGCGGCGGATCGGGCGGCACGCACCTCGTCACGAGGCGCGACGACTTCTTTGACTTCGACCTGTCGTACGACGTGTTGGTCGAGAAGATGTGCAACTCCGGCGTATACCTGCGTGGCCGATACGAGATTCAGGTGAACGACTCCTATGGACGAAAGCCTGACTGTCACAACATGGGCGCTCTCTACGATCTCATCACACCGGCGGTTTCGGCCGAGAAGCCGGCCGGAGAATGGCAGCACGTCGACCTTACGCTCTACAAGCGCCATCTGACGGTGACGTTGAACGGCATAAAAATCATCGACAACAAGCCGATTGCCGGCGTGACGCCTGGTGCGGTCGACTGGGACGAAACGGCTCCCGGTCCGATTCTGCTGCAGGGCGACCATTCAAACGCATCGTTCAAGAACATGGTTCTGACGAAGATCGTCAAGTGACAAGAAAGGAACTGAAAGATGGAATTGAATAGAAGGGGGTTTGTCACGGCACTAGGACTGGCTGCCGTGGCAGGAGTGTCTAGGCAGGCGAAGGCAGCAGGTGAACTTAACAAGGTGCGCGGCAAGACGTTCGTGGCGGCGTGTCCGCCGGTCAAGGCGTCGATTCCGCGGACGCCCGGCCCGTACCGCATCATGGTCATCGGCGGGCATCCCGACGACGCGGACATCATCTGCGGCTGTACGGCGGCGAAGCTGATCGGGAAGGGCTGTCGCGTCAAGTTCGTCGCGGCCTGCAACGGCGACATCGGCCACCATGTCCACGACAGGCCGACGACGGCCGCCATCCGCCGCCAGGAGACGCTGAACGCGGCGAAGGTCTTCGGCCTCGACAGCTACGATATCTACGGCTGGGGCGATGCGCGCTGCCCCAATACAATCGAAGCGCGCGAGATGGTTGCGCGGAAGATTCAGGAGTTCGAGCCTGACATCATCATGACGCACCGTGACTGCGACTACCACGTCGACCACCGCACGATCGGCACGCTCGTCAAGGACTGCGGCTACATGCTCGGCTGCCCGCACTGGATCGAGGGGTCGAAGGCGCTCCGCCGCCGCCCGCTCATCCTTCTCATGAGCGACATATTCACCGTTCCGCGCGTGATGCGTCCAGACATACTCGTCGACGCCGACCCGTACCTCGGCAAGTGGTGCGACGCGCTCGACTGCCAGGTGTCGCAGTTCTACGAGTGGCTGGCGTGGGACAAGGGAGTGGAGGACGAGGTGAAGGCCATCGGCGACCGAAAGGTCAACATCGCCGCCCGCAACGCCTACCTGATGAAGTACTGGGGCAACCGCAAGGTGAACGACGCCAAGCGCTTTGCCGACGCCTGGCGCGAGCAGTATCCCGGCAAGACCGTGCCGAAGGCGATAGAGAGCTTCGAGATCAGCGAATACGGCCGTCCGCCGATCGACGAGGACTTCGAGTTGTTAATGGGCTAGAAACACATGCGTATCGGGCTTCTGTTCTGACCCTTTTGCCCTTAATGGAGTTGCTGCGGAACTGCAAGCAGATCGTCGGCCGCATCATGCTGGGCTACTTAATGACGGGGAAACAGTAATCCGGGGGTCGAAGGGATATTTGAAAGGATCAAATAAAATGAGAACACGGATCGGAACAATTCACATAGTGGTGCTGGTGGCGCTCGCCGTCGGCGCGGCGGCTGGATGGTTCGCGGCATGGGGGCGAGGGAAGAATAAATGTGAAAATGTGGAAGTGTGCAAATATGGCAATGTGGAAACTGCCAATGGTGGCGGGGCTGGCGTGCCGGACAGTAGGGTGCGTCGTTCCGCAATCCCCGATGCCAAGCCCCTAAAGAAGTCTGATGCCACTGCAGAAATGCGTCGCGAGCCAGAGGCGGCGAAGCAGGAGGAGAAGCTTGCGCAGGTGGCGCAGCCGGAACTGCAGAAGGACGACAATCCTTTTCCCCGCTACCTCGACATGTTCAAGAACAATCCCGAAGCGCTGGTGGCGGAGTTTCAGAAGGAGGCCGAGGCTGATCGCGCATCTCTGGCGGGGTTGCGCAAAGGCATAATTGACGAACTGAAGCTGAATGCGGAGCAGGCCGTGGTGTTTGAAAAGGCACTCGACGACCTTCGGGACGAGGTGATGCGCATAAACGAGGAGTATGTAGGGCTCATCGAAAGTGGCCAGCTGAATGACGAGGACGACGGCAGCATCCTTACAAGCAATCGCATCTTGGGGGAGAGATTTGTCGCGGCACGCGAAACGGCCAAGCGCGAGGCGGCGGAGAAGCTTTACGAGCAGCTGGAGCTCGACGGCGTTTCCGACGCGAAGAAGCAGGCCTTTCTCTTTATCGCAGCCCAAAGGACATCGTTTTCGTACGAGTGCCATGAGCCGTACCTCTCGGTCTACGACAAGATATACAAGAACTTCGGCTTTGGCAATGGCATATTCAGCTGGTGCAGCCGCGCGAGGCGACAGGGCGGGAAATGATGAAGAAGCTCTTGGCAACGACTTGCCTTGCCTTGTGGTGGGAGATATCGCTCATGAAAGTGCATGGTAAGCTTAGATATTCGCCCATGAAAGTGTATGCTCATGCAATATATTCGCTCATGAAAGTGCAATAGGCTGTTGCGATGTAAGGGAAAATATGGTATATTATTGCCATGAAACGCACTAAACCAGAAATTTTCATCGAGCGAAAGTTTGAGTCGCTGCTTATAGAGTGGAAGTCAAACCCTCGCCGCCTGCCATTGATTGTTAAAGGTGCACGGCAAGTGGGCAAGACGGAATGTGTTCGACACTTTGCGGAAGGTCGTTACGAATCATTTATTGAAATCAACTTTGACCTTCAGCCTGAGTTCAGGGCAATTGTACGAGACGGGTACTCTGCCGAAAACATTGTCCGCAACATTTCACTTATAGAGCCTAACTTCAAGTTTATAGAGTCGCAAACACTGATCTTCTTCGATGAGATTCAGGATTTTCCGGAAATCGCAACCAGTTTCAAGTCGTTTGCACAGCAGGGAAAGTACGATGTAATCAGCAGCGGGTCGCTCCTCGGCATCCAGCTTAAGCGAATTGAATCCATAAGCGTCGGCTATCAGGAAAAAGCCACGATGCATTCGTTGGACTTCGAGGAGTTCTTGAAGGCGCGTGGCTACAAGTCCGGGCAGTTAGATGACTTGTACGGACATCTTCTGGACGGCAGGCCGTTCGGTGAGGCGGCCAACGCGACATTTGACCGTCTTTTCCTGGACTTCACGACATTGGGAGGAATGCCGGAGGTTGTCGAAAGGTATTTTGTGAAGGGGACGTTTGAAGGGGTGCCGGCGAGTCAGCGGCGGATTGTGGATGACTATCGTTCTGATGTGAGGAAATACGCGGAGGGTCTTGACCCGGTGCGCATTGTGAGCGTATTCGACAGCGTTCCGGTCCAGTTGGCGAAGGAAAACAAGAAGTTCCAGCTGTCTTATGTTGAAAAGAAGGCGCGCTACAAGGATTACTGGGGGTGCGTCGAATGGCTCAACGATGCCGGCATCGTCAACATCTGCAAGTCGATGGACTTTCCTGAACTGCCAATAGCGGCACATCTTGATGCAACGCGATACAAGCTCTACATGGCCGACAGCGGGCTTCTTGTGTCCATGCTGGACGAGGAGTCTCAGGAGGACTTGCGGCTGCGGCGCGACATCGGCACATGGAAAGGCGGTCTCTTCGAGAATGTTGTCGCAGAGGCGCTTGTAAAGTCAGGTGCAGTGCCCGCTTACTATAAAAAAGAGAATTCGACGCTTGAGATGGACTTCTTCCTACGATCCGGTGAGAATCTCGTGCCTGTCGAGGTCAAGTCCGGCAACACAAAGGCCAAGTCCATGCGCACATTGATAGACGGCGAGCATTACAAGGATATCAAGTGGGGCATAAAACTCGTCAAGGGCAACGTCGGATTCTCCAATGGGGTTCTTACGATTCCGCATTGGTGTGCGTTCTTCCTGCGTCGCCTTGTCAAAGATCGAGCTAATTCAGGCGCACAAGGAAGATGACACCAAACGAAAGAAAGTGAGGGCGATGAATAAAATGACAGTTGCGGCGGCGCTGGCTGCGCTCGCCGTCGGCGCGGCGGCGGGATGGCTCGCGGCGAGGGCGTGGAGGGAGGGAAATGTGGAAACAACCAATGAAACGGCCAAGCCGCGGCGCAGGGCGCTGATACGGTCTTCTGCGAACGCCGATGTGCAGAAGAGGATTCTGGAGAACAAGATACGCTACCTCGAAGACTGCATAGCGGCGGCGAAAGTCGGCACCGATTCTGGCGAGGGTGCCCATTCCAGCGACGGTATCGGCGGCGCTCCTCGGTCTGCCGAGGGAAATCACGAGACACACGCAGAACTCGTGGAGCGGCTGAGGAAGCTTCCAACGGAGGGTGAGCGCCTTACGGCGTGGCAACGCGCCGATGATAAAGCCCAGGAATTGATTACAGTTGGCGAGGCGCGACAGCTCATCCCCCGGTGGGCCGAACGTTCGATACTTAGCGAGAAAAAACTTCTGGAGAATCTGGACAAATCAACAGAGCTTATCGGGAAACGACTTGGAATTCTATGCGAATTCGATCTGTCCGGGCTGAACGACGAGGAGAGGAAAGTTCATGAAGATCTCATGGATCGCCTTGCGGAATTCCCGGATGTCTTCTATACGACCCTTGTAGCCCAACTCGAGTCGACGACCATGGGCGAATACTCGGAACGCATAAAAAAGTATTTGTCATTCTACAGGCAGGGAGTGGATCTTGAAACGGAGGAGCGGGAGATTCTCATTTCGCAGGCGCTAAGGAGCTTTGAAGTTCCTGAAGCGGAAGCGAAGGAACTGCGTTCGACATTAGACGAAGTGCGCAACGTCATCAGCTTCGGGCGTTTCATGCGAAAGGATTGACAGTCATGTTTGCGAGAAACGGAATTATCATTGTTTTTGCCGCATTTGCCATCGGCGGCGCAGCGGGATGGTTTGCGGCAGGGACGTGGGGGAATTGTGGGAATGTGGAATTATGGAATTGTGGGAATGTGGAAACAGCCAATGACGGGGCGTGTCGCTTTGCGGCCGCCGGCGGCGAGTCGAAGGTGACCGAGGCCGAGCTTGCGGCGTTGAGGGACAAGGTGGCATCGCTTAAAAATGAGCTTAGCGAGTTGCTTGCCGCCAAAGGGGAAAAGTCCGAGGCCGACATGCGGGCGAAGGATGGCGATGGTCCGCAGGAGAACAGCGCCGAAGTCTCCAATGAAGAGGCCGAGGAAAAGTGCAAAACCCACGGGGAGATTAAGAGGCTCTATCCGAACGTGTGGAAGCAGAGACGCGACAAAATGGCAAAGGCGGCTACGAGGGCTCTTGGAAATTACGACAAACTGCGAAGGTTCATGGCAGAGCTTGACGTATCGTCCATGACCGAGGAGGAGCGGGAGAACCACGACCGCATTATGGAGATCTTTGCGAAGAAGTATGCTCTTGTGCGCGACAATCTGGAAAAAATCGACAATGACGCGAGGACACTTGAACAGGACAAAGAGGACAACGACGAAATCATTCGTCTTGACAAAGAAGGGGGTAAGCTCATGGCCGCCGAGCACGACGCGCTTCTGCGCATCACGGCGGAGAACCTTGGGCGGCGTCTTGGATGGACGGAGGCGGACACGTTGGAGTTCGCAGAGACCCTTCGCGCTGTCAGAGAGGTTACTTCAAGAGCCAAGGCGAAATAAGGCGGCGGTCCACTTGCGACGGCTGTGTCCCTTTTTTCGGCTGGCTTCGTATATAGCGACAGAAGGGGGCGATGGTCGTCTCCGGTAAAGACAAAAGGGACATTGAGATGAAGAAGTTGGTTGTTGTGGCAATGGCTGCCGCCGCGCTCTCCGCTGCGGCAATGCCTACGGAGGCGGAGTTCGCCAAGGCGAGCAAGGACGTGCAGGCTGCGCTCAAGGCGCAGATCACGTCGTGGCAGAAGGGCGAGCTTGCCGACGGCGACATCGCGGCGCTCATGCTCATGAACGCCGAATTCGGTAGGGCGGGCTGTCCCCAGCCCGCCGCGGCGGCGTGAGGACACGCAGTCCTATCAGGTTGTTGCAACTGTCTCAGGCGTCGCCAGCGTCTTCGTGCGAGTTGCAAGTGAACGCGGACGGTTTTTTTATGGTATAATACACAACAAGCGTCCGTCGACAGACGGTCGGTTGTTCTGCAAATACAGGAGAAAACGTGGAAAAGGCGAAAAGGTACATGCTGTTCCTGCTGGTGATGGCTGGATGCGGCGGCATGCTGTTCGACTTCGGCGGCACCATCATCGGTCCAGCCCTTCCGTACATCGGGCCGGTGGAGGACAACCCAGGAAGCCTCGGCCTCTTCACTACGGCACAGGTCTCTCACCTCTCGAGCGCCGTCGTGATGTGCGCGGCCATCGCGTGTCTCGCGGCCGGCTGGCTCGCGGAGAAGCTGGGCAGGAAGCTGATGATGCTCGTCTCCGCCGCCGTCGCCGCGCTCGCGTGCCTTCCCATCTGCCTGGCCGAGGGGAACTACGCGATGTTCTTCCTGGGGCGCGCGATGCAGGGCGTCGCGGCCGGCTTCATAGGCGTAGTGGTGCCGATGTACCTCGCCGAGTGCCTTGACGCGAACAGCCGCGGCAAGGGCGCGGGGATGTTCCAGCTTCTGGACTTCATCGGCATAACGTTCTGCTCCGTGGTCGGGCTGGTCGTGGTCCACACAAGAGGCGCGGCGGACGACGCTGCCGTCACCGCAGCGCAGAAGTCGCTCGCGTGGAAGACGATCTTCTGGTCGAGCGCGGTGCCAGCCGTCGTGTTCTTCCTCGGCGCCCTCGGCCTCAGGGAGTCGCCGCGCTGGCTCTACCGCCGCGGCCGCAGGGAAGAGGCCCTTGCCGCGCTCGCCGCCAACAACGGCGAAGAGAAGGCGAAGGATATCCTCGCCGAGATGATGGCCGCCGACGAGGCGGAGGCCGCCGAGAAGGCCGCGCTTGCCGCGGCGGCGAAAGGCGATACGCTCTTCCAGCGCAAGTACGTGCTGCCGTTCTGCATCTCGCTCGCGATCCTCATCTGCAACCAGGCGATCGGCTTCAACGCGATCCAGTACTTCTCCATACCGATGTTCATGAAGGCGGGCCTCTCGCAGGCCACGGCCAACGCCGCCAACTTCGTGGTATGGCTCGTGCCGATACCGGTCACGGCCGTCGCGCTCGGCCTCGTCGACCGCAGCGGACGCAAGACGCTCCTCAAGACGGGCACGGTCGGCATGGTGGTTGCGCTTGCCGGAGTGGCGAGCATGTTCCTGCTCCTCGAGAAGGGGGCCGTGTCCGGAGGGCTCTTCGCCGGGTGGACGACGGTCGCCGGGATCGCCCTTTTCGTCGCGTCCTTCTCGATCGGCCCGGGCGTTGTCGTGTGGCTCGCGCTCTCCGAGCTGATGCCGGGCCGCATCCGCGCGAACGGCATGGCCATCGCGCTTTTCGTGAACCAAATGGTCGCGTTCGCGATAGCAGACGCCTTCCTGCCGTGGCAGAAGGCATGTGGATACGCGACCGTGTTCTACTGCCTCGCCGGCTTCGCCTTCCTCTATTTCCTGGCCGCCGCCTTCCTCCTGCCAGAGACGAAGGGCAAGACGCTGGAGGAAATCGAGGAGTTCTGGAAGTAAAGGTGAACTTTAAACGAAAGGAAAGGAAATGGACATGAAGATGTTTTTTGCGATGTCGTCCGCTGCGGCGGCCATGGCGCTCTGCGCGGTCGCCGCCCCCCCGAAGGTTGAGCCGGTCGCCGCCGGATTCCCGCAGTGGCAGGGCGTTACGCCCAAGAGCTACATACGCGGGCGCGAGATCACCGCAGCTGACCTGCGCCACCGCGTGACCATTGTGGTGGACGTGGAAGACAACGCCGACCTGCACAAGCAGCTCCTCGAGGCCGCCGGCCTCGTGCAGCTGACCGGCCTCACCAGCCTCGGCTTCGAGGGCGGCAACTGGGAGACCATGACGCTGCCGCGCGACGTGCTCATCGTCGTCTCGTGCCACGGCCTGTTGAAGAACCCCGACGCGCTCAAGACCGCCCTCAAGTCCGCCGACCAGTCCGAGGCGGCGCTCGCCGGCTACTCGTCGGCGAGGGTGCCGTTCTACGAGGGCATCTCGTTCGCAGGCGGCCCCGAGACCGAGGGGAAGCGCCCGTACATCTACGTGATGGGACCTACCGGAACCGAGCCTGTCATGCAGGGCAAGCTCGACGCCGCCGGCGTCAAGGCCGCGCGCGCGGCGGCAGTCAAGGCGAAGGCCAAGTTCAAGGAGACGCCCTGGAAGCAGTTCTACGGGACGGAAGACCCCGCGAAGTTCCCCTCGGTGGCCGCCGCCATAGCCAAGGGCAAGCCTCTCGGCCCGGTCGCCGTCGCGATCCAGAAGGATGTGCTTTCGAAGGATGCGGAGAAGGCCCAGGCGGCCCAGATCGTCAGCGACGCCCTCTCGCAGACCCGCAGCGACCTGCTCTTCCGCATCCGGCTCGAGGCGCAGGCGTGCCCCCACCGGGCGTACTACGACTTCCAGCAGCTCGTGAAGTTCTGGCCTTCGGAGAAGAAGAAGCTCGACGACGTTATGCTCAAGCTGAAGGCCATACCCGACGGCGAGAAGCTCGCGAAGATGTTCTGCAAGGCGATGGCATGGTCCTAGCCCGACTTCATCTGCAAAAGCAAGGGGGAGGCGACGAAGATCGTGAAGGAGCTGCAGAAGATGAAGATCGTGCTGGAGAAGCTGAAGGAGTCCAAGGTGATCGTCATCCAGAACGGGGCGCTGCTGATGGATTCGCAGATAGACATGCTCATCGCGACCATTCCGGACAAGGTCGCGGGCAAGTAGCGGCGGGCGGCATAGGCGCACACGCGGTTTTTTTGCTATAATTCCCCGAATCATGGAGAAGATAGACACAGCGCAGGCCAAGGCCGCAGTCCTCACTGCGGCCCTGCCGTACATCCAGGACTTCAGGGGCTCCGTCGTGCTCATAAAGCTCGGCGGGTCGGTCATGGAGGTGGAGGAGAACCTCGAGAGCCTGATGGACGACATCGCGTTCATGAACGCGGTGGGGATCAAGGTCGTCATAGTCCACGGCGGCGGCAAGGCCATAACGAAGGCCATAAAGATGAGCGGCCACACGCCCGCTTTCGTCGACGGGCTGCGCGTCACTGACGAACCGACGATGGAGATCGTGCGCAAGACGCTCAACAACGTCGTCAACCCGGACATCGTCGCCCGTCTGTGCAACCGCGGCGCGAACGCGAAGCCGCTGCACGGAAACTGGATCTTCGGCGCGAAGAGGATCGCGGACCCCGACCGCGGCTATGTCGGCGAAGTGGTGCGGGTGACGGCGCGCGCGGTCGTCGAGATGCTGGACGCGCGCATAATCCCGGTCGTCACGCCGCTGGGGACGGGCGTCGACGACGGCCACCTCTACAACATAAACGCCGACTATGCCGCCGCGGCGCTGGCCAAGGAGCTCAAGGTGCGCAAGTTCGTGCTCGTCTCCGACGTGCCGGGGGTGCTGAAGGACCCTGACGACCCGCAGACGCTGTTTTCGACGCTACACCTCGGCGACGTCGATACGCTCAGGGCGGACGGCACGATATCGGGCGGGATGCTTCCGAAGATCGAGAGCTGCTGCGACGCCATACGCTCCGGCGTGCGCAAGGTGCACCTCGTGGACGGCCGCATGGCCCATTCGCTTTTACTTGAGATATTCACGCGAGAAGGCGTGGGAACGGAGATAACGGAATGAGCAACAAGACCCAGGAGATACTCGACCTCTACAAGTCGAAGGTGATGCCGACCTACGCGCCGTCAGTGGTGATTGCGTCGGGCAAGGGGATTACCGTGCGCGACGTGGACGGTCGCTCCTACTACGACTTCACGTCCGGGATAGGCGTGCAGGCGGTCGGCCACTGCCATAAGAAGGTCGTCGAGGCCATTCAGTCGCAGGCGTCGACGCTGACGCACTGCTCTAACCTCTTCGCCAACGAGCCCGCCACCAAGCTGGCGAGCAAGCTCGTCAAGCTCTCCGGCCTCGGCGGCAAGGCATTCTTCTGCAACTCCGGCGCGGAGGCCAACGAGGCCGCCATCAAGCTCGCCCGCAAGTGGGGCGCCGCGAACGGAGAACGCTACGAAATCGTCACCATGCGCCAGGGCTTCCACGGCCGTACGCTCGCGACCGTCGCCGCGACGGCGCAGGCGTGGTGCCAGGAGGGCTACGACCCTCTTCCGACCGGCTTCGCGTATGCGGACTACAACAACCTCGAGTCCGTCAAGGCCGCGGTCAACGAAAAGACCGTGGCGATAATGCTCGAGGCCGTGCAGGGCGAGGGCGGCGTGACGCCTGCGACCGACGAGTTCATGAAGGGCGTCCGCGCGCTGTGCGACGAGAAGAAGCTCCTCATGATCGTCGACGAGGTGCAGGCGGGCTTCGGCCGCGCCGGCACGTGGTTCGCCTGGCAGGGCTATGACGTCAAGCCCGACATGTTCACGCTCGCAAAGGCCCTCGGCGGAGGCCTGCCGATGGGCGCGCTCATCTCCAACGCCGCGCTTGCGGACGTGCTGAAGGCGCCGTCCCACGCGTCGACATTCGGCGGGAACCCCGTTTCCGCCGCCGCAGGCCTCGCCGTCATCGACGTGATAGAGGGCGAGGGCCTCCTTGAGAACGCCGTAAAGGTCGGCAACCTGCTCCGCGAGGCGCTTCAGGGCTTCGTCGACAAGTACGACAAGCTGCTCGAAGTGCGCGGCAAGGGCCTTATGCTCGGCCTTGTGGTCGACGGCGACGTGAAGCCTATCCTCGAGGCCCTTCAGTCGCAGGGGCTTCTCGCGCTCTCCGCAGGCAAGAACGTCGTGCGCTTCCTGCCGCCGCTCACGCTCGGAGAGGACGACCTCGAGGATGCCGTGGACATGATGTCCGACGCCCTCGACGAAGTCTTCGGCGGGTGACGCCGGTCTCGCGCTAGGACACCCTGTCGCCCCAGAACGCCACAGCCGTCTGACCGCAGATCGGCTTTGCGGCCGCAAGGGCGCGACGGATGAGGGGCTCGGTCAGTCGGCCCGTGGAGTGGCCGAGCTCCCACAGATGCCCGAACACGACGCGCTTCGGCTGAACCTTCTTGACGGCCTCGGCGACGTTGATTCCGCACCCCGGGAAGAAGAGCCATAGGTCTGGGCGACCCCATGTCGTCACGAGTTTTCCCTCGCTGCCCTTGCCGCAGTCGCCCGTGTGGTAGAGGAGCCAGTCCCCGACGCGGATCTCGAACGCAGTCGTGAAGTCTATCAGGTAGTCGTTGTGGTCGACGAGCGACGTCCGTACCTCGACGTCCTTTATCCGGAAGGTTTTCCGCGCCCGGGTGTAGCCGCCGTTGTCCTTCCACGCCGGACCCGCCTTTCGCCAGTCCGCAGCGCCGTAGTTGTCGAGGAAGTTGGATATGACGGTCTTCCCGGCCCTGTCCATGGCGCGGTACAGCCCGCCGCGCCAGTGGTCGGCGTGGTTGTGCGTGATGAGCGCGAAGTCGAGCCTCGGCGCGAGCTCCGCGTCGCGCCGGTGCACGAGGTCTATCGCGAACGTCGACTTGCGCGTCTTGACGACGTAGCCCATGTTGTAGACGCTCCACACCGCCGGGACGTCGTCGACTACGGCTTCGTCGAGCTCGCGCGCGACTTTCGCGTAGGCCGCCTCAAGCTTCTCGAGCGAGGCGAGGGAGCGCGTGTCGCCGTCGTTCAGGTACGACCTGTAGACGTCTGCCGAAACGAGGTCAGTTTCGCGCTGCCATGTCGCAATCGCGTCCTCCTCCGCATGCAGCGTGGGGCACAGTCCCGCCGCCGCCACTCCTGCCGCGCACTTCAGGAATTCGCCGCGCCGCATTTCATTCTCTGCCATCTGACACCTCCTGTCTGCTCTTGTCGTTGTCTGATTTGCGCCATTATACCACAAAATCCCCATCCGTGGGCGCATGCACTAATGCGCACTCTGCTCTGCGGCTGTCGTTGTAAAGAGCGCCGCGAAATGGTAGAATAGTGCCGTGCGACAGGAAGGAAGTCATACATGAGAATAGCGGGGCACACATGTTCACGGGGCTGATACAGAGGATCGGCACGGTCAAGCGCGTGAGCCGCGGCTCGGGGCTGGTGCTCGAGATCGCGGCGGACGAGCCGTGGGCGAAGCCGCTCGAGCCCGGCGAGTCGGTCGCCGTCAACGGCGTGTGCCTCACTGTCGCCAGGTGCAGCGGCTCGCGCTTCACGGCGGACGTCCTCGAGGAGACCGAGTCCCGCACGGCCCTTTCGGACGCGATGCCGGGCTCTAAGGTGAACCTCGAGCGCGCGGTGCGCGCGGGGGAGGCGATGGGCGGGCACATCGTGCAGGGGCACGTCGACGGACAGGGCACCGTCGCGGCCAGGATCCAGAAGGGGCGCGACTTCCAGCTGCGCATACGCTGCGGACGCGTCCTCGCCGCGCAGTCCGTGCTCAAGGGCTCCATAACCGTCGACGGCGTGTCGCTCACAATCTCGGCCCTGGGGGACGACTGGCTCGGCGTGGACATCATACCAACCACCGCGTCGGAGACGACGCTCGGTTCGAAGTCGGTCGGCGACAAGGTCAACCTCGAGGGGGACATCGTCGGCAAGTACATTGCCAGGCGGGGCCTCGCGGCCACGCCGGATTCCGCCCTTACCGAGGCCAAGCTGGCCGCCGCCGGGTTCGTGTGATGACGGCGTCGCGCTCATCTGCGCAGGGTGAGCGGTCGCTGGTTGTGACCTTAAACATGGAACGCGGCAAGCATCTGAAATATATGCCATACGCCTTCACAGAAAGCGGCGTTGCCATGCTGAACTTCCCGCCGGGCTTTCTGATGGTTGGAAACAACTTTTTGAAACAACTTCCTTTTACGGCGGGCAACCGCCCGCCGGTTTAAAAACGCCGCGCAGTTGCGCGGCAAAAAGAGAAAAGTTGTTTTTACCAGTTGTTCAAGTTGTTTCCAGATCTATATGCGCGGGTGAGAAACACGCCCCTGAAATGGCGATTGGCAACTCAAATATGATATAATGCCAATGTTCGCCCGTGCGTGGCAAGGGGTCAGGCACAAGGGCGGCGCGGAACAAAGGAGAACAGGCACAATGAGCTACAAGGAGTCAAAGAGCAGGTACGCGAAAATCGGCATCGACACGGAGAAGGCGATAAAAGATCTCGCCAAGGTCTCCATATCCCTCCACTGCTGGCAGGGCGACGACGTCGGCGGATTCGAGACGACCGGCGGCGCGTCGGGCGGCATCGCCACGACCGGCAACTATCCAGGAAAGGCGAGGACTCCCCAGGAGCTCATGAAGGACCTCGAGTTCGCCCTTGCCCTCATCCCGGGAAGGCACCGCGTCAACCTGCACGCATGCTACGGAATCCACGAGGGGCACATAGACGACCGCGACAAGCTCTCGGTCAAGAACTTCGAGCCGTGGGTGAAGTGGGCGAAGAAGACGGGCGTGAAGCTCGACTTCAACCCGACCTTCTTCTCGCACAAGAACGTCGTCGACGGCCTCACCCTCGCGTCGCCCGATCCCAAGATCCGCAACTTCTGGATCAAGCACGGCATCCAGTGCCTCAAGATCGCCGAGTACTTCGGCAGGGAATTGAAGTCCCCGTGCGCCATCAACTTCTGGATGCCCGACGGATACAAGGACGAGCCGTCCGACAGGCTCGGACCCCGCAGGCGCATGGCCGAATCGCTCGACAAGATCTTCAAGTACAAGTACGACCGGAAGGCCGTCGTGCCCACTCTTGAGTCCAAGCTGTTCGGCATCGGCGTCGAGAGCTACACCGTGGGCTCGCACGAGTTCGTGATGGGCTACGCGATGACGAGGAAGATCCTCGCGCTCCTCGACATGGGCCACTTCCACCTCACGGAATCCGTCGCCGACAAGATCAGCGCGTTCCTGATGACGTTCGGAAAGGTCGCGTTCCACATCTCGCGCCCCGTGCGCTGGGACTCCGACCACGTCATCCGACAGAACGACGACCTGCGCGCATGCGCTCAGGAGATCGTCAAGATGGGCCCGGAGAACTTCATCGTCGCGCTGGACTACTTCGATGCGTCCATCAATCGCGTCGCGGCGTGGGTGCTCGGGATGCGCAACATGCAGAAGGAGCTCCTGAAGGCGATGCTCGTCCCGTGGAAGGACCTCTCGAAGCTCCAGGACCGCGGCGAGTTCACCGCGCAGCTCGTCTGCCAGGAGGAGTACAAGAACTACCCGTTCGAGTCCGTGTGGGCGGAGTTCTGCCGCAGGGCGGGCGTGCCGGCCGACGAGAAGTGGTTCGACGCGGTGGCCAAGTACGAAAAGGACGTGCTGCTGAAGCGCGCCTGATCCACGCAGCGCCAGGGAGCCTAGACATGATGAACGGTCTGACCCTTCTTCTGGCCGGAACCCTGGCGCTGCCGTCCGCGAAGACGGACGCTGGCCGCGACTTCCGCCGACTCGACGGAGCAGTCGGCGAGAAGGCGCGGCGTCTCTTCGAGAACCGACTTCTCTCCCCAAAGGCGCGCGGGGACGTCTTCGAGGAGACGGTCAAGGCATTCGCCACCAACTACGACGACAGGCATCCGGACCCTCCCGGGGCCAAGCGCCACTACGGATACTGGCAGGGAGAGTACTGGGGCAAGACGATGCTCTCCCATTGCGCCTACGCCCGCTGCACGGGCGATGCCGAGGAGCGCGACTTCATACACCGCAGCGCGCTGAGGCTGGTGGAGTCGTTCCAGCGCGCCGACGGCTATCTCGGGACATACGCCGACGCCGACTTCATCAGGGGCTGGAACTGGAACCTGTGGGGTCGCAAGTACACGATGTGGGCGCTGGTGGAGGCGTATGACCTGACGAACGACGCGCGGCTCCTGGACGCGGCGAGGAAGATGGCGGTCCACATAGGCGGGCAGCTCAAGGCGCAGAAGGTCTCGATCGGAGAGACCGGCTGCTTCGCCGGGCTTCCCTCCATGAGCCTGCTGAAGCCGCTCGTGTTGTTGCACCGCCGCACCGGCAGCAGCGAAGTCCGCGACCTGGTCGAGCACATCGTCGCGGACAACGACCGCGCGGACGGGCGATGTCCGAACCTAGTCGCCAACGCGTTCACCGACAAGCCGCTGCACACATGGTACGACAACCCCCTGGACTGGGCCAAGGCATACGAGCTCATGAGCGTGCTGGAGGGCTTTGTGGAGTATGCCGCCGCGTACGGCAAGAAGCGTCCGCTCGAGGCCGCGAAGCGCATATTCGACAAGCTTGCCGCGGACGAGTTGAACGGAGTGTGCTCCGTAGGGTTCCACGACCACTTCGCAGGCGCGCGCGCCTACCCCAACGCCATCAGCGAGTCGTGCGACGTCGTGCACTGGATGCGCCTGTGCCGGTTCCTCTACGAGGCTACGGGCGAGACCGGCTATCTCGACCACTGGGAGCGTGCGTTCCTCAACGCGTTCATGGCGGGGGTGTTCCGCGACGGGAGGTGGGGCACGCACGACGTGCGCAGCCACGGCAAGCGCCATCTGCAGGGTTTGTTCGAGGTGAACATGCTGTACCACTTCTGCTGCATAGCCAACGACCCGCGCGGCTTCTGCGATTATGCCGACGTCGCTTTTGAGGAGGTCTCCGCCGACCGCTGCAACCTTAACTTCTTCACAGACGGCGAGTACCTCGTCAAGGGCGTCCACGTAGAGGTCGCTGGCGGCTATCCCGTTGGCGACCGAGTCTCCGTCAAGGTGAGGACGCTCAGGCCCGTGACCGTCGGCCTGCGCGTCCCCGCCGACTGCCGCGGGCTGGACGTGGGCGGCCCCTGCGAGGCCCTGCGTGAATCCCCCGGACGGCTCGCGGTCGCAGTCCCGGCGGGCGAGACGGAGCTCTCGCTTTCGTTCGACATGCCGCCGCGCATCGAGTCCTGGCGCTCGGACAAGCCGCAGAACCGTTCCCTCGACGCCAGCCTGCGGGACAACTTCGAGATGAGGATGCACAACTCGGAGATGGTCGGGTTCGCGCGGGAGACCCCGGGAGTGCGCGTCTTCAGGGGCCCGATGCTGCTTGCGAAGTGCATGCTGGTGGGCGACTCCGACGCCGAGGTCTTCGGCGACCTTGGCGTCGACGAGACGTGGAAGGCTTCGCTTGCGCCGCGGCATGGCGACGGCGTGTGGGGGCGCTGGGACGTGACGTTCGAGAAGGGCGGCGAGCGCAAAGTCGTCGGCGCGAGCGACTACCAGTCCGCGGCGGACTTCGACAGCTGGCAGAATTCGTTCTCGATTTGGTTCTGACAGGAGGTGTCCGAGTGAAGTCTGAGGGCAGGGCGGACAGGCTTGGCGGGGTGTGCGCATGGGGGCTCGGGTGCGCACTGGAGGTCGTCGTGCTGATCGTGATCGCGACGTCGCTCACGCACGACCAGCTCACCAGCCTGTTCGTGTACATGATGGCGCTCGCGATTCCCATGGCAATCGCGAGGTATGTGTTCTTCACCGATTCCACGCCTTCGTGGCTGCGCGTCTTCCTTGGGCCTGTCGGAATGGTCGCGTGCATTCTGGCCGCCGTCGTCTTCCCAATGAAGTTCCCGGCGTCCGGCGGGGACTCGGAGGGGGAGTCGCAGGTCGGATGCGGAGACCCCGCTCCTGTGCCGGCACCCGCCGCGCCGGAGACTACCGAAGCCGTGCTGGCGGAGCTCGACTCTCTCGTCGGTCTTGAGGCCGTCAAGGCCGAGATCCACAAGCTCGTCAACATCGCGAAGGTGAACGAGGCGCGCTTGAAGCAGGGACTGAAGGTTCCGCCGATGACGTACCACATGGTCTTCACCGGCAACCCCGGCACCGGCAAGACGACGGTCGCGCGCCTGGTCGCGCGGGCGTTCCGCTCGCTGGGGCTCGTCTCGAAGGGCCACCTCGTCGAAGTCGACCGGTCCGGGCTCGTTGGACGCTATGCGGGCGAGACGGCGGTCAAGACGTCGAAGAAGATAGACGCGGCGATGGGCGGGGTTCTGTTCATCGACGAGGCGTACCAGCTCGCGGGCGGCGACGGCGACGACTACGGGCGCGAGGCCGTGGCGACGCTGCTGAAGCGGATGGAGGACGACCGCGACAAGTTCGTCGTGATCGCCGCCGGCTACACTGACGAGATGCGCGGCTTCCTCGACTCTAACTCGGGCCTCAGAAGCAGGTTCGCGCGCGTCATCGACTTCGCCGACTACACGGACGCGGAGCTTGCGCGCATCTTCCGCTCGATGGCGAAGAAGAATCAGTTCTCGCTCGCGCCGGACCTCGACGCCGGGCTCGACGGTGCCATCTCGAAGCTGACGAAGAGGCGCGACCGCACCTTCGGCAACGCGCGGTTCGTGCGGCAGCTCTTCGAGGACGCGACGGGGCGCCAGGCCAACCGCATCGCCGCGGCGGGGACGCTCTCGGGCGACGCGCTCACCACGCTGACGCTCGCCGACCTCGGCCTCGACGAGCGCAAGGTCGACGTCCGCGCCCCTTCGGTCGAAGAGGTTCTTGCGGAGCTGGACTCCCTGACGGGCCTCGCGAACGTGAAGGACGCCGTGCGAAAGCTCGTCGCCACGGCACGGGCGAACAAGCTGCGCGCGGAGAAGGGCGTGGAGGGAAGCGTGCCGATGAGCTACAACTTCGTGTTCACCGGCAACCCCGGCACGGGCAAGACGACGGTCGCGCGCATCATGGGCAGAGCGTTCCGCGCCCTCGGGCTGCTCGAGCGAGGCAACTTCGTGGAGACGGACCGTTCGGGGCTCGTCGCGAAGTACGCCGGGCAGACGGCGCACAAGACCAACAAGCTCATCGACTCGGCGATGGGCGGGGTGCTGTTTATCGACGAGGCATACCAGCTCAACCAGGGCGCGAACGACACGTTTGGCTCCGAGGCCGTGGCGACGCTGCTGAAGCGGATGGAGGACGCCCGCGGATCCATCGTCGTCATAATCGCGGGCTACAGCGAGGAGATGAAGCGGTTCATGGCGATCAACTCCGGGCTGGAGAGCCGCTTCAGCCGCACGATCGAATTCCCCGACTACTCCGCGAAGGAGCTTGCCGCTATATTCCGCTCGATGGCGAAGAATGGCAAGTACGCTCTTTCTCCCGACGTGGAGAAGTGGCTTGAGCCGTATGTCGCGGTCATGACCAAGGAGAGGTCGAAGGCTTTCGGGAACGCCCGCTGGGCGCGCAATCTGTTCGAGAAGTCCGTGGAGCGGCAGGCGCTGCGCGTCACCGCCATGGAGAATCCGTCGCAGGAGGAGCTTCTCACGCTGAGGATGTCGGACGTCGGCATTTCCCTCAAGGATCCCGCGGCGTCGCAGGAAGACTAGCCCCCTGGCGGCTCTCCGTTTTTTGTGCACCCCCCCTTGACGAACCCGAGTTAGTTATGGTAAACTATCCGCGTCTAACAAAATAAGGCAAGGCTAAAAGATGAAACTGGCAGAGATTGAAGAAGGGGAGCGGGCGAGGATCGTCCGCGTTGGTGGCGACGAGGCCGTGAAGAGGCACCTCGGCGCGCTCGGATTCGTGGCGGGGACGGTCGTGAGGGTCGTCAGGACCTCCTACGGCAACATGATCCTCGCCGTGCACGAAAGCCGCATAGCGGTCAACAACGAGACTGCGGAAGGCGTGGAGGTGGCGGCAGTATGACCGGCGTGGTTTTTTTTGGAAAGGAGATTAGACATGGCTAACGGCATAAAGATCGCCCTCGCGGGAAACCCGAACAGCGGAAAGACGACGCTCTTCAACGCGATAACCGGCTCGGAGCAGTACGTCGGCAACTGGCCCGGCGTCACGGTGGAGAAGAAGGACGGCATCCTTCACGGGCACAAGGATGTGATAATCCAGGACCTGCCAGGAATATACTCGCTCTCCCCGTATTCCATGGAGGAGAAGGTGTCGCGGAACTTCCTCGTGGAGGAGAAGCCCGACGCGATACTCAACATCGTGGACGGCACGAACATCGAGCGCAACCTGTATCTCTCGACGCAGCTTGCGGAACTCGGCATTCCGATGGTGATGGCCGTCAACATGATGGACGTCGTGAAGAAGAACGGCGACAAGATCGACTTCGCGAGGATCTCGAAGGCACTTGGCTGCGAGGTGATAGGCATATCCGCGCTGAAGAAGGAAGGCGACGTGGAGGCCGCGGAGAGGGCGGTCGTTCTGGCGAAAAAGGGGTCCGTGGACAAGGGGCCGGGCAAGACGCCCGACGTTCCGCACGTCTTCAGCGGATCCGTGGAGCACGCGATCGCGCACATCGAGGAGTCCATACAGGGCAAGGTCCCGGCGCGGTCGATCCGGTGGTATGCGATCAAGATATTCGAGCGCGACCGCGAGATCATCCAGAAGCTCGACATCGGCGTAGGCGAGATGAAGCACATCGAGGAGCACATCCGCGACTGCGAGAAGGAGCTTGGTGACGACGCGGAGTCGATCATCACCAACCAGCGCTACGACTTCATCAAGAACCTGATGGACAAGTCGCTCGCCCTCAACGAGAAGCGCAAGAACAAGGCCACGCTCTCGGACAGGATCGACAGGTTCGTCACGCACAAGTTCCTGGCGATTCCGGTATTCGTCGTTTCGCTATGCGCGATGTGGTGGCTCGCAGTCGCCGAGAAGGGGCCCGGCACCATGCTCACCGACTGGGCCAACGACGGCTTCCTCGCCGACGGATGGCACCTTCCGTTCACGACGCATGAGTGCCGCGAGGATGGCAAGTACAAGGACATGGAGTTCGAGGACGCCCAGGGCGAATTCGCCAAGCAGGAAGCCTCGAAGTCCAAGTGGGAAGAAGCGTATCTTGAGAAGATGAACGAGGGCAAGACCGACGAAGGCAAGGTCGAGGAAATGCCCGAGAAGCTCGACGAGAAGATAGCGGCGTCGGTCGTCGCCAAGGGGGTGTTCGTCGAAGACGAGGAGACGGGCGAGCCGGTCGAAGACGAAGAGACCGGGAAGCCCGACATCTGGGACGTCGACTATGCGGCCTACAAGGAGGCATGCGAATGGGAGGAGCCGGATCCGTCCAAATTCGGCGTATGGGTGCCTGGCATCGGCGCGCTCATAACCGGTGCGCTCGAACGCGCTGGCGTGAGCGACACCGTGAAAAGCCTCGTCGTTGACGGCGCGTGGGGCGGCGTCGCGACGGTTCTCGGGTTCGTTCCCGTGATATTCATCGTGTTCCTTTTCCTCGCGTTCCTGGAGGACTGCGGCTACATGGCGCGCGTTGCGTTCATCATGGACCGCATCTTCCGCAAGTTCGGCCTCTCCGGCAAGTCGTTCATACCGATCCTTATCGGCAAGGGCTGCGGCGTGCCGGCGGTGATGGCCGCCCGCACGATCGAGAACGAGCGCGCGAGGCGCATGACGGTGATCCTTGCGACGTTCGTGCCGTGCGGCGCGAAGACGGTCATCATCGCCATGTTCGCGGCGCTCTTCTTCCGCGAGCAGTGGTACATTGCGGCGCTCATGGACGTCGTGGGCATCGCGATCATCATCCTTGGCGGCCTCGCGCTCAAGAAGACGAGGCTGTTCTCCGACGAAGCGTCGTCGTTCGTCATGGAGCTTCCGGCGTACCATCTGCCGACTGTTTCCGGCGTCTGGCACCACACCTGGAACCGACTGAAGGGCTACATGCTCAAGGCAGGGCTCATCATCTTCCCGGCATGCGTGGTCCTGTGGTTCGTGATGCACTTCGACTGGTCGCTCAACCTCCTCGCCGACGAGGAGATCGAGAAGTCGATCCTCCACGACCTCGGCAGCTGGATCGCGTGGTTCTTCGCGCCGCTCGGCTTCGGGTCGTGGCAGGGCGCGGCCGCGTCCGTCTCGGCGGAGATCGCGAAGGAGCAGGCCACGGCGACGCTCGGCCTTGTCGCGGCGAACATGGACGGCGCGACTACGGGTGCGAACATCCAGGCGCTCTTTGCGTCGATAAGCGCGTTCCCAAGGCTCGCGGCGCTCTCGTTCATGGTGTTCAACCTGTTCGTGCCGCCGTGCATGGTGGCGGTCGCGGTCACGTTCCGCGAGATGGGTTCGCAGAAGTGGGGCTGGTTCGCGGTCGGCTTCCAGCTGTTCGTGGGCTATGTGCTTTCGATGAGCGTCTACAGGCTCGGCGTGCTCTTCGCGGGCGGCGGATTCGGCGTGTGGACGGCGGTCGCCATCCTGCTTGACCTGTTCTGCCTCTGGATGATATTCCGCCCGGCGAGGGGGAAGTCTGCGTAAAGGCGCCCATGTCTCCCGTCAGGCGTCTCGCTCCGGATTGTCGGGCGTGAGACGTTGGACGGGGGACGAGAGGAATGACAGACATGAACGTTTCGTCGATCATTGTGGCGGTCGTGGTTCTTGCGCTGGCTGCGCTGGCCGTCTGGCGGTGCATCAAGAAGGGGGTGCCGTGCGAGTGCGGCGGCTCAGCCAAGTCGTGCTGCGGAGGTTGCCGCTGCCATTGCCACGACGACAGGTAATCTTACACAACAACAAAACAAGACAACAGAAGGAGTGAGAAAAGCAAGATGAAAGCAAAGACCATGGCGCTGGCGTGCGCCGCCGCTGTCTGCGGCGCGGCGTTCGCGGATGAAGAAGCGGAATCCGTCGGCTGGGCGTACAGCCCCGGGGAGGGCGTGTCGTTCGACGACCACCCGATAGTGTCGGGCGAGGCATCGCTCGCGTTCGACTCGAAGTACCTGAGCTACGGCCTCGTGGACAACAAGGACCCGATCCTGACGCCGTCCGGCTCGCTGACGTTCTTCGACTGGGTGTCGCTTGAGGTGGAGACGATATTCGACGTGACGAAGTACGGCCGCCGCGCCGGCTACACGAGCCGCGCATGGGAGTACACCGAACTGCACCCCGGCGTATCCGTCGGCCACACCTTCTCGCCCGACGACTACGAGTGGCTGCCGACGGCAATCGACATCTCCGTCGGCTACCAGTACGAGTACCATCCGAACGCGAAGTACAAGGGAGGCGACGGCCCCGACGGGCAGGCGGACGACACGCAGTTCTGGACGGTCGAGCTCGGGCTTCCTGACCTCTGGTTCGAGCCTGTCTTCCAGTACGAGCGCGACGTGATGCGCGACAACGGCACCTACCTCAACCTCGAGATCGGACACACCTTCGCGCTCATCGACGGCGAAGAGGAGGGCGAGGACCCGGTGCTCACGTTCCGTCCGTCGGTCGGGCAGGGCTTCGGCAACACGATGCGCGTGCGGAGCTACCTGACCCGCGCCACGTCCGACGGAGAGGGCGCACCGCTCGACAAGTCCGGCCTCATGGACCTGTGCGTGAAGGGCGAGCTTTCCTGGAACATCTGCGAATTCTGCTCGCTGGGTGGCTACGTCGCCTACACCGACTACGTGTTCGACCGCAGGATGCGCGAAGCGGCGCGGCTCTACGAGGCGACCGGCGACTGGGACCACAGCTGGAACTTCATCGCCGGCCTCGCGCTTACGGTGTCGTTCTAAGTCGGAGCAGATGCGCCTGACGTGATGTCGTCACGGCGGCTGGGCGGAGTATCGCACCTGCCGCCGGTTGACTGGGACTGCGAACCCGACATGGGGCGCGGCACTTGTTGCCGCGCCCCATGTTTTGGTATAATTACCACTCAAAAGGAAGGGTAAGGTCTGATGAAAGGGAGAGTTCCATGTTCAGGGCGCTGATAGCACTGCTGTTTGCCGCCGGTCTTCTGGTGTCCGGATGCAGTTCCTGCGACCAGGGGCCCCGGCATCGTGGCTGCCACAGGGTCGGGGTGCAGCATGCAGGGCGGCCGGGGGTAGTTCACCATCACTACGAGAAGACTGACGTTTCTCACAAGGAAAGGAAGTAAAAACGAAGATGAAGGCAAAGACAATGGCGCTGGCGTGCGCCGCCGCGGTCTGCGGCGCTGCGTTTGCTGACGAAGAGTCGGAATCCACCGGCTGGGCCTACAACCCCGGCGAGGGCGTCTCGTTCGACGAACAGCCGATCGTCTCGGCTGAGGCGTCGCTCGAGTTCCACTCGAAGTACCTGAGCTACGGCCTCGTGGACAACAACGAGCCGATTCTCAAGCCGATCGGCTCCCTGACGTTCTTCGACTGGGTGTCGCTCAACGTCGAGGCGTACTTCGACGTCACGAAGTACGGCCGCCGCGCCGGCTACACGAGCCGCGCGTGGCAGTACACCGAGCTCTACCCCGGCGTCGCCATCGAACACAGCTTCTCGCCCGACGACTACGAGTGGCTGCCGACCACGATCGACCTTTCGATAAGCTACCAGTACGAGTTCCACCCGAACTCAAAGTACAAGGGCGGGGACGGTCCCGACGGGCAGGGCGACGACTCGCAGTTCTGGATGTTCACGGTCGGGCTCCCGGACCTCTGGCTCGAGCCTGAGCTCTACTACGAGCGCGACGTGATGCGCGACAGCGGCACGTACGTGAACCTCGGGATCGGGCACACCTTCCCGCTGATCGAAGGCGAAGAGGAGGGCGAGGACCCGGTGCTCACGTTCCGCCCGTCGATCGCCCAGGGCTTCGGCAACACGATGCGCGTGAGGGGCTACCTGACCCGCGCCACGTCCGACGGCGAGGGCGCGCCGCTCGACAAGTCCGGCCTCATGGACCTCTGCGTGAAGGGCGAGCTGGCGTGGAAGATATGTGACTTCTGCTCGCTTTCCGGCTACGTCGCCTACAGTGACTTCGTGTTCGACCGCAGGATCCGCGAGGCGGCCCGGATATACGAGCGCACCGGCGACTGGGACCACAGCTGGAACTTCATCGCCGGCCTCGCGCTGACACTGAACTTCTGATTTGTGGTATAATTCCCGCATGTCCGAAAAGCGGGATGAATACGCGGCGGCGCAGAGGCTGATCGCGACGTCAAGACGAATCCTCGTCTCGGGGCACCTGAGCCCTGACGGGGATTCGCTTGGTTCCATGATAGCCATGGCCCGGCTGCTGAGTAGCGCCGGGCATGACGCAGTGGCCACGGCCGACTTGAACGCCCTCGGCAAGCCGGGGTTTCTCGAGGGCGTGTCCGAGATCGTGCCGGTGCGGAAGCTGAAGCGCCAGCGCCCGTTCGACCTCTTCGTGGCCGTGGACTGCGCGTCCTTCGAGCGGATGCCTCCAGAAGTTCGCCCCGTCGCCGAGAAGCTGCCGAAGATATGCATCGACCACCACGTCACGAACGACGGCGCGTTTGCCGACGTGTCCATAGTTGATCCCGCGGCGTCCTCGACCGGCGAGATCGTCTGGCGGTTCGCCAAGTGGAACGAATGGGAGATAGACCACGCCGTCGCCGAGGCGCTATGGGTGGCGATCGTCACGGACTCCGGACGGTTCGCCTACGACTCCACGCGGCCGGGCACGCTGCGCGCGGCTGGAGACCTGCTCAAGCACGGCGTGCGGACGGCGTACATCAACGACGTCCTCTACAGCGGATTTTCGCGCAAGGCGGTGGAGCTTAAGCGCATCGCCTGGCGTTCGCTGCACGTCTGGAAGAACCGCAAGGTCGCCGAGGTGACGCTCACGCGCGACGACTTCCGGGCTGTTCGCGGCACCAAGGCCGACGCCGAGGACATCATCGAGATACCCCGTTCCGTCGCGCGGAACGAAATAGCGCTGTTCTTCTACCAGATACCGGACCGCACCAAGGAGACGCGCTGCTCCATCCGCACGCGCGGCGACTGGGACGCCACGGTCCTTGCCGCGCGCTTCGGGGGCGGCGGGCACCGCAAGGCCGCGGGCTGCACGATCAAGGGCTCGATGGGAACCGCCAAGCGCCAGATGCGCGCCGCGGTAAAGGACCTTCTCAAGAGCGCCTGCCGAAAGACGATGAGGATCAACCCACAGGAGCTCAAGGTCTGATGGCGGGCGTCGTTATCCTCACGGACGGAAAGGCGGGGCACGAGAACCAGTCTAAGGCCCTGGCGCGCGCCCTGGGGCCTGACTACGTCCTCGTCCCCGTGCGGTTCAAGTCGCCGGCCCACAAGGCGCTTTCGTATCTTCTCGACCGCGTTGGAATCCGCACGCTGTCGCTTCTGGAGCTTTCGGACATGCCGGACGCTTCGGGCTGCGCCGCCGTCATAGGGACGGGTTCGGGAACGTTCTACGCGGCGAAGGCCCTCGCGCGGCGCCTTGGCGCGAAGTGCGGCGTCGTCCTCTATCCGCGTGGCTACAGCCTTTCCTCGTTCGACTGCATCCTCGCGCCGGCATTCGACAACCCGGCAAGGCTGCCGAACGTCGTCGAGATCCCGGCCAACCTGGTCGCCAGCGACGCCGCCTTCTACGAAAGGGGCGTCGCCTCGTTCAAGGAGCGCTACGACGGCCCGACGGATCGCCTTGTCGGCGTTGTCATCGGCGGGCCGAACAAATGCGCCACGATGACGGTCGAGTGGACGAAGGCCCGCCTTGACGACATATTCGCGGCAAACCCCGGCGCACAGCTGTGCGTCACGACCTCGCGCCGCACTCCGCCGGCGGTGGAGACGCTGGTAGACTCCTATCCGTGGGCTTACAAGCTCATATACTCCAGAGACCGCTACAATCCCATACCCGCGTTCGTCCAGCTCGCGACGCGCCTCTACGTTACGGCCGAGTCGACCGGGATGCTCTCCGAGGCATGCACTTTCGGCAAGGCCGAGGTGGTCGCGCTCGACAACCTGAACCCGGGGCCGCACAAGTTCCGCAGGTTCGTGGAAAACCTGCGGCGGGAGGGCTACGTCGACGGGCGGCGCAAGATCGACCTTTCCGCCGAGTTCGCGCGCGCAAGGGGGCTGATGGGGCTGTGAACGCCGTCGGCAGGCTCCGGGTCGCGTGCTGCGCCGCGGCGCTGTGCATGCCAACGGTCGTCGTGCTGTCGATGTCCGCCTGGTTCTACTCCGCCTACCTCCCGAAGCTCGTCAGGGACGAGCCTGCGCGCGTCGCGAACGCGGCGAACGCGGTAGCCGACGAGATGCTGGCCGGCGAGAGGACGCCGGACTTGGTGTGGAGAAGGGGGGCGGGCGTGATCCGCGGGCGCGAGCAGCATGCGGCCCTTGCGGACGAGTTTCCCCCCGACATGACGTGGTCCGCGTGGCATCCGCCGATCAAATATGCGCGCACGAAGGAGAAGCGCGGCTCGGCGGCCCGTCCCGGAGGGCTCCTCGTCTGGGTGCGCGACACGGCCAAGGGACACGACGACGACACCGTGCTGGTCGCGCTCACAGACATAGAGCCGCGGCAGTACAGGGCGCTGTTCTGGGGCGGCGGCGGCTTCGCCCTGCTGGTGCTGGTGGTCGTCACCGTGCTGGGCGTCAGGTTCTTCCTCAACTACGTGAGGGAGCGGGACGACTTCCTGGCGGCGACGGCGCACGACCTGACGACGCCGCTCGTCGGAATGCGCTACGCGATCGGGCGCGACGACGCGGACGCGCGTAACCTGTGCGAGCGCATGATACGCCTGGTGGGGAACGTGAAGGACTTCCTTCGGCTCGGGGGGAGGCGTCCGGCGCCGGCCTGCGCCAGCTTCGACCTGCGCAAGGCTTGCGAGGAGGCGTATGCGCTTTTCCGCGAGGACTATCGGGACCTCTTCGAGGGACGGGACGTCGCGATCGTTGTCGACGGCGATCTGCCGCCGGTGCTGGCTGACGAGACGCTGACCGTGCAGATACTTTGGAACCTCTTTGGAAACGACCTCAAGTACGCCGCTCCTTTCGGTCCGGTGGAGGTGCGGCTCTCGAGCGGGGGCGGCTTTGCGTACGCCGAGTTCGTCGACGGGGGTCCAGGGCTTACCAGAGGGCAGATGCGGAGGGCGTTCGACCGGTACTACAGGGCGAAGACGGCGCGAGAGTCGGGCAAGGGCGGCTTCGGGATCGGCCTTTGCACTTCGCGGGAGTTCGCCCGTGCGATGGGCGGCGACCTGGCGGTCCGCGCCAACGCGCCGCATGGCTGCGTGTTCACCCTGAAGCTGCCATGTCGACGAGAGTGTCCGGTAGACGGAGGGACGCGGCAATGAATCTACGCGGCATTGTGAATGCGGTCAGGAACTTCTTCTCAGAAGTCTTCAAGCGGCATACGGAGGATGATGCCGAGCAGGTCGTCATTGTCGGGGCTGTTGGGACGATCCCTGATCCTGATACGCTGACGTCCAAGTGCCCGCGTCCGTGGCTGTATACGCGCGTCTTGCTCTTTTTCGTGCTCACGACTGGGTTGTTGTTCATTGCGAACATGTTGACTAATCCAGGTCAGTTCTCGAACGTCATGGTGATTGGCGCGTTTGCAGTGCCATTCACGACTCTCACATTGCTTTTTGAGTTCAACGTATTTCGGAACATTAGCTTCTACACTGTGCTCAAGGCGCTCTTCATCGGCGGGGCAATGTCGCTGATTGTGACGTCTGCCTTGCCATCGTTTTGGTTCCAGGGGCTTTCGGAGGTGTCCGATGCCTTTGTTGCCGGGGTCGGCGAAGAGATTGCGAAGATGCTTGTGGTATACTGGATACTCAAGCGAAACAGGGCGTACCCCTACATCCTGAACGGGGTGCTCGTCGGCGCTGCGGTGGGAGCGGGCTTTGCCATCTTCGAGACGGCCGGATACGCGATGAGCGGGCTGCTAGGCGGCAACAATGAGTGGCTGGGACGCGATTCCATGCTGATTTTGGCTCTTCGTAACGTGCTTGCCCCGGGTGGACATGTTGTCTGGGCTGCAATGTCTGGCGCGGGCATGCTTCTTGCTATGCGGCGTGAACCGCTCTCGCCCGTTGTGTTCGGTCGATGGAGGTTCTGGCTTTCGTTTACAATTCCGGTCGTTTTGCATGTGCTCTGGGATCTGTCGGTGATTTGGAAGCCGGCGGCGATCAATTCCACCTGGTTCGGAATAGGTTCTTGCCTCATTCTTACCGTCGTGGCATGGGGTGTCGTCGCGTGGTTTCTCAGGAGAGGGTTGAAAGAGGTCGATACGTCGCGCGCTGTTGTCCTCTGGCATGGGACGTCTGAAATGCCGCCAAATCCTGCGGGGGCGGGCAGAAGATGGGTGGCAAGATGCATCGACATATATTTGGGCGTTATTGTCGCTTGGCCGGTTTTGGCGAAAAGCCTGGCGTATTTTGGCGCCGACGGCGCATTCAGCAAATGCAACGATGCCATTGGAGGCATCATCGCGATACCGATTTCCCTGATTCTGGAGGCCGTCGTGTTCAACTTGTTTGGAACGACATTCGGCAAGTGGGCGTTCTCGATTTGCGTTCGCGACGCCGACGGGCGTCCCGCCGCGTCCATGAAGTATTTTCGGCGCCTGCTTCGTTTGTGGGGGTCTGGGCTTGGGTTTGGGTTGCCCCTTGTATCTTTGATTGCACCATGGATCCAATGGCAGAAGGTACATTCTGGACGCCAAACGACCTACGATGAATCACTTGGCCTTCGCGTCGACAAAGAGCGCTTTCACCCGTTGCGCTGGATTGTCGTTCTGCCGGTTTTGCTGGGCATCGGAATTCTGATGATAGTGGGGGTCGCTGCGGATGAGAATGAGCCGAAGTCGTCGATGCATGTCGACGCGAGGTTGGAGAAACTAGTTTCTTCGTCTGGGTTGAAATGCGAGTGGACGGAAAAAGGAATCTGCATCATCAGGTTTGAAATGCCTGATGCACCTGAAAGAACGCAAACATGCCTGGCTTTCTTTGAAACGGTGGATTCCAACAAGGAAAGGCTGTTTGCCTGTTCGATGGTCGCGAGATATGGTACAGTGGAGCGGTCGGCAATAGGCGAAATGCTTGCCGCCAACGCGAAAATGGGCGCTCGCCAGTGGTGCAAAATGGGGGAGAGCCTTGCGCTTCGAGTTCTTTTGCCTGTTGACGTTTCTCCTCAAGGATTTCGTGCGGCCGTTGCACAGCTTGCCGAAGATGCTGACGGCGTCGAAAAGCGGCTTTCAAAAGACGACGCGTTCTGATGGCTGTAAGCGCGGCCTTTGCGAAATCGTCGCTTTGCCTCGCACATTCCTCGTGGCATTTTGGTATAATACGCCCATGAAAGAAGATGAACGTTGTTTGCCGTATGCCGAGGAGATGAAGACCTGCGGCTATTGCGCCGAGGGCGAGTACCTCGCCGCGTTTGGAATAAAGATCTGCGAGCTCGACGCCTCTAAGCTCTACCTCTTCAAGGAGCAGAGCCACCGCGGGCGGGTAATCGTCGCCTCGAAACTGCATGTGAGCGAGATTACCGCGCTGACCGACGAGGAGCGAGACGCCTTCTTCGCGGACGTGAACCGCGTCGCCAAGGCGCTTCACGCCGTTTTCAGTCCGACAAAGGTGAACTACGGCGCATACGGCGACACCGGGCACCACCTGCATTTCCACCTCGTCCCGAAGTATGCAGACGACGAGTTCGAATGGGGCGGTGTCTTCGCCATGAACCCCAAGCGCAAGTTCCTCTCCGACGCCGAGTACGCGGAACTCGTCGCGGCCATCAAGTCCGCGCTGTAATTCCTCACGTCGGCGGGCTGGCGCAGGGGATTCTTTGTACAATATACTACGAAAGGACAAAGACGATGTCAGAAATGTACGACAGGCTGATGGCGGACATGAAGGCCGCCATGAAGGAACATGACATGGTGGCGGTGAACGCAATCCGCGGGGTGATCGCCAAGGCGAAGGACCTCACGGTGAACGCCGGCAAGGAAATGACGGACGACGCAGTCATCGCCGTCGTCTCCAAGGGCGCGAAGCAGCGCGAGGAGTCGATAGCGCAGTTCGCCGCCGCCGGGCGCGCGGAGCTCGCCGAGGCGGAGAAGAAGGAGCTCGAGCTCCTGAAGAGGTATCTCCCGGCCCAGCTCGGGGAGGACGAGGTCGCCGCGGTCGTCAAGGCGGTGATCGCCGAGACGGGCGCCTCGTCCAAGAAGGACATGGGCCGCGTCATGAAGGAAGTCATGGCGCGCGTCAAGGGCCAGGCGGACGGCAAGCTCGTCTCCAGGCTCGTCGGCGCGGCGCTCCCCTGACCCACAGTTTGCAAATTGTGGGTTACGCGCGGCCGATTCGCGCCGACGGGGGTTCTGGCAATACCGGACAGGAAAGGCGGTGTTCATGCTTAAAGGCTGTGCGTTTGTTGTCGCGTGCGCCGCGTTGGCGGCGCAGGGAGCGTCTGGGTTTTCCGTCGACGGTGCGATCGGCGACGCCGAATGGGCGGCGGCGGAGTCGCGCTTCGGGCTCTGCCCCCGCAACTCGCAGGAGCAGTTCCCGGCCGAGGCCGAGGCGTTGGCCGCCCGCGATTCCGAGCGCCTCTACGTCGCCGTCAGGTCGGCAATCCCCGCATCAGGGCTGCTGCGCCGCGTCATGCCGAACCGGCAGGGCGCATACGCCTACATCGACGACACGGTGACGCTCGCCCTGCCTGGGCGGCGCGGCCTCGTAGTGAACGCCAACGGCGCCGTGACGGCGACGGGATGGGAGCCGAAGGACCTGAAGTGCGCATCGACCGTTACCAACGGATTCTGGAACTTCGAGATGTCCCTGCCGCTTTCCGAAGTCGGCGAAGTTGACAAGTTCGACGTCGGCCGGCGGTGGGCGACGGCGGAGCGAGGCTCATCGTCATGAAGTCCGTCGACTGCCACTGGGGCGACGGGGTCGTGATGCTCTACGTCTGCCGGAAGGACGAATTCGGCAAGCTGTTGACGCGTTGCGTCGGCGCAAGGCTTACCTACACCGACTGGAAGGTCGGCGATTGGCGGATGGTCGCCGCCGCCTGGACGACAGACAAGCTCTTCATATCGGTGGACGGCAAGCCGTTCGCGGAACGACCCTACGACTTCCCGCTCGGCAAGCTAGCAGGCAGCGTCTACGTAAAGTCGGACTACTGGGTTGAAAAGCGGGATCGCGGCAACGACGCCCTCTCTACCTTCTCCGTCGACGAGGCCACCGTGTTCGACAGGAAGCTGACCGACACGGAGCTCGCATCGATATACGAAAAGACAAAGAAGGAGGCAGGTCTGAAATGAAAACCACAATGTGTGGGGTGCATTTGGTATAATTTAAAGCAACGTGACCATAGTGGGCGTTGTACCATGATGACTTGCGGAAAAACGGCGTTTTCTCGTGGAGGAGGACTGTCGGCCCTGCTCCTTGCGCTTGCGCTGCCGCATTCCCCCGCCATGGCCGGTGTGATGCCGCCGCGCGCGTTCGCCCGGTCGGCGGAGCCCCCCGTGTCCGTTACTACGAATGCTGCGGGAAACGTCCTCGTAGATTTCGGGACGGCGGCCTTTGGATGGCTTGAGTTCACGGATTCGATTCCAGGAGAATACGAACTTTCGCTGGGCGAAATCGTCAGGGATGGCGCCGTTTGGTTCGCGCCGACAAATTCGTGCATCCGCAACGTGCGTCTTTCCGGCGTCGCGGGGTGCGGACGCTTCCGCGTGCCGATGATGCCGAACCTCCGCAACACCTGGGTGGAGGGCGGCGCCATGCTGCTGCCGGACGATCTCGGCGTCGTCATGCCGTTCCGAGCTGCGGAGTTTGTTCGCTCGCCATTCCCTCCGACCGCGCGGAACGTCCGTCGTGTCGTCGTGCGCTATGGCTACGACCTTGCCGAGTCGTCGTTTCGATGTTCGGACGAGCGGCTCAACCGCATCTACGACTTCTGCAAGCGTTCGATTGTCAATTGTTCGTTCTGCGGACTGTTCGTCGACGGCGACCGTGAGCGACTGCCGTACGAGGGCGACTCGTTCGCGCAACAGCTCGCCAGCTATGCGGTTTCGTCAGACCCGGACATAGCCGCCGCGACTTTCGAGCATCTCATGGACCATCCCACTTGGCCTACGGAGGGAAAGTACTCGATGGTCATGATCGCGTGGCACGACTGGGAGTGGATGGGGCGCACGAACCTTGTCGCGAAGTGGTACGACAGGCTTGTCGCAGAAAAGCTGCGCGGCGTTCGCGCCCGTTCGGACGGGCTGCTGGTCTCGGATCACAGGACGGACTTGACGGACTGGCCTCCGCGCGAGCGGGACGGATTCGTCTTCTGTCCCGTGAATGCGTCTGTCAACGCCTATTACGCAAGGGCGCTTGCGATGATGTCCGACATAGCCCGGGCGCTCGGAAAGAATGCGGACGCCGAAGCATTCGCTCGCGAAGCTGAGCATGTCCGTCGTCGGTACAACGAGGTGTTCTTCGACGAGGTTGCAGGCTTGTACGTTGATGGTGAAGGCACTGGGCATTCGTCCATGCACGTAAATGCGCTTGCGCTGGCATTCGACCTGGCTCCAGAATCCCGCGCAAGCAGAATAGCCGACTTCCTAGTCTCCAAGGGGCCGACCGGCAGCCCATACTTCACGCATTACTTGTTCTATGCGCTTCTGAAGGCCGGTCGAGAGAATGCGGTCTTTGACATGATTCTCGCGTCCGGCGACAGGAGCTGGCTTGGAATGATCGACTTCGGCGCGACGCTCACGCTCGAGGCGTGGAATCTGAAGGTGAAGCCCAATCTCGACGCGAACCATGCGTGGGCGTGCACGCCTCTGCCGTTTGTGGCTCGCTATGTGCTTGGCGTCAACCCGACGGAACCGGGGAGCGGGAGATTTGCGGCGACGCCGCATCTTGGCCCTCTCGAATGGGCCGAAGGAGATGTGCCAACGCCTTCCGGCACGCTGCATGTCCGGGCGGCGAAACGTCCTGACGGGACGGTTGAGACAATTTGCAGCGGTGGTGAGAAGTTCGCCGTTCGCTGACGCCATGCCGTGGCCGTGATTGGATGTAGTCATTATTCCTTAGTACGCAGATGCAACCATGGGGATTGACTAGCCAACGGAAATGATGTACAATGTGCATCACAAAGATTCAGGAGGTGATTCACATGACGACGATGACAATCCACGCGGACGACGCGTTGGCCGAGGCCATACGCAAGGGCGCGGCCGATGCAGGGCAGAGCATCAGCAAGTTCATTCAGACCACCATGGGCACGGCTCTTGGCCTTTTCAAACGGACGAAGAAGAAACGCCCTGACTTCCTTAACATCAAGGTCAAGTTGACAGATGAGGGGTATAGGGAGCTGATGTCAGTGCAGAAGGACTTCGAGGTGATTGACGAGGAGATGTGGAAATGAAGCGCCTCGTCATCGACACTAATATCCTGATACCTCTGCTGTGGCGTGGCGATACCGGCGAGCCTTTCTTCGACGAGTATGACGAGATGATTTTGCCGGCAACCGTGCTGGGGGAGTTCAAGGCAGGGCTTTTCCCCACTCGGGCGGGAGATCGGAATCGCAATGCGCTTGAAGTTTTTCTGCAAAAGGCAACCGTCCGGGTCGCCCCCGTCACCGACCGCACGGCAGACCTCTATGCGAAGGTTTACCAGGCGCTCCACAAGG
>JAFRBA010000226.1 GCA_017405115.1 Kiritimatiellia bacterium
CATGCGGACATTATACCGCAAATGCAGAGCGGTTGCATGGCGCGAAGCGGTGGAGCGGTAGCGAGAACGCCAACCGTCGGAGTTTCAAACAGCGACTTTCAAGCGGCACTTTCCACTAAAAACTCCGAAGAGCCAACTTTACGGAGTCATTGCCATTCTGATACAAGTCGCCGTACACGTTCACGGGGCATCCGCCCTCGTCTTCAAGCGTCAGGCATTGATTTGCCGTCTTTCCGCCGACATAGCCGATCCAGAAGTTGGTCACCCCGGCGGCGAAGCGCACGACATTGCCCTCCCCTGCGGGAACCGATATCGCCGACTCGGCCAGCGTGTTGGACGTTCCGATCACGAACCCCCAGTTCTCGTCGCTCATGCCTGAGGGTCGGCTGTTGAACGATATCGTCGCATTGCTCCCCGACGCGCGGTAGAACCTGCCGGAGAAGGTACACTTCCCTTCGTTGAGATACATTATGATGCCCGCATGGTTGGTGACGACGCCGTCGCCTGTTATGGAACTCGCGTACTGCGTTGCGCTGCCGCAGTCCAGCACGCCGCCTTTCTCGACGTGCAGCCGCTGATTCGTCCGGAGATGGTAGCTCTTCGTGCAGCGCAGAGTGGCGCCGCTGCAGACGTTGAGGGAAATGCTCGACAGTGGGTAGTAGGCCGCCGAGGCAAGCACCGTCTCCCCTCCGAGGAGATCCACCGCCGCAAGGTTGTTGTCGGCGGCGTACGTCCAGAAGTCCGCCGTGCCGTTCGCGCCTGGCGATGAAATCACAAGGCTCCCCTTGCCGGTCTTCACGAAGTGACCCGCCTTGTTCACCGCCGTCATGCACATGAACCGGTTGGTGACAAAAACCGACGCGCCCTCGGCGACATGGAAGAAGTTGGAGACGTTGCCCATGTAGATGGCGACGCTGCTGTTCGTGAAGGCGAAGTACGTCGTGCCGCTCTCGAAGCGGAAGCCGCCGCCCTTGCATGTCGACATGCCGTCGCCGATGCGCACCGACAGCGTGTCCTGCGGCGCAAACACGAGGACGTCGGTCGAGCCGGGAACGCCGGACGGATCCCAGTTGGCGGCATCGGTCCACAGACCACCGGACTCGCCGACCCAGGTGCGCTCCACGGAGTAGGCGTTGGACGCCACGCAAAGGATTGCCGACAAAAAGACGGACAGGCTCCTTGCCGTCCAAACCCCGGTCGCCCCGCTTCCACCCAGCTTCATGTCATACCCCCTATTGGATTTTCACTTTGCGCAAATTATACCAAAATTTCGCGCCGGCGAGTTCCTGAAGTTGTCATTTCCCTTCTATCGTCGCCGCGGCGAACAACGCCTTTACGTCGTCGCGCGCGGCTTTTGTCTCGAATGTCTTAACGTTAGCGGCCTCGAGCAGCCTTCCGTCTGGCAGCTTAAGCGTCGCCTCGCCGAACACATGCCAATATTCCACGACCCTCCTGCCGCCACGCTCGTACAGGAACGCGCGCACGGCGGTCGATTTCCCGCCGGACACGGCGAGCTGCTCCCATTCGACCAGGTCGTAGGCGCCCTTCCCGTCCGGAACGAGGTGGAACTCGCGGCTGGGGTCCCTCAGCATCTTCTTCTGCGTCTCCGTTAGCAGGTTTCTTGCGCGCACGTCCTCCCATCGGCGCATCGTCTCCATCACGTCGTCGGCACGGGCGTTGCGCTTGAATCTGGGGACGTCCGCCTGGACGGTCGCCGGGCAGTCCCATGCCGCGGCCTTCGAGGTGCCGAACTCCAACATGTCCGGCTGCGTGCCGATCGTGGGGTTCCCGCGGAACTTGTCGCCGTACGCCCAGAACCCCCACCATCCGAAGTCAAGCCGGGTGAAGTTCTGCCGCATCATGGGGGCCTCGGCGAACGGATACTCGATGATCTTCTCCTTGAACTCCTCGGGGGAGAACACGTCGAAGGCGTTCGAGCCCGCCTGCAGATGCCAGCCGAAGTGGCTCTTCGCCGAGCCCTCCGTGAACATCGGCATCTTCCTGAACCTCTGCACCGTCCGCAGCTGCGAAAGCGACACGTACACGCCGCACGGCGGATTCACGCCGGCGGAGCCGTCGAAGTAGCAGAACTCCATGCCGGCGTCGCATATCCTCGCGATCTTTCCCGCCACTTCGTCCTGAAGGTCCGTGCGCTGGTCGATGGCGCAGCTTACGGCCAGCACCTCGCAGAGGTCCAGTATGCCGCCGACCTCCCCGCCCGGATGGGCCGCGACGCGAGTGTCGGCGTGTCCGCGCTTCACGCCCGTGAACCGAAACGGACGGGTCTCCGTGACGCCCTCGTAGCACATCAGCTCGCCGCCGAACTGCAGCACGCGGCAGCCGTCGCTCCTCGGGGCCAGCGAGGTGTCCTCGAACACCTCCACGTCGCATGTCGCCGCGTCCGCCGGCAGCGGCTTGGCAAGCGTGAAGCGCATCTTCTTGTTCAGCCTCGGGTCCGCGACCGGGACGACGTAGCGGCTCTTGAGCCCGATATGGGTCTGCAGCGTGTGGAAGCCGGGCGTTATGCCTGCGGCCTTGATCTTGGCAAGCACGGCCTCCAGGTCCTTCTCGCGGTTCGGGTAGGATTCCTTCCAGTCGTAGTCGCCGAGATACGCGTAGTTCCCGCCATGCCGGCATACGGACGAGAAGTAGAGGAGCATCATGCGGAAGCCGCCCTTCCTGGCCCATGCGATGTGCTCGTCGACAGTCTCGGGCGACATGTCGTACGTCCAGTATATCGACGCGTTCAGGAGCGGGTTGCGCCTGCTCTTAACGCCGCGCGGCAGGTCGAGGTCCTCTTCCAGCTCGTCGACCGCCGACAGGAACCGGTCTCCGCCCGCCCCGGCGACAAGCGCGGCCTTGCCGCCGCGGAGCCTGATGTCAGCGCTGAGGTCGGCGTTCAGCAGCCTGAACCCGAAGCGATCCTCCCGGTCGATCTCCGAGTACGGATCCGCCCCCACGACGGCGACTGCGGCGCGGTCGTCCCAGACGACGTTCAACCACTCCCCGAAGCGGGCCCGGTTGCGCACGGGCAGCTGCAGCAACCTGAACGACACGACTGGCGGAACGTCCAGCTTCATGCCCCTGTAGTGCTTCTCGTCGGTTGTGTTCGTGCGGAAGCCCTCCAGCGTGAAGAGCGCATAGCCGCTGCGCTCCCGCACGCGTATCTCCGCCTCGTACGGCGCAAGGTGGAACCCGACGACGAGCAGGTCGCCTTCGCGCCTGATGCGGTTCGCCTTGAACACGGTGCGCTTCGTCGGGTACGCGAGCTTCACCTCGTTGTTGTACGGACGGTTCTGCGTGGACGTGAAAAGCGGGATCCCCTCTCGCGGGTCGACGCACTCCTCGCCGGTTGCCTTTACGACCAGCGACTTCGCCGCCGCGTCGCTGCCTACGACCAGCCTGAACGTGTCCGTCTCGACAACGACGTCTCCGGCCGCCGCGACTGCCGCGAGCACTGCTGATGCGATGATCATCTTGAGTTGAACATTGCCAATTGGTGGGGGTTATGCACTTGCGCGCTCCGCCCCGGCTTGGCGAGAATTCCGCGCCGGCCACCCAGCCGACGCCTTCCGCCGCGGAAACTTGACAATGATACCATGTCTCCTTGCTCTATGCAAGGGGGAGTTCGTGACGCCTCCGTGGGCGTTAGATTGCAACATATTGCGGAACGCATGTTGTCACCATGCGAATCTCCCCTCCGTTCATGTATGTCTTCTCACCCCAGACATCAGCATGCACAAGTATTGAATACGCATGCGCATACACAATCGCCAACGTCATTGCCAAACCCTTGGGACTACAAGTCATACGGCTCCCTTTCCGATCCAGTTCGCTGTTCTTTATTCATCAACAAATCGGTCCTAACGTGCTTTGGCTCGGAGACAAAAGGCTTGCCCTCCCAATACTCAATCACGATTCGTCTCGGGCTGTAGATGATCGGCAATTGGACATCAAACTTGTATGCCTCTCCATCATTACTCCAGCCCAATGTGATAACGAACAAAAGGCAAAGCGAGTCCACACAGATAAAGTCCGCAAATAATCACAAATAGAAAGGAAAGAAGGTCGATTCTAACAACCCGGTTTCGCAGATGTCGTGGAATAATCAACGCCAACAAAACAAGCATGAAAAACAACAAGACAGTTGGAAGTACATTGATCACAAATCCTGTCAACGGAGCTATCGGTTGTCCACAAAAGATATGTGCATAAGCACGAGAGACAAAAGGCGAGGCGATGTTTATGATAATAACAACTAGAATCAAAAGCACAACCATTATAACTTGTGCCGCCGACAACTCCTTCACCTTAATCACATTTGACATGAATGTCTCCTTCCCAACGTCCTCCACCAACAAGTTGTGCAGGCTTGTTTCTAGACGAATTTCCCTTTGGCCAATCCAATATGCGAACACCAATCCGATTGAAGGCGAAATTTGATAACGAATCCAAACGCCATTTCGACAACACCCAGTTTTGCATATTTCCTTTGCACGTCGCATTGCATGTTCACGCAACTCTTTTAATTTCTTAAAAGTCTCATCGTCATAAACTGTGCGATGCGGTCCTAAATCATCCAGCAACCTGTTTTTATCTGGAATAGCCTTATTTGTCGTATCAGGCCAACACCCAACGAAATATGCAGACGAGTTTTCATCGTCTTCAAAAGATATCTCATGCGGGAACGATTTGTGACCATGACCATAAATAATCGCGATTTCACATTTCTTCACCACAAAGCTATAGAAGAATCCCTTTTTGTCACTTTTGCCGTTATATTCAACCATTCCAACGATATCAACTTTATTCATAGAGTTGTTTCCACAAAACCCATACATATTTAGCCCGCCGTCTTCCTCTATCGGATCGCGGTTGAGCCAGCGCATCAGCGCGGGCGAATAGAAGCGGTAGCCGTAGTAGTAGAGGCCTGTCTCGGAGTCGTAGTATTTCGTCGAGAAGCGATGTCGGAACACTTCGGACATTGCGCCAGAC
>JAFRBA010000227.1 GCA_017405115.1 Kiritimatiellia bacterium
CTGTGGGAGATGATTTCGCCAACGGCGAGCTGCGACCACGGTTTTGCGAGCCATGCGGCGGTGTATCTCATCCGCGACATTCTCGGCGTCAAGTCGGTCGATGCGAAGTCGCGTGAAGTCGTGGTGGAGCCGCCGAAGGACATCGGCCTTGATTGGTGCGAAGGGACGCTCCCCATCTCACCGGGCGAGACGGTCACCATCCGCTGGCGCAGAGGCGAAAATCCAACTGTGGAGTGGAATGTCGCGCTTGCGAACCACGTTCGCATCACCGCGTACGACATGATGGATCAGACGGACGTCCACAACGAGCTGATGCGGACGCGGGAGTGGACGGCGCAGTGGAACGAAGGCGAGTTCGACATCGAATGCTGCGCGCTCGATATCTACGATGCGGAGCGCGACACGGGCCGCGCAATCCTTCGCCTCGCCCCGTTGCCTCACGCCCGTCCGACGAAGTGCGCCGACTTTCGCGTCGATTCGCGTGGGCGTACCGTCACAGTCTTGTCGAATGGCTATCCGTTCGTCATGCGCGAATACAGTGGCGGCCGCGCCGGACGAATAAAGGCGTTCCACGCCATGCAGCGAGGGCTGCGTCCCTACCGCAGCGGACGCGACGGACGCATTCTCTCCAACAACTGGGGAGGCGGCTACAGCGATTCACGCCTCAACGAGAATTACGCCCTGCGCGAGATCGAGGCCGGTGCGAAGCTCGGCGTTGATGTTGTGGAGCTGGACGACGGCTGGCAGAAGGGACGCTCCGCTAATTCCCTGCGCATCAAGGACCGCAAGAAGGACGGCGTATGGAACGGCTTCTGGGCGTTTGACCCTAATTTCTGGGACGCAGATCCTGTGCGCTTCGCGCATGGTCTTGCGCCGCTCGCCGCCGCTGCAAAATCGCACGGAATGGAACTAGGGCTGTGGTATGGCCCCGACTCCTCCAATGACGCGGCGAACTGGGAGCGTGACGCCGACTGTCTGCTGTCGTACTACAGGAAACCGGGAATCAGGTATTTCAAGATAGATTCTATGAAGTCGTTCTCGCCGCTCGCGCTCGCGCGTCAGCGGGCGATGTTCGACAAGGTGCTTTTTGGTTCGGCGTCGAACGTCGTGTTCGATCTTGACGTCACAGCGGAGATTCGGCCCGGCTATTTCGGGCTCCCCGACATCGGTACGCTGTTCGTCGAGAATCGCTATGCGAAACACTGCTCCTGGTGGCCTCACCAGACGCTACGCAACCTGTGGGCGCTTGCTGAGGTCGTAGATCCCGTGCGGCTCCGCATGGAGTTCCTCGATCCGAAGCAGCATGCCGACAGGTACGCCGAGCGTTTCCCTGGCAGCCCGCTCAGGCCCGAACTATGGAGCGGGGACGCCGTGTTCGCGACGGTGATGGTGGCGAGCCCGCTCGCGTGGATGGAAATGCAGGGTCTGCATCGTGAGACCGTCGCCGAGATGTCGAAGATAATTGCCAGATGGAAGTTGGAACGAGATCGCATCCACACTGGCGACACGTTCCCCGTCGGTTCGAAGCCGGACGGTTTTTCATGGACGGGCTTTGTCACGTCCGCCTTGGATGGGAAGGGCGGCTATGCGCTTCTGTTCCGCGAATGCGCGGACGCGTCGTCTTTCTCGCTAGATTTGTCGCCGTATGTCAGGGGCGCGGCGATAGAGACGCTTGCCGGGGACGGCACGGCAAAGCTTGAATGCGGGGTGCTTTCCGTTGAGATTCCCAGGAAGCTCGGCTATCTCTGGCTGAAGATTGACGGAATCGGCGGGTGATGGACATGGGCAGAAGTTCCGAAAGTTTGCTTATAGCGTGACAAAACGGAGAATGCAACTTGCTCATTTTCGTGACAAACGCCGATATTCAACTATGCCTATTTCGTGACAGCCACATTGACAGACATGAGCGGATTTGGTATGATATGCGCCGAAAAAGAAGGAGAAACAATGGGAAAATCGGCAATAGAGTTTGAGCGCAAGGCATATCGCGAGATTCTCAACTGGAAAGAGAGCCTCGCCGGGAAGACCGCACTTCTCGTAGAGGGTGCGCGACGTGTCGGAAAGACCCATCTTGTCAAGCGGTTCGCGCAACAGGAATACGAATCATACATCTACATTGATTTTTCCGCCAAGGGGAAGCAGGTGCGGGCATACAGGCGGGCGTTCGAGGAATGCGATGATGTTGCGAACCTTCTTGAACGGCTGCAACTCCAGTCGGGTGTTACGCTTGTTCCTGGAAGAAGCTGTGTCATCTTCGATGAGGTTCAACGATATCCCGCCGCCCGCGAGGCGATAAAGCAATTGGTTGAATACGGGAAATACCACTACATAGAGACGGGGTCTCTGCTTGGAATCAGAGAAAACGTCAAGGGTATAGTGATTCCAAGCGAAGAGCATGCCGTACGGCTGCATCCCATGGATTTCGAGGAGTTCCTATGGGCGAACGGAAACGCGCCGCTTGCAGACCATATACGGAAATGCTATGCAGAGAGCCGTCCGTTGGGCAGGGATCTGCACGAGAAGGCAAAGGGGCTGGCGAGGCAGTACATGGTGGTGGGGGGAATGCCGCAGTCCGTGGAGGCATATCTTCTGGGCGGAGACCATCGCCTTGAGGCAGCAGAGGCAATGAAGCGAGAGATCCTTCGCCTGTATGTGCAGGACATAGGGAAGTACGCAAAGGGGTATGCTCCCAAGGTGCGCGCGATATTCCGCCACATTCCCGGCGCATTGAATTCAAAGGAGAAGAAGTTCAGGCTTTCCGACCTTGGTGCGAACGCCCGCATGCGTCGCTACGAAAATGCGTTCCTGTGGTTGAGCGATGCGATGGTTTCCAACATTGCCTACAATTCGACCGACCTGGGAGTGGGGCTGGAGATGAGTCTTGACAGCTCTCTTTTCAAGTGCTACTCAGCGGATACAGGACTGCTTGTGTCGCAGTCGATGACGGGCGAGAAGGAGATTGACGGTCGTGTACTGCGAGGCGTCCTCTACGACAGACTCGGCGTCAACGAGGGGATGTTCTTCGAGAACTATGTTGCGCAGGCGCTTGTTGCGTCGGGGCACGATTTGCTCTTCTATTCAAGGTCGAATCCGAAGATGGAGATTGATTTCCTGATTCAGCGCGGAATAAAGATATGCCCGATAGAAGTCAAGAGCGCCGCATGCAGACGTCATGCGTCACTCGATGCGCTGATAGAAAGACATCCGGGAAAACTTGGCGGCAAATACGTCGTCTGCACAGAGGATTTCCATGAGGAAGGCGGCATTACCTATCTGCCATTCTACATGGCGCATTGCTTGTGAGGGTTGTAGAAATGGAAAGAGGTGGTAGTTTATGAACATTGACAGAAGGACGTTTATGCGTGTCGTCTATTCGAGGTTGTTTTCGTCGTGATGGGCGTAATCTGGATAGTTTGCGCTGTTTCGCTGGCGATTAGCGACAGCGATGCGCTGAAGCCATGTAGGACTGAAGCGATACGTCCCTCCGGGCACATTTCCGAGTTCCTGCGTCGGCAGGTGACGGGCACGACAGGACGCCATCGTGAGATTGGTTATCCATTTGACGGTTGCATGTGGAGCGGCATCATCTCGAACGTCTATTTCGAGGAGGACTTGCCGTACAGCCGCAGAATCACCGCGCCGCGAAACGAGATATGGTGGCCATACGAGCAGACTGCATACATGCTGGACGGCATGGTACGTCTCTCGCAGCTCGTCGATGCGCCAGAGCTCAAGTCGGAGTTCAAACGCAATCTTGACTTCTGCATCGAGCACCAGGCGGAGGACGGCGATCTCTTCAAGGTGTATTCGAAGTCGTCGTGCCAGTGGCCTGTTGTCGTCTTCTTCCGCGCCGCGCTCGCCTACATCGACGAGACGGGCGACGAGCGCGCGAAGGCGGCGTTCATACGGCATTATGCGGGGAAGCGCGAAGCGCCGCAGAACATTGACGACCGCGACGTCCTCAATGTCGAAGGGATGCTGAAGGTCGCGGAGTGGACCGGCGACAGGTCGTACGTAGGCGCGGCGGAGGATTGGTTCCGGCGGCACATCTACTTCGAGAAGTTCGCGCATGAGAGTCGGGTGCACTCGCACGGTGTCACCTTCGCCGAGATGCTTAAGCTGCCGGCGCTCCTGTACAAGGCGACCGGCAAGAAGGAGTGGAAGGCTCTCGCGCAAAAGGCGATGCGTGACGTCTTCGCCGCTAACGAGACACCGAACGGACAGGTGAGCGCGTGCGAGTACCTTTCAGGACGCGATCCGTGGGAGGGTAGCGAGACGTGCGTCGCGGCGGACATGCTCTGCTCGCTCGGACATTTCGTCGAGATTTTCGCGGACTGCGAGGCGGCGGACCACATGGAGCGCATCGCCTACAACGCGCTCCCGGGCGCAATGACGAAGGACTTCACTGCGCACCAGTACATCTCATTGCCGAACCAGGCGGTCGCAACCCCGTTCTCGCACGGCAGCCACTTCTTCTACGGCGAGCCGGACTGGAACCGCTACCGCGTCTGCCATTTCGCGCAGTGTTGCAGCGGCAACATAAACCGCGCGATGCCGCTTTTCGTGCAGCGAATGTGGCTGAAGCGAACAGACGGCGCACCCGTCGCCATGCTGCACGGGCCAAGTTCCGTCAGTGGAGAGTTTGGCGGTGTGAAGTACACGATCACGTGCGAGACCGACTATCCGTTCGGCGACAGGCTAATCTACCGCTTCAAAGTCAACGATGGCGGGCGGGCGCGCGGGACGCGCGCCCCTGCCGAGATTGACATGCCGTTCTCGTTTCGCGTCCCGTCGTGGGCGAGTAGCGTCTCGATGAAGAAGAACGGCGTTCTCATCGATGGTAGGGCGGGCAGCCCTCTGCCCGCCGCTCTTGCCGCCATTGGCGGCCCGTGGCATGACGGTGATATTCTAGAAGTTGTTTTCGATCAGCCCGTCACGCTGGAGTCTGACCGCCACTGGCATTGGCTCAGGCGCGGCGCGCTGACGCTTGCTCATCCGGTCAAGACGCAGTGCGTGCGCGAGAAACCGGATGCGGAGTTCAGTGACCTTTCCTTCGAGGATCCGGCGCCGTTCAACTTCGCGTTCGACATTGACGAGATTGCAAAGACGAATCTCGTGGCTGAAGCGGTGGCGTCGGTCTACCCGTTCGAACAGCCCAATCTGCTTGTGCACGTTCCTATGCGTGAGGTCGCCGAGTGGCAGACTCTGTCAGAGCAGCGCTTCACGCCGCCGGTTCCGCTGTTTACCCATCCAACGGGACGCAGGACAGTCGTTGACTTCGTGCCGTACGCCACGACCCTTACGCGCATCACGGCGTTCCCGGACACGGCGAAACGCACGCCTCTCCCCGTGGTCAGGGCGTATGCGAGCCCCGAGTGCTACGACTACGATCCGAAGAAGCCGTTGCCGGAGCAGATTGCCGAGCCAGAGTCGTGGTCCGACGAAGAATTCTGCGACAAGGGCGTCCCGATTCAGCGCTCGCCAGACCTCTGGAGCGACCTTGAGGCACAATATCTTGCGAACAAGGGGAAGTTCGCATATGTGCTGCTTAGGTTCTGGAGCGACCGCGCGGGCAGGGTGACGTGCGCCCTTGGCGCGAGCCGATGCGTTCAGGCGTTTTTCGACGGTAAAGACGTCTATTCCAAAGGCCCGATCGTTGAAGGCCGCATGGTCGCGCCGTTTTGGTTTGAGCTTGATGCAAAGAAGGGCTACAACTTCCTCAAGGTGAAAGTCGCCACGAACGGCAAGGAGAAAGTCTTTGGACAGGATCAGTACCGCCGCGAATGGGGAGTCAGGCTTGATGTCTTCAGAGAGGAATACCGCGCGGGCCCCGTGAGCGGGCGTTGAAATGATGACATTCTCGACAGTTCTTGCGAGATGTGGAGTCGGCGGAGGGACAAGCCGCCGCCGCACTGGGACAACATATCCCCCAGCTTATCAGGAATTCCTGATAATTCGGGTTATCAGGAAATTAGGATTATCAGGAAATCTTCCTCTGGGCGAGTTGCGCCATTTGCCGCCGTTTGCGACGGCAAGCCATGTTTCATTGGATAAAGTTTACATTCGGCATGGCCGACACCGACCATGACAGGCGC
>JAFRBA010000228.1 GCA_017405115.1 Kiritimatiellia bacterium
CGGGGACAGTTCCCTTGAGGATGGGGCGCTGATGAGGCGGATAGCGCAAATTTCGTGCGGGAAGATACTGGGGAGCGCGGCGTTCGTGGCGGAGATGCTGGGGCTGTTCGCGGACCGCGTGAGGTCGCGGAGCGCCAGGGCGAGGGTGGTGGACGGGATCGGGTTCGCCTCGCACGGCTGGAGGCTGGCGGCGATGCTGGACGCGGCGGCGTGAGCGCGAGCAAGTGGTGCGGGAGACTTCTATATGCAAGGTAGCAATATGGTCGCGCAAGGAGGGACAGTCCCCGGATAGGCGCAAGAGGGGGCTGCCCCCCGTGCCCCCCCCTAACGACAACGGTTACCAGACTGTTCGCACTGGATATTTCGGAATAATCTTATCTTGTGTGATGATGACCATGTCTTCCGTCTGCGCCTGCGCAATGAGAAGCCGGTCAAACGGATCACCATGAATATGAGGCAATCCCTTTATCTGTTCGATTGCGACAGTACGAAGCTCCAAAATCTGAATGTTCCGCTCAATGCACACTGATTCCAGTTTGGGAATAGTCATGCCGAACTGAAGTTTGCCAATGCTTTGCTTTATGGCGATCTCCCAGAAGGAAACTACGCTGACCGACAAGTCGCTTTCACTGCGAGCGATCCGCCTCGCCCGGGCGGACAATTCAGATGGCGCGCTGAAGATGTACAGCAGCGCATTTGTGTCAAGAAGGTATCTCACATGTACTCCTTGAAACATTCCAACGGAGCGTCGAAATCAGGTGCCATGTAGAATCCATCCTCAAACCCGCCAAGAGTACGTCCACCCCTCTTGCGACTCTGTGCCTCAGACATGGCTTTCCGCGCCACACCATTTGTCGAACCGGAATTCTTCTGCCTGTACAGCAAGAAATCAATGAACGCAAGCAACTCCTCTCGATATTGCGGAGCAATCTCAGCTATCTTGTCTTCTACAATTGCGTAAGGCATAGTTTATTTCCTTTCGATGACGTATATTATACCACATATCAGTGTGACGGTGGCGAATGAACCGCCATTCATGCATGGTCATGGGGGGAGATTTTATTACCAAAGGAGTCGGCAATGGGGAATCTTGGAGTACGAAAGATGAAACGCCGCAGGCGGAAATGTTACATATTGTGTATGCCCGAAGCCCGTCTTGCGCCCTGCCGGCGGGATGGCACGGCATGTGCTAGTCGCTTTTGCATGAACAAGCAGGTTAAGTACGTCTTCATAACGGGTGGAGTCGTAAGTTCGCTCGGCAAGGGAATAACCTCCGCTTCGCTCGCGCTTCTCCTAAAGAGCCGTGGCTACAGCGTCTTCATGCAGAAGCTGGATCCATACCTCAACGTCGACCCGGGGACGATGAGCCCATACCAGCACGGAGAGGTCTTCGTGACGGACGACGGCGCTGAGACGGACCTCGACCTCGGGCACTACGAGCGCTTTGCGGGCGTCACGTGCACAAAGGCGTCCAACTACACCTCCGGCCGCATATACTCGGCCGTAATCGCGCGCGAACGCGCAGGCGGCTACCTCGGGGGAACCGTGCAGGTGGTTCCGCACGTCACGGACGAAATCAAGGCCGCGATACGACAGGCCGGCGAGGGCGGCGGCCCTGGGGGGCAAGACAAGCCGGACATCGTGCTCTGCGAGATCGGAGGCGTCTCGGGAGACATTGAATCGCTCCCCTTCCTCGAGGCGGCGCGGCAATTCCGCTTCGAGGAGGGCTCCGAGAACACGTGCTTCGTGCACCTGACGCTCGTCCCATACCTGAAGGCCGCGGGCGAACTCAAGACGAAGCCCTCGCAGCATTCCGTGGGCCAGCTCCGTAACATAGGCATAATCCCCGACATCCTCGTCTGCCGCACTGAAATGACGATCCCCGAAGAGCACCTCAGGAAGCTCGCGCTCTTCTGCAACGTCCGGCGCGAATGCGTCATCGAGGAGAAGGACGTCACCGACTCCGTCTACGCCGTACCCAGAGAACTGCGCAACCAGAAGCTGGACGAGCAGGTCCTCAGGCAGCTGCACCTGGACATCTGGCCGGTCAAGCACACCGTGTGGGACTCGCTGGTCAGAAAGGCAACGACGACGAGGAGACGCTGCCGCATAGCGCTTGTCGGAAAGTACATCTCCATCCGCGACGCATACAAGTCGATACACGAGGCGCTGCAGCACGCCGGCATGGCGCACAGCTGCAAGGTCGAGGTCGTGCCCATCGAGGCGGAGGACGTCTGCGGCTGCGCTGCCGAGCGGCTGAGGGACGCAGACGGCATACTGGTCCCCGGCGGCTTCGGCTCGCGCGGCGTCGAGGGGAAGATCGAGGCGATCAGGTACGCACGGGAGAAGAAGATACCATTCCTCGGCATATGTCTCGGAATGCAGTGCACAGTGATAGAGTACGCGCGCGACGTGCTGGGATGGGACGACGCCAATTCGACAGAGTTCGACGAGAAGACGAGCCACCCCGTGATCGACCTCATGGAGGAGCAGCGCGGCATCACGCAGAAAGGCGGCACCATGCGCCTCGGCGCGTATCCGTGCATCGTCAAGCGCGGCACTCTCGCCGCGAAACTTTATGGAACCACGAAAGACGCTAAACAGACGAAAAGCAAAAAGGCACTTTCGTGTGGTTCGGGTGTTTCGTGGTTAAAGCAAGACGCTGCATCGAAGATTTCAGAACGCCACCGCCACCGCTACGAGCTGGCCTACGACAGCGAGGCGCGCAGAGAGCTGGAAGCGGCCGGTCTCATGGTAAGCGGGCTTTCTCCGGACGGCAAGCTCGTCGAAGTGGTGGAACTGCCCGGGCACCCCTTCTTCATAGCCTGCCAGTTCCATCCGGAGTTCAAGTCGCGCCCGACCTCTCCGCACCCGCTGTTCAGCGGCCTCGTGTCGGCGGCACTGCGCCGCTGACGGAAGATTCCCAGGCCTCGTCAGGGCTTGCGGTAGAGCCTGCAGTGGCAGAGCCCGTGGAAAGACGGATCTGCAAGCTGTCCCTTGAATTCGTCGCAGGGGCAGAAGAACTCCGGCAGCTTCGGCAGACGGCACGGGCAGAACCCGTTCTTGCGCGCGAGGCCGGCCCGCACCATGCCCACGAGCTTGGCGTCGTCGTTCAGCGTCACGCCGTTTTCGAAGAAGAGGCGGCGGATCTCGGAGGACGACTCCTTCGTGCGGGGATATGCCTTGAAAGTGCAGAGGCGGCGGAGCTCGTCGATGTCCTTCCATTCGTCCAGCCTGTCGAGCGAGTCTTCGCCGATGATGAAGAAGAACTCGTTGCCGGCGTCGGACGGAGGGGTCTCGGCCACTATTGACCGCACGGTGTCGATTGCGTAGGAGACGCCGCCGCGCTCGACTTCGCGCATGTCCACGACGGCGTTGGGGACATCAGCGAATGCCGCCTTGACCATCTCGAGCCGCTGCCACGGCCCGGCCCCGGGGCCTGCGTCGGTCTTGAACGGAGAGACGGCGGCGGGGATGACGATGAGCTTGTCCAGGGCGAGGTCGGCGACCGCCGTCCGGGCGACGTTCACATGCCCGTAGTGGACTGGGTCGAAGCTGCCCCCGTATATTCCGATTCTCATTGGTGATGTCTCCGACTGCTATCCGATTCGCGGGTCAGCGCTGCTTCATGAACGAACGCATGCCAAGCACGAGGAACAACGCATATGGCAGCAGCGCCGCGGCTATCGGCGGGAACCATCCGTTCTTGGCCATGACCATGCCGCCTATGACGACACCGTAGAACGAGAAATACATCACCAGCGCCCCGACGATGCCGCGGAAGACCGACTGGCGCCCGGACGCGATGCCGGCCGGAATCGCGAAGAGCGTGATCACGATGCATGCCAGTGGCGCGGCGATCTGCGCCCAGACGTCGTAGACGCAGTCGCGGCGGGCCTCGGCGGAAAGCTCCGGATGCATGTTCAGGTAGCGCAGGCGGCCCTTGACGGAGTTGAACTTCCACGGGCGGTTCTGCATCACGAAGTCGTCCGGACGCTCCTGGAACTCCGGGAAGGAGCGCAGCGGCAGCGCGTCAAGCTCCGGAGTCGGCGTAGACACCTCCTGTCCCTGCGCGTCGTAGTGCTGCACCGTCGGCCTGTAGAACCACCACTCTCCGTCAAGATAGTCGGCCCTGGGCGCGGTGACGGACATGAGGCGCGCGCCGCCATCGGGCCTGTCGATCGTCACGCGCACGTTCGAGAGGCTTTTGCCCTCGTCGTCGCGGAACTCGTCTATGTTCCATATCCGGCAGTCCTGCGCGTTCCTGAACACGATGTTGTCGCCCCTCGACACGCGGCTGAGGTCGAACTTGTCCTTCTTCATCTGGGAAGCCCAGTGCGCGGTCTTCGGCACGAACACCTCGTTCACGTAGATCACGCCCGCCGCCATCAGCGTCGCCACGGCCAGCAGCGGCCGGACGATCGCCAGAAAGCTCACGCCGCTCGCCCGCATGGCGACAATCTCCGAATGGCGGCAGAAGTTCCACATCGTATAGAGCGTGGCAAGCATCAGCGCCGCCGGGGCGATGTAATGGACGTATGGCGCGAGATACCCGCAGAAGTAGAGCACGGCCGTCTTGACCGATATCTTGGCCTCCGCCATGCGCGAGAACGAGCCGAAGAGGTCGAAGAGCACGTAGATCGACAGGAACCCGGTCAGGCAGTAGAACAGCGGGACCAGGAACTCCACAAGGACGTATCGCGTCAATATCTTCATTGCGTGGTATTATAGCATACTTGAGGCGATCGTCCAATTGACCGCGAGAGAATAAATGTTCGCCACCAGGTCGTCCATGACGATCCCCCAGCCGCCTGGAAGCGCCTGCAGGCCGCGGCACGGCCAGGGCTTTGCGATGTCCACCACGCGCACCACGCAGAAGAAAGCCAGCATCGACCACCACGGAAGGGAGGCGAGCGGGATTCCGACGAGGGCGACGGGGAAGAGCATCCACTCGTCCGCCGCGATGCGGCCGTCGTCCTTTATGCCGAGCGCCCTCTCCGCGACGCCGCACACCGGAACCGCCAGCAGGACGAGCGCGGCGCACGCCATGATCTGGAGATGTAGCGGGAGGAGCGTCGTCGCGAAGGCGAGCGCGACGCCGGGAAGCGAGCCGAGCGTTCCGGGCGCGAAAGGCGCCACGAGGCCGAGGCCCAGGCCGCTTGCAAGGAAAAGGCAGAATCTCCTCACTTATCTCCCCAGTTTCTTTTCGAACTCCCTGACGCCCGTATGGTGCCAGGCGTCAAGCACGATGCCGTCCACGCGGATTATGCCCTTCTTTTCCCACTTCGAGCGGTCGACGGCCTTGACGTCTCGATAGTCCGTGCGCTTCCCGCGGAAGACGAACCCGTCGTCGTCGAAGGAAAAACGCAGGCGCGAAACGGCCCAGAGGTGCCCGCCGACCAGCGCGGCCGCGAGGAAGGCCAGCGCCATGAACTCCTTCTGGCGGCGTATGGCGTTGTCTCGCCGCAGGTGCTGGGCCTCGAACCAGGCGTCGTCGTGCTTCGGATATGCGACGAACCCGTCGTAGCCGAACCAGCATCCCATGCCGAAGAAAAGAATCGCCACGCCGAGGTGGCGGACGGCGAACTCGCGGTTTAGCTTTAGGAATGTCATGTGCGCTGCCTCACTATCTCGTACAGCGCGACGGCCGCCGCCACGCCGGCGTTAAGAGACTCGAACCCCCCGGGCATCGGCAGCACGCCGATGAAGTCGCACGTCTCGCGCACGAGCCTCGAGAGCCCCGCGCCCTCCGCGCCGACGACCAGACCGGCGCGCCCCTTGAAGTCAATGGCTGTATACGGTCTTGCGTCGTCGCCCCAGTCGAGGCCCGTGAGCCACACGCCTGCCTCCTTAAGGACCTTCATGGCCCGCGGCAGGTTCACGACGTGGGCGACCTTCACGTGCTCGGCGCCGCCGGCAGACGCACGCACCGCGGCCGGGGTGATGCCGCAGGCGCGGTCTTCCGGTATCACGACGCCCGTCACGCCGACTGCCGCCGCAGTTCTCAGGATCGCGCCTACGTTCTGCGGATCCTCGAGATGGTCGAGCAGAAGGACGACGGCGTTTTCGTCCGCCTCCGCCGCCGCGACGATCTCGTCGAAGCCGACGTACGGATAGCCCGTCGTCTTGAGGGCGACGCCCTGGTGATGGCCGAAGCGCGTGAGGCGGTCGAGCTGGTCGCGGCCCATGGTGCGCACGACCAACCGGCGTGCACGGGCCTCGTCGCGGATGCGCTGCAGCTGGTCGTCCTCGTCGGGCGAGGCCGGGGGCAGGACGATCTCGGAGCAGGTGCGCCGTCCAGCGGCCAGCGCCTCCTCCACGGGGTTGCGCCCGAACAGCCACTCGCCGCCGGCGACGAGCTCGCGCGGACCCTTGTGGCCGTGCCTGCCGGCACGGCCTCCCGCGCGCGCCGAATCCCTGCCGAACCCGTTTTCGTCTGCCGCCGTCATTGCCGGTCTTCCGTCCTTTGGTTGTTCAGTATTCCAGCCGGCGGCGCATGGCGACTTCCGGACAGGTGTAGGGGTTCATGTGCTTGGTGCAGTTTATGCAGCCGGTGTAGAGCTTGTGCATGATCTCCGTCTTCGGCGCGTTCGAGAACCCGAGGGAGGCGAAGAACCCCGGCGTGAACGTGAGCGCTATCACTTCGCACGGGCGGAAGCGCCTCGCGTTCTCGATGACGGCCTCCACGAGAAGCCGGCCGATCCCCTTGCGCCGGAACACCGACTTGACGACGAGGGAGACGATCTCTACCGTCGCGGCCTCGGCGTCGCCGATCTCGGGATGTATCTGGTACGCAGCGCAGCCCGCCATGGAGCCGCCGCACTCGGCCACGACGAACCTGTCGATGTTCTCCACCACGCTGCCGAGCGACCGCGGCACGAGCATGTCGGTGTTGCGCCCGATGAGCGCGAATATCCTCTCCGCGTCGCCGAGCGTGGCCGGCCTCACTATGGCATTCGTTTCCACGCGGCGTATTATACCAAAATCCTGGCCCGTCCGCTCGTCTTCAGCGGCCGTAAGCCACGGCTTGACCATGTGAGTGATGAGCTGTCTCTGCGCCTGCGGCGCGACCACGAAACGCTACCTGCTTGCCTGGCGGCGTTCCGCCGCCTTGAAAGGGCGCGGCAACGCGTTGGCTTGAAGGTCGTTTGGATACCTCTTCCAGCGATTCGGTTGTCACTATTGTAGGGCGACCTTCGCCACGAGCCGCCGCGCCTTTTCGGCCTTCGGCCCTCGGCAAGCCGCAGCGACACGAACGCTCGCCTGCGCGAGACACGAAAATCTTAACTTCTCTTCGGCCATTCATTCGCTTCCTCAAGAGTAGAACGGTCTTGATTCGGGGAATGGGGAACGGAGAATGGTTGAAAAGTGGAGAAGTGGAGAAGTGGAAGAGTGGAGAGTCCCAAGGCCGTTCTGCCCTTGGAGGGCAACAGGCAAGGCAAGTGCAGTGGAAAGTGTTCGTGTGCCGCGGAGGCGGCGTTTCGTGTCCGACGGCGCGGCGAAAACCGAAGGTTTGCGGGGGACGCGGCGGCTCTCGCGAAGGCCGGGCGAGCGGATGGTGACCGAGGTGGCGACATGGGGAACAGCCGAGGCCTTCGGACGAAGAGCCGCCGCGCCCAACGCAATTGCGCGCGACGCGCGATTCGCCGCGCCGACGGGTTCGTGGTCTGCGCCGCCAGGCGCCTTCGCGCGTCAATTGCGATTTTTAGGTTAAAAGCATGCGTCGGTTCTGGGTCATTCGGCGTGCGACTACCAAAACATGTCAGCGGCCGGCGGCGACCCAGCGAAAGAGCTCGCCGAGCAGGAAGTTGGCCTCGACCGTGCCGCAGTCAAGGTCAAGCCCGGACACGAACACCTCTCGTCCGCCGTCCAGGCGCTCCTTTGCGGCGATGTAGAGGTAGGCGTCCTTCATGCCCTCGCCGACCATTATGAATTCGCTCGGATCCCATCCCTCGACCGGCAGCTTCACGCCCTCGCGGATCATGCGGAAGTGGAGCGGGGCGAGGAAGCGCTCGTACGGGAACGCACCGAGCGCGGGATGGCGCACAAACGCGGTGCCGACCTGCGCGCCGATGTTCCACCAGCCCATCTTGTAGTTCGGCCAGCCGGTCGCAGGGCCCATGACGACGATCCCCTTCCCCTCGCGGCGCGCCGCCTCGGCCGCGGCCTCGTCGCCGAAGCGAACGACCGCCACGCCCTCAGGCGCCTCCGGACGACTTGTCCTGGGGAAGAACCAGAAAGGCCAGCTGTTCGCCTGCCGTACGCCGGCCTCGTCGGAAACCACCGTCGCGGTGAGCGTCGCCTTGACGGGAGCCTCCACGGCCGGAACCTCGACGCCGAACTTCGCCACCTCGCGGGCCGGCCCGACAGGCTGGTCGCCAAGCGCCACCGTGCCGGAGGCAAGCGCCCTTCCGTCGTCGTCGGCGAACACCCACTCGATGCGCCCGTCGACGATCGGAGACTCCCCGTAGTGCGAGAGCACGAACGACACGCCTATGCGCTCGCCTGAGGCGAAGACGCGGTTCGTCGCAGGGGAGACTTCGCTGCCGCCGGAGCAAAGAAGCATCGGGTCGTCTTCCTGCTTCGGGTTGCTCGGCATCTCCTCCGTGTCGAGGAGAAGGCACGTCGCCGAGTTGAAGCGTGCGAACGACTCGGGCGTGGACCCGCAGCGCTTGGGACGCCAGAACGGGTCGAACACGCCCTGGCTCGTGTAGGTGCCGGCCTTCTTGTTGAAGACTGTCGAGTCGGCAATCGTCCAGAAGATGAAGCCGTCGCAGTACGGATCCGCCCGGGCGGACTCCACGCCGATCTTCTGCCAGAGGGACTGCAGGGAATGCCCCGACTCCTGCAGACGCACCAGCCACTCCATCGGCAGCCCGGTGTGCGCGAGGTGCGAAACGCGGTCCTCCTCGGTCATCGGCGGAACCCAGACGCCGGTGAAGTCCCTCTCCGTGCGCCAGTCGAACTTCGCGGCAAGGTTCATGTACTCGTGGGCGACGAACGGGCGTGGCGGGTTGAAGGTGCCGCGCTTCCATATCGTAAGCGGACCGGAGCAGAAGTCGGAGCAGTCCTCGCCGTTGTTGCATAGGTACGTTCCGCCGTCCTGCGCGATCACCAGAATGTCCGGGTCGAACGACTTGGCGAAGTCGTATGCTATCTTGTTGGCCCCTGGGCCGAGGAGACCCTCGTTGCCGAAGGAGAGGACGCCGAAGCACGGGTGGTGCCTGAACGTGCGCAGGAGCGTCTCGACGTCGCGCAGCGGGTCGTACGAGAAGTAGTCGCTGGGGTTGTCAAGGTAATACGGGATCTCGGGCGCCACTATCAGGCCGAGTTCGTCGCAGGCCTCCATGTACTCGGCGCACTCCGAGTGGGTGTGGTGGCGGATGTAGTTGAACCCGGCAGCCTTCATCTTCGCCAGGCGCGCGCGGTGGAAGTCGCGGTCGGCCGGCGTGATGCCCGTGATGGGATACTGCGGGTTGTCGCCGACGCCGCGCACGAAGAACGGGCGGCCGTTGAGGCGGAACTCCCTTCCGCGGACCTCGATCTTGCGCACGCCGAAGCGCTCGTTCCTGACGTCGACCACCTTCCCTCCTTCCAGCAGCTCGATACGCGCCCAGTAAAGGCCCGGGCTTTCGGGCGACCACGGGCGGAACTCCTTCAGCGGAACGCGCACCGTCGCCCTGCCGTCGGCGCCGACCTCGGCCTCGGCCGAGTGGCCCTCCACGCTAAGGCGCACCGAGAGCTGACCGACGGCGCGGCGGACTCCCTCGACGGAGACCCGCGCCTCGGCGCAACGCGCGTCGTAGTCGCCGCGCATCCAGACGTCGTCTATGATTGCATCTCCGGTCGCCTCCAGCTCAATGTCGCGCCAGATGCCGCCCCAGCGCTCGATGGAGGCGGGCGGCCCGCCGCGGTGCCCGACCTCGTTGTCGGCGTTTACGACAATCTTCGCACTCTCGCCGGGCGTCACGAAACCGGTTATCTCCCACTTGTAGGAGCCCACCCCGGAGTCGAACTGGCAGACCGCCTGGTCGTTGACGAACACCCAGCCCTGTGCGAGGATGCCGCCGATCTTGATCCATATGCGACTGCCGTCCCAGGACTTCGGGATGTCGACGTAGCGCCTGTACCAGCCTTCGCCCACGTAGCTGTGGCGGATCCGCTTGCGGCTGTTGTCCTGGCACAGTCCGGGGTTGCTCAGGCCCTCCTCGCCGACGCCTTCCGCCTCCCAGCACCCCGGCACCTTTATCTTGCGGCCGCCCTTCGCCCACAGGTCGTTCATGTAGCGGCACGTGCGATGCCCGCTGCCGTGCCGGAAGGCGACGAAGTCCCACTCGCCGGCGAGCGAGATGTTGCGATCGCCGCGGCCGAACTCCTCGATCGCAACGGAGTTTACGACGGCTGGATGCGAGGGGATCCCGGCCCACACGTCGGTGGGCTGGAGGAAGGAAGGCCGGGTAGCGTCGCCGACGGCCGCCGCGGAGACGGCCGCCGCGGAAAGCGCAATGCAGAGAACTGGTTTCATGCCGCCCATTATAGCAAACCACACGACGCACCGCAACTCGCAGACGTATGAGTGTCGGGGTGAAATCAAAACAGGACTTGTTGTAGTTGTCAAAACAGGACTCTGCCTTTAGGTGTCGCTCTTGTCGACGAACGGCAGCGCGGCGACCCAATCAACGGTCCGGTTTATGCCCAGGATCGCCCCGCCCTGCGGGCAGCGTCGCGAACGTCAGCCGGTAGCACCTGTGGCTGCCGTGGCTCTTCGCAGACTCGGCGCCGAGCTGCACCTTCGAGATGCCGATTTCGCCCAAGAGCGGCATCGCGATGGAGAGGTTTTTGCGTATGACGTAGTAGAGAGCGCATCCCCCCATCGTCACGAGCAGCGTCTCCCACTGGCACCACTTTAAAGACCTGCCGATAGAGATGACTGCTATCCTAGACTTGAAGTTTCTTCATGGCACTGAGCGCCTTAAACAAGGTGCCGTAGCGGGCACCTTCAGCGCTGCATCAAGAAGTCGAAGATTACTGGCGAATGGTCGGAGACGTCGAGGGCCTGCTGCGTGCGATCCATCGAGAACCTGATCGGCTTAACCGCCTCCGGAGAATAGAACACGTGGTCGAGCCACTCCTGCTTCTTCGCCTTCTCCGGCTGTACGCCGCGGTACACTCCGCTCGCGTCACGCTCCGGGAAGTCGCGCCACGTGGCGCGCGGATCCGTCTCCGGCGACTTCTCCTGTGCATCGCACCAGCCGAGCTTCTTCAGCTCTTTCAGGGCCGACGACGTCACGGGCGAGTTGAGGTCGCCGCCACCGACAACCGCAGCGCCGTGCCTCTTCGCCACGTCAGAGACCGTCTCGTGGAGCATGCGCGCGTTCAGAAGCCGCAGGTAGTCGTCGGCCACTCCCTTCTCCTGCCACCAGAAATGCGAGGCAAACACCACGAACTTCCGTCCCGTCGCCTTCTCGCGCACGACAGCCCACACGACGCCCTTCGAGTAGTCCAGCTCGGGATGGAACCACCGCGAGCCCTTCTCGACCAGTTCGAAGCGCGACTTGCGGAAGAACACAGGGTTGGCCGCTACGCGGTGCTTGTCGTTCGGCCCCATCTCCGCTCCGATGCATTCATATCCTGCGGCGACGAGTCCGCTCACGAGCCTCGACTTCCAGAACCTCGGCGTCACCTCCTGAAGTCCGATGAAGTCTGGATCGTGGCCCTTGAGTATCTCGAGTTGCTGCAGGTCACGCTCGTGGACGGGGTTCTTGAAGAAGTCGCCCCAGATGTTGAACGCGAGAAACCTGTACTTCCCGCCGGCTGCGACATACTGAGCCGGCGCAACATAGCACTTCGTCAGGTCGGCCACCGCAAAGGCGTTCGCCGCGTCCGAGGACGAGATCAAGACCTCGCCGCTCCCCGTGAACTCAGGCAGCGGCCGCGCAAGGCGCCCCTCCGAGACAACCGACCAGTCCTTCGCCGCGACGACTTTCCAGGCCACGCCGTCGGAGCACACGAGCAGCTGGCCCTCGCCGACAGTCGCACCGAACTCCGCCGCGCCCTGCGCTCCGCCGCACTTCCATGAAAGCGCCGGATGGTCCACCGGACCGAGAATCTCCAGCGAAAGCGTCGCCTTCTCCCCGGGACGCACCGCGAACGCGGCCTTGCCGTCAAAGCCCTTCGACGGCGCGTATACGATCGAAGCCATCGCCTCGTGCCTCATTGCGCGGCGCATCTCCGGCGTGAGCTTCTCGACGAACGCCCGCTTCGCCGCGCCAAGCGCAAAAGTCGCGGTGTTGACGCGGAGCGGTGAGCCGTCCGCAAATGAGCCCTTCACCTCGAAGGAGTTCGCCCCTTTCTTCAGTGCGACGGACGTTTTCGCCGTCGCGCGTTCGACAGGCTCGCCCATCTCGGAGTAGCGCGTCCAGACGCCGCCCTCAAGCTCGGCGAACTCGCCGGAGACGAGCGCGAACGGCAGCTCGTGTCGCGCTCCGTTCACAGACACGCAAAGCCCCTTCGCCTCTGCGGGGAACGTCTCCAGCGCGCGAACCTCAGAGACCTCGACTGCGGCGGACTTGCTTGGCGCGATGTCGTTCAGATATATCGAGAACTCCTGCATGTGCTTCGTGTCGACAGTTGTCCGCAGCCGGTCGTGGATCGCGCCGGAATACGGCCACACATAGTCCGCGCTCGCATACCCCTCGCGCTCGCGCATCGCCACAGCGAAGTACCGCCAGCCGGTGAAGTCGAGCCGCACGTAGTGGTCGCTCGTCCCAGCGTGGTACTCCTTTGCGCCGCGACAGACGAAGTTGAGGAGCGCACCCGACCCGTCACCCTTCACCCAGAACCCGTAGGCGTTGGCCTTGCCGAGGTCGAGGTATGGCGAAGCGATGAACTTCCTCGACCTCGCCCATGCGCCGTTCTTCTGGGCCGTCCCGTTTTTCGCGGCAAGCCGGACAGTCGCTCCATGTGTCTTGTCCGCGCCGGAGGACACCGACACCTTTACGCCTTCCGCCGCGTCCGTCTTCATATTCGGAAGGTCCGAGGCGACGAGGACAGCCATCGCCGCTGCGTCGTCATAGGGCTTGACGGCGAAGAGCGATTCAACCCGCAGAGCCGCTGCGCCGGCCTCGGAGCGTTCAAGGCTCCACTTCATCAGGGAATCGTGGTCTGCGCGGTGGTACGAGCATTCGACCGGCGTGAGACCCCAGACGCCGTTCTTGCCCTGGCGAAGGCGAAACTCCGCGCCCGGAACCTTCATGGCCACCACCGCGTCGGCGTTGAACGCCCTGGCGATGCGGGCGCGCTCGTACCAGCCGAGCACCGTCAGCTGCCGCTTCTGGGTGAAAGGCGTCGGCAACTTCCATACGCCCTGGATCGACATCGCCGCGTCATGGCCTGCGTTCTGCGAGGCGAAGTACTCCATCTCGTCCAAGTAGTGTCCGGCGACCCTGCCTGGCACGGCCACGCGCGGCTGCCACCAGCCCATCTGCGGTTCCAGGAAGTTGGCCATGCGGGATGTCGCGATCGCGCTCCTGACATGCCAGTCGTGGAAGCGCTTCACGCCCCATACGCCGTGGTCGGTCGTCGCCATGCGCGTCTGGAACCACCAGTTGTTCGCATTGTTGCAGCTGGCCTCGATGGAGGGGCCCTCCTTGGCGTCCGGCGGCATGTCCTTAACAAGTTGCCTGAATATCTTGTGGCGCATCGCGTCAGTGCCGTAGCGCGTGTCCATGCCCTCCGACCCGTCGAAGTAGAACTCGTCGAGCCTGCATGTCCGGTAGACGTTGCCAAGGCGCTCCGCGAGCTCGTCGGCGAGCGGAGAGTCCGGCTCCGGGTAGAACGCGACATAGTGGTTGCGCGGATAATCGACTCGCGTTCCCGCCGGATACGGCCCGCCGCGCCTAGTGCCTAGTACGCCGCGCCTGATGCCAGTGAATGCGTAGGGCTTCTCGCGGCGTATGCCCGTGTACTGCATCAGCTCGTTGCCGAACCGGAGGTAGTTGCCGTTCGTGGTGTACGTGGCTATAAGGCTGTGCCTTGGGCCTGGCATCTCGTTGACGCGCACCTCGGTGGACTCGTCCGTGAAAGGCTCGGCAAGCGTGTAGGAGTAGATTGCGTAGAGGTTGGTGCTGCAGAGCGGACGTATCCACTTGTCGTGGTTCGCAATGCAGGCCGTCAGAGTATGGATGCCGACATAGAACCCGGCGTCGTGTATCCTGCGGACGTAATCCCTCATTTCGTCCAGTCCGCCGGGGAACTGCTTCGGGTCAGGGTCGTTGTGGCCCAGCGTCTGCGCCCAGCCGGCGAAGTGCAGGTTGGAGAATCCGCCTCGCCGCGCGAGGGAAAGTCCCCATTCCAGATTCCAGGGGTATGGATAGAAGAAGAAGTACGAACGCCGCCCGACGTCAGAGTCCATTGCCCACGCGCCGCCGCTCGGCGAATGCGGCGCTTGGGCCGCCAATGTCATCGCCTTGAGCTGTCCGCGGAAGCCATCGCGGGGACCGGCGGCAAGATACGCCGTGCGCCCGACGAGCGGGCATGCCGCGCCAACATCCACCGAAAGCGCGGACTTCGCCTGTGGATTGCCGTAGAGGTCGCCGGAACGGACACACACAGCGGACTTCTCGTCGCTCCAGGCGTTGACGAAATCACCCTTCCACTTCGCGCAATCGGGCGCGACGCGGCAGAACGAGAACGACTTGTGCGGGGGCAGCGTCGACCTGACCACACGGAACTCCCATCCCCCATCGAACGGCTTCACAGAGAACTCGACCTCGCCGTCAGGACAGGCCAGCACGATTCCGCCGTTAGCGGACTTGGCCCTCCAGCTTCTGGCCGCACCGCCGTTCGCAAACGCAGCGGACGCAAAAGACACAGTGTTCTTCATGAGCTCGCGTCCCGTCGCGTTCTCCTTCAGAGACGTGATCCTGCCACAGACGTCAACTGCCAGCGTAGCGGGGTCCCCCTTCAGCGCAACCGCGACAGGAGCGTCAAGTCCGTGGAAGCGCACCGGCTCGATGCCGCCGGTGCCGTCGTCCTGGTAGCCCTCGACCTCCGCATGGACGCCGTCGGACGCAAGCTTCTCAACGTCCTTCGGCGCAAGGGAGCGGGAGTAGAACCGCAGATCGTCGATGAATCCGTCGTGGCACGCCTTGCCGAAGGCGCGCCCGAGGTCGAACTTCTTCGCCTCCGCGAATCCGCCGTCCCATTTTGCGGACGCAACCTTCTTGCCGTCCACGTACAGCGTCAGATCTGGCCGTGCAAACGTGACGGCAAGATGCGTCCACTTCGCAGTCGGGATCTTGTCGAGGAACATCTCTTTCGTCTCGCGGAACAGCCCATTGGCGTCTTTCGCCCTCATGCGGAGCGAGGCCGTTCCGTTGCTGACGAAGAACATCAAGCCGCCGTAGACCCAACCGTCTGTCGAGAGCAGAGCCGGCCACTCTCCCTTGCCGCCACCGTTCCAGCGCGCCCAGAGCGCAACGGTGCACTTCTCAGCGCCGGAGACCGACTTTGGGAACGAGGCGAACGACACGGTCGAGTTCGTCCCCGAAAAGGCAAGAGCGCTGCCGAACGGCCCCGTCACCCACTTCATTCCGGCGGAAAGCTCGCCGTCTGCCTCTTTGCCTTCGGCGCAGGAGGCTATAGGGCCGCTTCCCTCGTCGAACGTCCAATGGGCGACAAGACCTCCATCGGACGCAACGGCAGCCGCCACTAGGATCGCAAGCATGTTCATCTACTCAATCTCCTTAATTTGACGTGCATTATGCCAAACCTATCCTGGTTGTGGGTAGCGAAGTCATTCGAACACGACGATTGCGTAGTCGTACTTGCCGAGCGTCACCTTCGCCGCGCCGTCGACAACGGGAATCTCCTCGCCGTTCTCGATGTTGCGCGCCCGGAAGCCCGTCTTCAGTCCAAGCGTCTTTGTGTCTGGCGCGATGGAATACTCCGCGCCTCCGCTCCAGTCGCTGACAACGACCACCGCCCTGCCTCCGTGCGAGAACGCAAGCGCCGACGTCTCGCCGCCCGTGATCGCTGCGGGGAACGGAACGTCCTCGTCCCAGTAGTTCCACACTCTCGCATCCGTGTCGGCATAGCCAAGCGACTTCAGCAGCCGATATGCCCTTCCCCATGCGGACACTCGCCCCCACCATATCTCATGCGTCAGGCAAAGCCCCGTTCCCTGCCTCTCCAGCGTCTTCAGAGTCTCGCTCTGCGAATCCTTCGTGGCGAAGTACGCCATCACCGCGGTCTTGTTTCCGAACTGGCGCCCTGTCGCCTCCACCTGGATCAGTTCACGGCTGTAGCGTTCGTGGAGCGGACGATCGGACGGCAGGTCCTCCCATTCATAGTTCAGCCCGGCAAACGACACGACCGGCGCCATGGCGGTGTTCGTCATATGCACCCAGTTCCGGCGGCTCTCCACGCCAAGCTCAGTCTGAAGGACCGCCGCTCTCCTTATGAGCGCCCGCATGTTGAACATCCCGGTCGACGGCTCGATGCACCCGTCCCGCCGCACATACGCATCAGAGCCCACAAGGTCGAAGCTCGACCTCAGAAAGACGCAGTCCCAGTAGAGGTAATCGCACGCGCCGGTCTTCAGCATGCGCTCCATCCAATATGCCGCAAAGTCGCGATACGAGGCCGTCGGCTCGCCGGCGTACGCGACGTTCGCCCCCCAGGCGTACGGACGGTTGGCGAACTCTCCGCCGGTCCACTCGTCGCAGAACGTGCGTCCATCCGGCGTGCCGAGGCGCACTCCCCTGGCGTTGGTGTAGAACGCGAGTTTGCGAGACGGATCCCTCTTGCGCAGGGCCGACTCGCGGAGTCCGCACCGCATGTTCACGAGATGGCTGCTGTACACGCCCTGACGTTCCTTCGCCAGCTCCTCCGGCACGAACGACGCGCGCTCGGTCGCGCATCTGACTGCGTAGGCGTCGTCGTACTTGCCAGCGGCCTTGGCCTCGCCCATCTTGCGGAAGAACTCTTCCGTGCCGTCGTACGGATGCATGTCGGCGCACCCGGTGAACGACCCCCAGCACTTGCATGTGCCTAGCAGGATGCCAGGCGAGCGTCCACGCCAGCCGTCCTCCATCGGCTTCACAGGCGTCGCCTGGAATCCCAGCGTGATCGTCGTGGCCTCCTTCAGCCGCACGGGACGGTCGAAGAAGTTGAACCGCAGCACAACCGTGCCGTCTGCCTCGCGCACGATCTCCTGTCCGCCGCCCTCCCAGCCCCGGTCGTTTTCGCAGAACGCCGCGATGCCGCGCAGCGGGCCGCCTATCCAGATGTACGGCACGTACCGTCCGCGTATCCGGGAACGCCACGCCTTCGACGACTCCCACACCACTCCATCTCCGGCGGGAATCGCCCCGGCGTAGTTGCGCCTCATGCCGTCGGCGCAGACGTGCAGCAGTTTTGCGCGCTCGGCCCTCACCGGTATCTCCAAAGACAGCGGTCCGTGGCTGCCGGCCGGCAGCGACAGCCTCCACACGCAGCATCCGTCGACGTCCCATTTGCACCTGCCTGAAAGCGCCGCGAGCTCCGATGCGGAACTTGAGAGAAGCCGCATCGGACGCGCCAGCACATGCTTCCCCGCCGCCACGACCTGCTTCCACAACCCGGTCTTCGTGTCCACCAGATGATGCCGCAGCAAGACGGACACAATCTCCTCGTCGGCAGATTTCCTGTGCGGACGAGTCTTCACCGGTTCGAAAGGCGGCGGCACCGCGTCGCTCAGCCCGCCCCGGTATCCTTCCCACGCCAGGACATGCCGCTCGAACTGCCGCGTCTCCTTGTATCCCGTGCGCGCGTCCGAGAGAGTTAGCGAATACCCGGCCTTTCCGCTTCTGCGCGTCGCCGCGCCGAGATCCGGCACGGACCATATCGTCTCCGCGACCTGATTCGTCCCGACCGCCAGCCTCGTCGTCGCGAGAACCGCGCCGCCGGCGTCCAGCAGCGCTGCGTCAAAGCCCTTCGGTCGCGGCGAAGCCTTGGATACGTTCGCCGAGATCTTGATCTTGTTCCACGACGGGTAGTAGGCAAAGCGAAACTTCACCCCACGTTCCAAGTCTGCGGCGTCTCCCTTTCCGTTCGGACGCCACCCGGCGACTTTCCTTACGAGAAACTCCTGTCCCGAGAGCGCGTCTCTGACGTCTATGTCGAGGTCAACCTTCTCGTCGCCGATTATCGGGCCGGACACAGGAACCACGTGAACGGCACCTGCATTGGCGTGGTCCAGCTTCTCCACTCCCGACGGCTGTGAATGCTCGGGGCTGCCCGACGCCTTCACCTTGAACAGAATCGGCCCCGCCCCGTCGTTGACAAGCCGAATCTTGAGCCGCCAGCGCGAAGCGTCGCACTTGTCCGGCAGAAGCTCGGCGCGGGGAATCGCCGCTGCGGCAGACGAGAGGAGCGCGGCAATTGCGGCTAAGGCCGGAGCCTTCATTTCAGCTCTACCTCCATCTGGTCTGGCGTGCCGTTGAGATCTTGCCATTTGCAGCGGAACCTCTCGCCCGGCCGCCCTCGGATGACAATGTTTCCATGCTTGACAAACGTCATGTACGGCTTGCCGCCGCCAACAGGCTCGATTTCGACTTCCGTCGCCCACGGCACGTACATCGGATAGCGGCATTCGACCACGTCAGTCGACGAGCCTTTCGCCTCCTTGCCCGCGGCGCTCGGGCGGAAGCGCACGATCCGCCAGCGGTAGCCCTCCAGCGGCAACGCGAATGCGCCATCCTCCTTCTGCAGGCGTTCGCCCGTGAACCAGTCCTCCGCTTCGCATCCCTCGTCGGCGAGCGCGGCGGAAGGCCGAAGCGTCGCCACGCCGTCCTTCTTTTCCCACGACGACACTACGGCGAGCGCCTCGCCGTCTGCCCGGCGCATCGCAAGCGACGACGTCTCGATCCCACCGACGGAGAGCGGATAGCCCTTCGCGTCCCAGTAGTTCCAGACGCGGGTGCCGCTCGCCCCGTAGCCCCATTCCAGCAGCTTCGCGCGGAGCTCGTTCCAGCGGCCCATGCGGCGCCACTCCAGCTCGTGCGTGAGCATCACGCCCATCGCGCTGTCGACCAGCTCCGGCAGCCTGGCGGGGTCTGCCCCGTCGAAATAGCACATGACCCGGGTCCTGACGCCGAACTGGCGGCCAATCGTCTCGGCCAGCAGATAGTCGCGCGAATACCGCTCCTGCAACGGAGTGGACGCGTTGTTGTCCTCGAAGTCGTAGTGCAGCCCGGCAAACGCGGAGATCGGGGCCATTGCCGTGCGCGACATGTGGATCCAGTTTCGGCGGCACGGCTTGCCCATCTCCGCCATCGTAACCGCACACCGCCGCACCTGCTCGCGCATGTTGAATATCCCGCTCGCGGCGTGAATCGACCCGTCTGCGGTGCGGAACGCGTCGGAGGTCTCCGAGTTGAGGTTGCGCGTGAGCATGGCGCAGTCGAAGTAGATGTAGTCGCACGCGCCCGAGCCCACGATGCGACGCCAGCACGTAGCGGCGTAGTCGAGGTAGCTTCTCACCGGGTCAAGCTCGTATGCACCCGAGGCGTCTATGCTGAACGCGCCCCTGTTCACGCTTCTGAATATCCTCCATTCGTCGCAGAACGTGGAGGCAGGCGGAACGCCAAGCCGTATCCCGCGCCCATTGGTGTAGAACGCCAGATCCCACGCGCCGCCCTTGGAACCCGCGGCCTCCTTGAGCCCAATGCGAACATGGCGCCGCACCTCTGCCAGGCGCCTCTCGGCCGACGCGGCGTCTACGACGTCCGAGCAGCGGTAGCCCTTGAGGAACTCGTCGACGAACGCCTCGTCCACGACTCCAGTCCGCCGCGCCTCGGCCATCTTCTTGAATATCCTGTCCGTGCCGTCGTACGGCTCAATGTCGTTGCAAGGCGTTTGGCAGCCCCAGTACCAGCATCCGCCGAGCAGATGTTCGCCGCCTATCGCGCGCCAGCCATTCTCCATCGGCTTCACAGGCGTGGCCTGCATGCCTATGTGGATCGTGCGCGGTCTCGCGACATCGAGATGCCCCTGCACGAAGTTCAGCCACACCTCCACGCCGCCGTCGTCCGTGCGCCTCACGTCCTGGCAGGTCCATCGGCCATGCACCCAGCCCTTGTCGTTCTCTCCAAACACGGAAACGCCGCGAAGAGGTCCGCCGACCCACAGGTACGGACAGTAGTCGCCGCCGTATGCGGGGCGAAGCTTGCCGCCGTGCCACACGATCCACCTGCCATCCGGAATCCGCCCCGCGTAGTTGTTGCGCGTGCCCGACGACACGGCGTGCATGTGGGTTGCGATCTCCTTCCTGAGCGGTATCCGCAGATACAGCTCGTCCACTTCGCACGAAAGGAGCGTCAGCCGGCAGTCGTACATTCCGTCGCACCACCATTCGCCGTCGATGCGTCCCTTCAGAAAACCGGCGTCGAACTCGGCGAATCCCTTTGCGGACGTCTTGCGCCGCTCCGTGAAACGGAACCCGCCGCCCGATATCTCCACCCTCCTGCCGTTCCTGAGCGCCAGCAACTGCATCGGCGCGGACAGAACGTCCTCGCCCGCCGCCACGATGCGCGACGGAAAGCCGAGGCTGCCCAGCGTGTGTTCGCGCAGCACGGTGCGGACCATGCCTTCCGAAGCGTCCACGGGGCCGAACGGAGGCGGCACCGTGTCGGAAAGCCCATACGTGTTGCCCTCCCACTCGAACACGTCGCGGCGGAACGGAACCCGCACAGTCTCGCCGTCCTTCTCGACGAACTCCGCCACGTACCCGCCGTCGCCGGCCTTCAGCGTGTGCGCCTTCAGGTCGGGGACCATAGCCGACCATTCAGTGGCGTCTGACACCTCGCGGCGGAACACCTGCTCGCCCTTCGCGTCGCGAATGGTGAACACGCCGCTTTTCCCTTCTTCTCCGTGCGAAACCCTTATGCGCCCGGCAGTCGGAAAGTACGAGAACCTAAGCGGAAGCTCGTCTATTGACGAATCGCCCTCGAACCTGGAAGGTGCCCACGATATCTCGCGGGCGAAAGCGCCGACCGTGAACGCCGCGGCCAACGATGCGAGCGCGGCCGCCTTCATTCGAACACCACCATTGCGAAGTCGTACTTGCCGAGCGTCACCTTCGCCGCGCCGTCAGCGACGGGAATCTCCTCGCCGGTCTCGAGATTGCGCGCCCGGAAGCCCGCCTTCAGCCCGAGCGTCTTTGCGTCTGGCGCGATGGAATACTCCGCGCCTCCGCTCCAGTCGCTGACAACGACCACCACCCTGCCTCCGTGCGAGAACGCAAGCGCCGAGGTCTCGCCGCCAGTGATTGCGACGGGGAACGGAACGTCCTCGTCCCAGTAGTTCCAGACCTTCGCGTCCGGCTTCGTGTAGCCGAGGTCGACAAGCCGCCGCCTCGCCGCGCCCCACGCAGGAACCCTCCCCCAGCCTATCTCATGCGTCAGGCAGAGGCCGGTGCCGCATCGCTCAAGGCGCTGAAGCTTCGCGCTCTTCCGGTCCTTCGTCGCGAAATACCCCATGACGGCAACCTTGTTGCCGTGCTGGCGACCTATCGTCTCCGCCTGTATCCGCGCACGGCTGTAGCGCTCGTGCAGAGGCTTGTCGCCGTCGACGTCCTCCCAGTCGTAGTTCACGCCCGCGAAAGAAAGTATGGGCGACAGCGCCGTGTTCGTCATGTGCACCCAGTTGCGGCGGCATTCAAACCCGAGCTCGGACTGCAGCGCGGCGCCGCGGCGGACCAGTGCGCGCATGTTGAAGATTCCGCACCCCGGCTGCGTCTCGCCGGACGGCGTCACGTATGCCTCCGTCCCGACCAGGTCCGTGTTGGGCTGGCAGTAGACGCAATCCCAGTACAGATAGTCGCAGGCCTTGGTGGAAAGCATCTTCTCGTACCAGAACGCCGCGTAGTCGCGGAACGACGCGCACGGGTCGAGCCCATAGCTGCTCGTGTCCGAGAACGCGTATGGCCGGGCCGCGAACGCGCTGCGCTCCCATTCGTCGCAGAACGTACTGCCTTCGGCGCTGCCGAGATGAACGCCGCGTCCGTTCGTGTAGAAGACGAGCCGCTTGTCTTGGCTCTTCGCGCGTTGTGCCGATTCGCGCATCGCGATTGCGAAGTTGACGGCGTAGTTCTTTCGCACTCTCTCCGCGCCGGCGCCAGTCGCACCGGACATCGCGACGCAACGCTCCACGGCGTTCGACATGTACGCCTTGTCCTGCCTGCCGGTCCGCCGCGCCTCGCCCATCTTGCGGAAGAACTCGTCCGTCCCGTCGAAGGGCTTCACGGAGTCGCATCCCTGATATGCGCCCCAGCTCTTGCAGGAGCCGATAAGCGTGCCTATGCCGATGCCGCGCCAGCCGTCTTCCATCGGCTTCGTGGGCGTGGCCTGCATCCCGAGGTGGATCGTGCGCGGGGCCGTCAGGACGGCTTTCCTCTGGATGATGTTCAGCTTCAGCACGACGGTGCCGTCCTCCTCACGCCATATCTCCTGGCAAGACGGACCGCCGTCGACGGTCTCCCAGCCCCTGTCGCTCTCCCCGAAGATGGCGATTCCCCGAAGCGGTCCGCCTATCCACACATACGGAAGGTAGTCGCCTATGTAGCCGCGCGTGCGCAGCATCCGCGACGCCCACACGAGGCCGGTCTCCTGCGGAATCTCGCCGGCGGTATTGCCCCTCAGCCCGAACGCACAGGCATGCATCAGCTTTGCGCGCTCGGCGCAAACCGGTATCTCGATCGAAAGAGAGTCGTATTCGCCAGCCGGCATCGTGAGGAACAGCTCGCAGCATCCGTCGCAGTCCCACTTCTGCTCCACAGACACCCTCCCCGAATCCCCCACGAGCCGCATGGGACGCGCCAGAAGCGGCTTGCCCGCCGCGACGACCTGCTTCCACATGCCGCTCCTGCCGTCGATCGTGTGTTCGCGCAGCACGACCGACACAACCTCCTCGCCGGCGTTCGCGCCAGGCCTTCTCGCAACGGGCGTGAACGGCGCAGGGACTGTCGCGGCAGAGCCTCCCTTGTAGCCCTCCCACCCGAATACGTCGCGGCGGAACGCGTACTCGTCCGCCTTCTCTCCGGGAACGGACGCGAGAAGCCTGTATTCGCCATTTCCGGACCTTTGCGTTGCGGCCTTGAGGTCTGGGACGTTCCATATCGTCTCGGCGAGGTTGTTCGTCCCGACGACAACCTTCATCTTCGCGAGCTCCGTCCCGGCTGAGTCGACGAGCGAGAAAAACACGGCCTCGGGCCGATTCTCGAAGCGCGACACGTCGGCCCTAAGGCGCATCTTGTCGTACGAGGGATAGTACGCGAACTTGACGCGCAGCTTCCTGCCGGCGTCGGCCGAGAACACCCACTCTGGCGCTGGCGCGTTCGGACGCCAGTTTATCCGCCGAAAGGCGAAGCATCGCCCGTCCTCGGCGTCGCGGACTTCAGACATCATGTCGACAAGCTCATCGCCGATGATCGGCCCGTCCACAGGAATCACCCGCTCTTCGCCGGGGGCGAGCGGAACCGTATCGTCAATGCCCCCAGGCTGCGAGTCGGACGGACGCCCCTGAACCTTGACGGCAAGCTTCAGCTCCTTGTCCGTCGGATTGGCGAGTCTCAGGGTCGTCCGCCACCTGCCTCTGTCGCTCGCGCCTTCAAGCAGCTCGACAGCGGGCGCATTGTCGTCGAACACCAGCGGAATCGTGCGCTGAGCCGTGAAATACGTGTTCTCCTTCGGACGGGCCGAGGACTGGTACCCGCTCTTGCTGCCGACGTTGAAGAACGTGTGGCAGAGCCGGATGGAATGGTTCTCGGGCGGAGCACCCCCGAAGCCGATGTCCGAAAACGCGATCGACATCTCGAACGTCCACAGGTTCGTCGTCACGACGGACTTTGCAACCATCGACGGCGCAGTCCACCTCGTGCGCTTCCCGCCGGAGAACGCCAGGGACCTCTTTTCGCCGCTGGAATTGACGATCAGGTGCTTGAAGTCAGGCTCCTCCGTCGTCCTGTCGCCGACGAAGACGAATTCGAAGTTGTCGTCCGAGGTGACGCCCCAGCTTCTGGTGCGCTCCGACTTCGGCACGCCGACCCCTGCCGGCCCGACGGGACGCTCTGCGGCGATGAAGAGCCTGTCTCCTGTGCGCCCGATCTTGTACGACACGGGAACGGGGCCGGCGGTGTCGCCCGGATACGTGCAGAACCCGAACCCTCCGACGCAGTCGCGCCATTCGTCGGCGCCGACGACACCGTCCACGACTGGCGTGGCGCGCATCTTCGGCAGACGGTATTCGACGGGCTCTGGCGCAGCCGCAGCCACGACCACAGACATGGCGGCAAGCGCCGCCGCAGCCATTGCTCTCATGGTTCTTGCTCCTTTCAAATCAGCGGAGTATTATCGACATCCCGAGGGGGATCACCTTCAGCACAAGCGCGTCCCCTGACTGTCGAAGGAAGTACCTCCGCCGCGGATTCATCGCACCTGTAAACGTAACGTCCAGTACGTTCGCGTTCGCGATCTTGTCCGCCGAGAAGACGACATACTCGCCCGGCCCCAGCCTTGCGATGCCGTCCGGGAACGCCACCGACACCGCGTCGTTCGCGAACTCGACCGTCCCAGCGACCGTCAGGCAGTCGATCTCGCCGGGAACGACGAGAGACGTCACGCCGGAGATCGCGCCCGCGGAGATCGTGCCCGAGCCTTCAAGCGCGGAGGCCGAGACACACGCCTCGCCGCCGAGGTCGAGCGCCGCGCCTGAAGCCACGGCAAGCGAATCAAACGACGCGTCCAGCGGACGCTCCGGATTCGCCCCCAGGCCCCACTTCCACATAAGGTACTTAAGCAGGTATTCGCGGCGCTCCGCCGAAAGCTCCGCCGAGAACGCGATCTGCTCGGAGATGCGAGAGCCACCGGCACGAGACGTGCGGTCCTGCGACATGGAAGTCGCGGAAGAATCGCCCGTCGGCGCGAACGATATGAGGTGGAAGCCGCTGGGCAGCCTGTACGTATACGCCTGTTCTTCGCCGTCGACCGCGATGTATCCGTTGCGGACAACGGCATTCGCAGAGTCGGCAAGAAGCGCACCGCCGTTGCTGCTGTACGCCCGAAGGTAGTCGTAGGCGTGATTCGTGGAACCGCGCCCGCCGACGATCATGCCGCCCTTCGCAGAGTCCGCGTCGGAGAACACTGTGTGTATTTCGCGCACAGAGGTGAACGCCTCGCTGAACTGCATGCCCGCGCCCGCGCTGTAGGACACATCGCCGAAGTCAACGGTCGGGCGGCGGACGCCGTCAGGCATCGCCGGTACATTGTACGTCGGGTCTCTGGTCTGCGGCCTGCCGGGCAGCTCGTAGCCGGACGCCGTGGATGTTATGACCTCGGACGCCGAGAGCGAAGAGTGGGCGAACACGCCATTGCGGCGGACGTCCAGCCAGTGCGTAACGTTTGTCGTGACCGTCCCGTTCCCGTTGGCAACCTCGACGAACGTGAGCGCGCCCGTGTCGGATGCGTCGAAGTGGAACAGCGCGTCACTGTCGTCGATGCCGACCGGAACCGGATAGGAAAGCGAACCCGCCTCGACGGAAATGGACGCGACGCTGTTCAGGTCCGCGATGGACGCCAGCGAAACCGCACCTTCGCCGCGCTTCACCACCGCGCCGCTCCCGCCAGACACCTTCAGCCCGTTCACGTCGGAGTCGGAGTCAACGACGACATCAGCGCCGTCGGCGAACGAAAGCGGATGGGACGACACACCGTCGCCCGCGCCGATAGTGCCGGGCAGCTCCTTTCCGAGCCACTTCTTCATGAGATAGGCCGTGGTCGCACGGCGCTCATCCGGAGTCAGACGGCGGTCGTAGAGAATGAACTCGCCTATCCGGAGATCGCCGGGGAAGTTCCCCGAAGCCAATCGGTCCTTCGCAAGCACGTCGGCCTTCGCCTTCGATCTGGACGAGAACGAGACGACGTGGAAGGACGTGTCGTTGAGGGCGCTGTACGTCTGCCACGGATCGGCCGCCATGCCGTCTATCGTCCAGAGCCCGGCCGTCACGTCGGAGGTGCCGTATGTGCGGTCAAGAAGGCGCCCAGACACGGCCCGGTAGAAATCCAGGTCGGACGACCCGAAGATGTTGCATGTGGAACTGGACGAATTGAACCTGAACGCGATGAACCCCTCGCATGCGTTCGCGCTCCCGTGCGGCTGCAGCCACATGAACGACGCCTTGCCGCCCGAGACGTTTCTGCCGAAGTCAACTGCGCGGTGCCCGTTGGCGGCGCCATCCACGACCGTCGGAAAGTTCGTGGGATACGAGGAGTAGACGTTCGTCTGCGGCGTCTCGGCGTAGACTTCGTGCCCCGCGCCCCGGCAGTCGTTCCACCGCGTCACATAGTACTTATCGGGATCGAGATGGGCGTAGTCTAGCTGCTGCGTCACGACGGACGACTGCGCCTCCGCGTCAAGCCAGACGTACGCGCCGTCAGCCGGGGCGGAGGAATCGACGGTGCGCTGCTCGCGAATCTTAACCTGCCCGCCCTGCACCTCGATTGTGGCCGTCGCCGGCTGCACATCGCCGACGGAAAGAACGCCTCCGCCCTTCTTGACGAACTTTCCGTTCGCCGCCGTCACAGTTCCGATTCGCGCCGTGTGCCCCTCTGGCACCGAGATCGCCGCGGCAGCCGACGACTGCCCAAGCACCGCCGCGCCGAAGTCCTCGCGCTCCGCCCCCTTGAGCCATTTCGCCATCAGATAGTCGGTCACGGCCTTGCGCTGCACGTCAGTGAGATGGTTGGTGTATATGAGGATTTCGCCGATGCGGCAGTTGCCGGTCTCGCTGGCGATGCGCGCACGGCTTCCGATCATGTGTATCTTTGCGGCCGCGTCAGACCCGTCCGAGATGGACATGCCCATCACGTGGAAATTCGTCATGGAGGTTCCGTACGGATTTTCGAATATCACGCTGAAGGGAATCTTCTGCCCGTTGACGGTCAGACAGCCGAACTTCGTATCGTTCGGCGCGTTCTGGCTCAGCGGCGAAGTGGCGCCGCCCGTCAGGAAATACCGCTCGGCGCCGTCGCCGTCGCCGAACATCGTGCCGACAGACGATGTGCGGTACTGACCGGCGTAGAACACCTCGCGCACATTCTTGCACACCGGCGAAAGTCGCATGTAGCAGTTCGTCGGGAAGCCCCCGAGCGCGGTCGAGTCGCCGTATCGGTCGCCGAAGTCAATCACGCGAAGGCCGGTAGGCGAGACTGTGCCGTCGGCGATGTACGGAGAGTCTGAGGTCTTCACGATGTTGCCGGCCGTAGACGTGTCGGTCGGCTCGTATGCGTACACCGCGCCGCCGTCAGCGTCGCGCCACTTCGTCACGTGCTCGAAGCCGTCGGCCTTGGTCACCGTGTCGAATGATTCGCGCTTCGACGCGTCAAGATGCAGCCATGCCCCTGGCACGGGTGCGTCTGCGTCGTTCTCGGTCGCCCGCCCGACTATGTTGACGGTGCCGGTCGTCGCATAAAGTATCGCAGAGCTGCCGGGAGTGCGCTCCACGGTGAGCGTTCCGGCCCCGGTGGCATAAAGCGCGCCGTCGCCGAAAAGAGACTTGACCGTCGCAGACGTCCCCGCCGCCGGAACATCTATCCCCATGCGACCGGTTATGGCGTAGTTCCACAGCGTCGGGCTAAACGCCTCCGTGGCGTTAAGCTGCACTTCGCACCTTCCCCTGTTGTTGTACGAGGCGATGTATCCCGGAAAGCCCCCCGGGTCGTCGACTGAAAGACGCTGCTTCGGATATGCGCCAGTCGCCGTGTTGAGCGAGAACTGAAGCATGTGCATCGAGCCGCCGGAGAGCGCGGCGAGGGACATGGTTGGAATCGTTATGTAGCGGAAGACATTCGACTCGCATAGGACCATCGCCGTGTCGCCGGCCACATGCGGATACGTGCCGAGGCTGTTTCCCTCGGAGTCGTACCAGTACTGCGAAGACGTCCACGACCACCCCGACCCTGTTTTGTTGTTGGCTATGCCGTCAACCGCATCAGCACGCGTACACGCAAACACGACAATGATGGCAGCTCCAACCGCTCTCGCAAGGCGGCTTCCGTCAAATGCCAGTTCCTTTGACATCTTCGACCTTTCCTTTTTCACCTGAAGATCAACGTCATTCCGGGTACGCCGACGCGGAGCTTTCAGCCCCCGATGGAAACGCGATTGTCGACAAGCGAGGCGTCCACACCCGGCTCGCCGGTGAGCGTTGTCGCCGTTGCGAGCGTAAGACCTCTGTTCGTCGGTTTGTTCCCCATGTTTTCGCCTACGACCGTGACGCCCGAAAGGTCAAGTGCACCATCGACGGCAAGAACCCCGCACGTGCCATCGGACGCGACGCTGCAACCGAGCGTTGTCATGTTCAGCGTCGCCGTAGAGTTGATCTTCAGCGTACCAGACTCGTATACGCCAGGCCAAACCGCGCCGGTCACAGTGAGAGTTCCGTTCGAGACGATGCCATGGCCCACGAGGTTCGCAACTGTGAACGAGTTGCCGCCGAGGTCCAACACTCCGCCACAGAGCTGGAGCGTCGTCGCTGGAAGCGCCTCGTCGCCGACGACAAGCGTTCCGTTCGAGACGCACGTCGCGCAGAGCCAGTCGTTCGTGCCTGCAAGCGTGAGCTTGCCCGTCCCGGCCTTCGTGAACGCCGGCAGCGCGGCAAGCTGCGCCGCCGTCGAGGCAACAGGCGCAGACTGCCCCGTGCCCGTACGCGCGGCGAAGGACTGCGCGATGGTCAGGTTCTGCCCAGTCGTGTCGATTACAATGCCGCCAACGCCGACATATGCCGCAGTGAAGCCCTGCATGAACTCCGCCACCGCCGAGGTGTTCGCAATCATCTTGCCGCCGTCGAGAATCAGCGTCGCCTTGTCACCCGTGCCGAGCACGTTCGCGTTGCTCACAAGCCTCCGCGCCTTCAACGTACCGTTTGAAAGGAGGCTTACTTTTCCCGTGCGGCCACCTGCGGACTCTTGCAACGCAATCACCGCCCCGTTGATCGTCACAACGCCTCCGTTAGAAACCTCAAATGTGCCATTGCCGGCGTAACCGACGGACAGGAGGGACGGGGAGTCTTTTGGCATGGTAAAATTTCCGCCGCGAACGTATAGTCCGCCTTCATTGTTGTATTTCACACCAATCCTGCAATACGGGCAGCGTATGTATACATCTCCGCCGTAGACGTAGAGATTACCTTTTGCACCCGCGTCCTGTCCATGGCATCCGCCGATGTTGGCACGATAGCTGTTGGCCGTCGGTGACTTGTCCAGCGTTCCGCCATACAGATAGTAGTTAAACGTGAAGCCGACGTTGTACCCAAGCGAAAGAGCATCCGTTCCGCCGCCATAGACATCTACCGTGCCGCTGTACTGGTATATGTCGCCTCGACGACCAAGCAGATTCTCGACTTTGAGGCTGGTTTCATTTGTGATGATGACACGTCCGGCCGCCAAGTATCCAGGGGACAAATTGCCCCCCGAGATTTTCGCGTCGACGCCGTCTAGAAGAAGCGTCCCATAGCTGGACGTTGCAGAGCCATCGCTCCCTCCAGGTGCGAAATACTTTCCACTACCGAGAGAAGCTGTCAGTTTGCCGCCGACAAACGCGAGATTCGAGCCAGATCTAGTGCCCACGCCTGACGTCGAAGGCAAGTTGATTGACGTTTCCGCGTTTGAAACTATCAACGACGAGCCCGACGCCGTCAGGTTAAGACCTGTGGTCGTCAGTTTGTTTGTGACGCCGGCATTGGGCGGCGCAACAATCGTCTTGCCTTCGCGCACCTGAAGGCTGCCGAACGTGTTTGTTCCGTTCAGCACCAGCGTCCCAGCGCCGGTGCGGTTGAACGTGCCGCTCGTCGCAACGTCGCCGCTATATGTCGCCGTGCCGGATGGCACCTCGTTCGTGAGCGTCAGTGAGCCGAAGTCCACGTCGCCGGAATACGTTCCATCGGCAACGGAAATCTTGTCGAGGGTGCTCATCGCAGCCCTGGCCTCCTGAAGTGTGCCGAACGGACTCTCGGCAGACCCGTCGCCGCCTTGCCCAGCCCAGTCGTCGTCGACATAGATGGTGGCCGCCGCGAGCGGCAGAATCGCGCTAGCCGTTAGCGCGGCGAATACAACATGTGCTGGTGTTTTCATTTGCTGGTTCCTCCGAGTTCTTGCGCGTTTTCATGCTGTTTTTGGACGCTTTGCCGACATCCATTCACGACGCTTCCGGCGGTGGTTCCAGTCCCGGGTAGAGGACGTAGACGTGGCGACAGCGACGAATGGCGCCGACAAAACACTTGCGCCTTCAACAACCGTAGGCGGAGCTGTCAATGGAATAGGCATTTGTGCGATTTCTCCATTTTGATGTTTTCATTATACCATAACCCGTCCATCACCGCAATGGCCTGGCACGGACAACAAATGGCCCTTTGTTTACAAAATTTGGGAACCGCCAATGCAATGGCTGTGGGGTGCGAACAAATTCTGTTAGGTTGCTTCAACCACGGGAGGGTGCGTGTCCCCACGCCGCATCCTACCTTGCGCCTCCGTCGAATCCCGAGAGTATCAGCTCCGCAAGACGGCGCATCCCCAGATCGCCAGGATGCTTCGCAACGCCTTTATGCTCAAAAAGGCCGAGCGCCATGTTTTCGTCCCTGTCGCCCAGCGGCCCCGCGTCGACGTATATCGCCCCAACCTCACTGGCGGCTTTTGCCGTGCAGCCCGCCTTGACGACGTTTCGCCAGAACGGAGAGCGCATTACGACCTTGGGGCGCTTCGCGCTTTCGACAAGGGGCCTTGCGAGACGCACGAGGAACTGCGTGTAGTCCAAGACGTCCGACTCCATTACCGAAGGCACGTTCTCGCCTATCGCTATCACGACGTAGTCGGGCGCATACGCCACGTCGTCCGCGAGGTCGGTGTACTCCTCGAGGTTCGCCCTGTAGTTCCGCTCCAGGACGGCGATGTTGCGGATGCGGTAGTCGGCTCGCTCGCCGCGGCGCTTCTCGAGGCCCGCTATGAGCAGGTGGGCGAAGTCCTTGTCGCGCGAAGTGGCCGCCATGCCCCAGTCTGCGTTCCATCCGATCTTCGGAGCGCGTCCGTGGGCCGCGATGGAATTCCCGTATATGAGCACCTTGAACTGGCCGCCGCACCTGCGCTCATGGCAGCTTATCTTCGCGCCCGGGTTCATCATCTCGGCTCCCATGCGCTTCGCGTCGCTGACGACGAACTTCGGGGCGACGGCGTCCTTGCCGACTTCCTGAGCCTCATCTCCGTGAGGGACTCGATCCGGCGTGGCATGAAGCGAAAATGCCGCCATCAAGGAAACCAAGCCAATCTGAATCTTTCTCACGACGAGCGACTCGCGCGTCAACCCTTGATCGCCTCGGCGAATATGTCGATGCCGCGCCGGTTGATCTCAAAGGCTTCGTCATCCTTGAGGCACTCCCACGGCGCCATGAGGAACCCTAGCAGGCGCTCCGGCGCGATGACCTCTCGACATGTCTTCACGAGCTTGCCCATCACGTCGTCCGCGCCGATTTTCAGGTTGCGCCGCCCTTCTCCGGCCCAGTTCGTGCCGCACGGAATCTGGTCGAAGCCAGCCTTCTCCAGATCCCAGAACTGGACGAGCCTCTCCAAGTCGCTTGTCTTGTTCGTCCTGGGGTCGAAACCGCCGTACCACTCGTCGTAGTACCAGTTGGACATCACCACGCTCTTCGGGCTGCGCTTCAGGAACTCCGGATGCCGCCACCCGTAGTCGCTCCAGCACCATGGTCTCGCCCCCAGACGTTCCACGGTTCGCACGAGATGCAGATAATCGTGCATCCAGAACTCCTCCGTCCGCGCAACGACGTAGGAATAATTGAGAATGTTGAGCTGATGGCTGGCGGATTCCTCGTCGCAGCCGATATGGATGAAGCGCGGATGGTCGAATATCTCGTACACGTCGCGCAGGACGTCTTCACACACCTGGTAGTAGGCGGGCGTGGAGACCATGCGCCGGTACTGTTTGAGCCAGCCGTTGTGCGAGGTCGAGAAGTTGAGCTTCGGGACCGACTCCACGCCAAGGCGCCGGAGCCGACGCACCTCCGCCTGCAGCTTCTCCACGCTCCACGACCCACGGATCGACAGTTCGGGATGGCTCGGATAGACCACGCCTTCGCCGACGTCGATCACGATCATGTTCACGCCCTTCTGCACGGCATAGTCGGTCGTCTTTAGCCAAAGGTCGTCTTTGCTGCGGAGGTCGCAGTCCGGCTTGGGCGCCTTGCATTTTCCGGGATCGACATCCGACGGGAACCAGTCGCACCACATGTTGTGGCCGAGGTGCAGCAGCAGCGCACGTATGTCGCCCAGCTTCGGCAGCGGCGCAGCTGCGGTCTGTGTGCCAGCCAAGATGCACTTCGCCTCCACAGCGGCGGCGCAGGCCGACATCTTCAGGAACGCTCTTCTATCGATTTTACTGTTCATCTTCTTTTTGCTCCTTGTCGTTAAGCCGCAAATTCTACGATATCCGCACCTGCTGGGTCGGCACAACTCAGCATGAAGCGATGAAATCGGCCGGGGATACCGCCTTCACTGGTGACACGGCAAAATCTGCCACGTTTCGGGTAACGATGCGTTCGCATCCAGCCGACACCGCCGCTGACGCAACAAGCGCATCCTCAAAATCAGCCATGCCAAAACCTCGCGCAGCGGCGATTTCACCCTGCCCAATGGCTGCCGCATTGAACGAATCAAACACCCATTCCATCGCACCATCGCGCTGTTTGCGGGTGACAGCAGAACCCAGAAGATAATAAATCGTCGGATAGGCATGGACAGCCAGAAACGGGGTTTCACCCTGTTCAACAATCTTGAGGAACGCAGTCTTGGAAGTCTCGTAGAACGGCTTGCGTCCTCCTACAATGTCAAGAACCACGTTTATGTCAAGCATCACCTTCATGCGTGACGCCTTTCGACAATTGCTCGCCGACTTTCAGCACGCTCTAGATCTAACGGCAGAGAGATTGCAAGTGAGGAAAGGCGGTCAAGCGACCGCTTTGCCTTCCTCATGCGAACCTTGATTGTCGATGACACTGTTTTGGACGCAGCTATCGTTCGTTCAACCTCCTGCTCGTCGGGGACAGGAAGCGACTGCAGCAGAACACCCCCGCTTGCACCGAGCATAAGCAAGGTTGTCCCAGAATGCCAACCATAGCGTTTCCGGAATGCATCCGGCACAACCACCTGGCCTTTAGAGGACATCTTTGCCGTTCCTATCGTGTACATTGCAAACTCCTTTCAAGTAAGACAAGTAGGAATATATCACTTTTCATCCCACATGTCAATGAGCCTGGATCTTGAGAGCGCCGTTCGCATGGGGCGGCAACGTGACGATAGCGATACGACGGGCGTCGTCGTACGTGAAGGCAAGCGGCTTGCCGTTGAGCGTGACCGAGGCGAGGGAGTCGAGGCGCGTCAAGACGAGACGCGATTCCGTCTCGGGCCACGCGGCAATGCGGCATGTGAGCGTGTCCCCCTTCCGCGCCAAGTCCGTGGCGTCGCCCGCCGCATGCAGCAGCACGGGCATCTTGCCGGGAAACGCGCGGAGCGCATAGTACGGAGACTTCAGCATCTCCGCAAGATTCTCCTGCACGTCGCCTGGATTGATCGGCGCCGGATTGCGCGTCTGCGCCTCGATGAAGATCGAGTCTGGCAACAACCCCTGCCTGTCGGGTTCGCTCGCCGGATACGTCTGGCGCACGCCGGAGGCGACGATGCCATCCGCGATCTTCCGCCAAAACGACGCCTCGTCCCGCCTGCATAGCCGGAGATAGTCGTAGAGCGCGGCAGAATAGACGAGTCCGCACCACTGCACTGGACGCCCCATCCAGCTGACGAGATCCCAGTTCGTCGCACCCATCACACCGCACGTCGCGTAGCAGCCGAAGGGATCCACGCCCTCGGGGAACGAAAACGGCGGCTTCACGAGGTAGACCATCGAAAGCCCGGTGTACGCCCAGTAGCGTGCGGCCTTGAGGTATTTCTCGTCTGGCCTCAGCAGATACCCTAGCGCACAGCAACGCACCATCAGTCCGGACGCGATGATGTCCGGCGTGTGAAGCGGCATCTCCCACGGCTGAGCCCCGCGCGGCACCGTCCCCGCATAGCGGGCGAGAGCCTTGTCGAGCGCAGCGAGCGCCTTGGCGATCTCCGCCTCGTCGCCGCTCCATGTCGCGTCGACCAGCATCTCTTCCATCGCCATGGCAGTGTATCCGTTGCAGTCCTCCGCGCCGAGCGTCGAGCCAAGGTCCCGGCTTGGATCGCCAGTCGCCTTCCAGACGCGGTAACCGTCGGCCAGGCTCTTCGTCCTTTCGCGAAGCCGGGCATCGCGCGCGGCAATCCAAGAATCGACGTCACCCGCAAGAAGCGGCGCAACGGGACGCTGGATGTGCGAGACACACGCCTTGCCTATCTGCTTCGGATCGACAGCGGCGAACATATCCGACGCCGTCTCGCGAAGTCGCTTTACTAGCGCCGCGTCGGGATCGGGACGGCTCTCCATCTGCGCGGCAAGCCATTGCATAAGCGCAGGCGCGTCAGACGCCTGCTGGAGTGCGAACCCGGGCAGCGCGGCGTGGCGCACTTTCGTGCCTTCGCGCAGCTTTGAGTCGAGCCATCCGTGCGAAAGGAGCTTGAGCGTGTCCACGACATCGAACCTGTCGGGGGATGGCAGATTGTCGCGGTTGACGAGCGCAACGAGCGCGTCGGCGACAGTTGCGCCGTCACCGGCTCTGAGAAAGACCACGTGGGAGCCGCCGGAATAATGTTCCGCCTCGTAGATGCCGAGCTCGGACTCCGGACGCGCGGCGCCCACCGCCGGGAACCAGAACGCAAGGAGATGTCCGCCCGAATTGAACTGGCGGTCTGGCGTGTCGAAGACGACGGAGTACTGCCGCTTGCGCGGCATCATCCATTTCGCCGCAAGCCAAGCCTTCTCGTCCGTGAGCGCCGCAAACGGAGCGCAGATGCGCTGGAGCGCGGGGATAAGCCGGTTGCTCTCCGGCATGCGGATTTCCCTCGTGCTGGAAGAAGGCTCGTCATCAAGATACTCAAGGCCGGAGAGCATGGCCTGGTGCTTGCGGCCGTTAGAGGCGCGGTCTGCGAAGAGCGTGAGGTACGGAACATGCAGCACCTTCGTCCCGTCGCACTCGTATTTTGTCAAGATCGCAAGAGCTCGGTTCTCCTCCGCCTTGGCGAAGGATCGCGTCATCAGCCACTTGCGTCCTTCCGCGTCTCGGGTTTCCGCCGTAATCGCGAAGCCGTTCTTCGTGTGCTTTGCGGTCGCCTTCACCGTCGCCCAGTCGATCCGGCAGGGTCTTCCGTCCTTGCCGAGCACAACGCACGGCTCCCCGGGGTTGCACTCGACTGTCTTGCCGTGCGAATCGTACCGGAACGCGCCCATGCGCACCGGATCGTGGCGAAGCCGCCATCCCTCGCCTTCGAGCGTGATCGAGTCAGCTGGCAGGACAAGTTCCTGCGGCGTCGTGGGGTGGTAGGTCCAGAGAGGAGTCAGTATCTCGACAGTGAACGACTTTATCGTGAAGCGGTCGCCGATCGCCGCCGGAGGATCGATGCGGAAGCTGCCGTCCACCGACGAGAAGCCCTTCACGGGCATGTCAACCGAGAACCGCGTGTATGGTTCATAGCCACAAGCACGTAGGGCAAACTTCTTTCGCTCATCGTAGCCCTTGCCTTCCAGATTGTGGTATATCTCCCAAGCACCGCCGCAGCTCGTGGGCTCGCAAGTGATGGTGAATCGCACCTTCGTCGCGCCTTCCGGCGCGGCGGGTATTGAAACCTTCGGGCCGAGGAACCACGGGTCGTTGTTCGTCACCGTGAAGGAGGTTCCGACTGCAGAAACATCGACGTCCTTGACATGATGCGCAGCCCGCCATCCGTTGTCGCCTTTCGTGAAGTCGCCCAGGACGATCTCCTGCGCCGAAGCCTGCAGCGAAAGGCCAACCGCAACTGACAGAAGAACCGCAACAGTTGACGCGATGAACCCGCGCCTGCTGTATGGATGTGTGTATATCATGACTTCTTACTTCTTAGGGCCGAGCGCGGCGTCTCTGGTCAGGAGGAACTGGGACTTCACGCCGATGTCCTGCATCCAGCATTTCACGTAGTTGGTGAGCCACGGGCCAGAGCCGTAGCCCCTCCCGGCATGGTTGTTGTCCCAAAGCCACTGCGGCGTTGGCCACACGCAGATCTCCGGCTTCACGGCTTCGTAGAAGTTCTTGTTCGCGCCGTTCTGCCCGTGGTGCGAGAGGAACACGACATCGCTCTTGATCTTCTCGGGCGGGAGCTTCTTGAGCATCTTGTCGGCCATCGGCCATCCTATGTCGCCGGTGACGAGGATCGACTTGCCGCCGTTAATGACGCGAAAGCAGATGCTGGAGTTGTTGATGGAATTGCCCTTCATCGAGAGGTCGTAGTCGTTGAGACACTCAAACGTAAGCCCCTCGCCGAAATTCCACATCTTCCCGACCTTCGGAGTCTCAACCTTCAACTTGCTCTTCTTGAGATTTTTCAGGAACGGCGTCACGTAGGGGAGACTATCCTTTTCCGTCTCGGCGATGAAGTCAAGCGGCAGGAACTTGTGTACGACCTTCTTGATTTTCAGTCCTTCCTGCTTCGGCTTCGTGAGAATGTCGGCGAGCGCGCCGTAGTGGTCGCAGTGCGCGTGGGTGAGGAACCATGCCTCGACCGTGCCGCCAAGCTCCTTCAGCGCGGGAACGAGGAAGTCCGCGTCCTTCGGCCAGCCGCCGTCGATCATCACCACCTTGCCGGAGGGCGACTTGAAGAGTGTGGAGAGCATCACGTTGTTGCCGCGGTCGGCAAACATGTACATCGTCCATCCGCCGTTGAAGTACGGCGTGACGTAAACCTTCAGTCCGTCGCGCCCGACAGTGGACGCTTGCGCGTCCCCGCGCGCCAGGCCGTGCGGCATGGCGGGCATGTCGTCTCCCAGCGCCGTGCCCACGGCTCCCGCCGCAAACGCCGACGCCAAAAACCCACGACGGCTTAAATCACAGTTTGAATTCTTCATTGTTTTTCCTTTCTTTCCGCAAGCGCGGACTTGCTCTTATGGACACGGCCACTCCATGACCACCCTTATCGGGAAATGGTCGGAGGGATAGAAATTGTCGCCGTAGAAGTCGCCGAACGTCTCGTGGCTCGCCACCTTCGTGCCGGGCGTCAGGAAGACATGGTCGATGCGGTTCCCGGCCTTCTCGTCCTCCTGTTCGGGCGGCACGAACTTCCAGCAGTTGTCCGTGCGGAACGGCCCCTTCGGAGGCGTCGCGCTGATTTCATAGGCGCGGGAAAGCGTCTTCTTCGCCAATTGGATCTGCGGCGACTCGACGCGCGAGTTGAAGTCGCCGCAGAGGATCACGGGAAGTCCTTCACGGTTCTTCTCGGCGATCTTCGACAGCACAAGCTCCATCCCCTTCTCGCGCGCCATCTGGCTGCGATGGTCGAAGTGCGTGTTGAAAAACAGGAACTTGCGTCCGTCAACGCAGTCCGTCATCCGCGCCCAGGTGCAGGCGCGGACGCACATCGTGCCCCAGGACTTCACGCCCGGCACGTCCGGCGTCTCGGAAAGCCCGAACCAGCCCCATTCGTCAACGCGGAACCGGTCCTTCCGGAAGAAGATGCCGTTTGCATGGCTTGTACGCGAGCGCTCGGCGTCGTTCGTCGCGACGCCGACAAGTCCCCATTCCGGAAACGCCTTGCGAATGAAGTCCGCCTGCTGCGTACAGACCTCCTGAAGCCCCATCAGGTCGAAGCCCTTGTCATTTATGAGCCCCGTGACGTACGGCATCCGCGCCTCCCACTTCGGGAAACGCGGATCCTTCTCCCACTTGTCCATCGTGGCGAGCCGGATGTTCCATGTGCCGAAGCGAATCGGCGTGGCGCAAAGCGCCATCGTCCATAGCGCCCCGGCTGCAAACAAAAGGATCTTTCTCGATTTCATCATTTCACGCATCAGCGGATGATGATACGCATCCTATGCCAGAACCAGACAAGCTTCGTACCACCGTCCGTGACGGCCAACCGCCCCCTGCCCACTCTGTTGTTGGCAAGCCTCTGCAACGAGTCGGTGGAATTGGATACGCACGAGATGAGCGTAACGGTGTCGCCCTTGAACGCCGAGGCGTCTACGACGAGCTTGACGGGATCGACCGCGAAAGTCTCCTCGTCAGCATCCACCGTAACGCCGCCCGCTGTGGCAATTGGCGCCTCCGCAAAGCCGCCCGCCGGGATTGTGAACTTAAGCCGCGCACCCATGCGCAGGCGGACGGAATCCATGCCATCGCCAGAGACGTTGATTTTCGACGCCTCGCCAGCCACGTTCACGAAGTCGTTCGAGCTGGCGGCGGAGGAGACCTTGGACCCTACGAGCAGCTTGACGCAGTTCACCGTCGCGTTGCTCACGTTGACGCCGCAGAACGACGTATTGCCGCAGATGCCGACCTCAAGACGCGCCCTTGCCCCGTCCTCGCCGTAGCCGAAGACGGAACCGTCCAACACGTTCAGCACATTGCCCATTGAAAAGGCCGTGGTGTTGTTCGCTCCCGCGCCGACGACAAAGCGGGACATGCCCGACCCCTTCATCACGAGCTTGGCGCTGTTCTGCAAAGTGAACAACGCACCTCCGCCGTTCGGACCCTTATCCAAGGAGGCGCCGACCACGAACGGATAGCCCTGCAGCGTCACCGTTGCGTTATTCACGACGAAGCGGCTTCTGTTGCCGGGGGCGGTGTCATAGTTCCGTCCAAAGACGTTGACCGTGCCCCCAAGCGGCGCGAAATGCTCGTAGCCCCCAGTTATGGTAAGGGATGCACCGTCACTAACCGTCACATCCACGTCGCGGTGGATGTAAAGGCCGCTCGCGCCGACGGAAGCCGTCGTGCCCGAGCCCGTGAACTCGATCTGCGCACGGTCGTACACTCCTTCTTCGTAGGTCGAGAGGCGATTCTGCGTGGCAAACGTATAAAGACCCTTACTCGTGAACTTCGCTCCGCCCGAAACGCGAAGCCGCGTGAACGGACCCTCCATACGGAATGTCTTGTTGATGGAGACCGTCGTATCCGCGCCCTCCACAAGGAACGATCCGGAGCCGCGCACAAATGCATTGGCATAGTCGTTGTGGAGCTGAGTGCCTGGCGTGCGCTCAGCCAATGCACCGATCATGACACCCTCTGCAACGAACGTGCCGTTCGTGAGCGTCAGGCTGGCGTAGCGATTCCCCTCAACGCCCCGTGCACCATCCGCCTGATAGTCGCCCAGCACCGTGAACGTCTTGCCGCCCATGTCGAATGTCGCGTCGACATACCGCCCCCACTTCTCCACGTTGCCGTTCCGCGCCCGCATCGCGGCGACCGTCCGGTCCTTGGCGAGCGTGATCTTGTAGGTTCCCAGCGGCAGATTGACGGTGTAGCTCGCATCGGGGACCCTGACCGTCTGGTCAAGATCGACCCAGTTGCCGTACGTGTCGAAGTAGCCATCTCCGATCTCGCTCGACGGGCCGTGCCACGTAAGCGGGTTCTCGAAACGCACCCTGTCGATTTCGCTGTTCGACCAGACTCTCGTATTGGACGGCACGTTGTCGTAGAGGCGGACGGAGTAGACGCGTCCGTAAAAGGCCGCGCCGCTTGACCGCGCGCCGACCTGAACGTAATTTGCGCCGGCGCCCCAGTCGTCAAGTTCGCCTTCGCGGGCCGGCGTCTTCCTCGTCTCATACGTCTTGCTCACACCGTCGGCGTATGCGTTTGTCGTCGCAACGTCTCTTGTCGTCGCGAGCGAGTGAAGGCCGAGATCTGAATTGTCGAGCACCTTGTACAGGCCCTCGTAGTTGCACCATTGCGCGCGATATGTGCCAAGGACGCAATAGTAGCCGGCCACGCCGCCAGAGAAAAGCCAGGCATTGGCGCCTGCCACATCGTGCCTGAACACAATCTCCATGGACGTGAATGTCTGCGGCGTCGTCCCGTAGGCGCCAGACGGCGAACCGCCGACGCAGTAAAGGGAACCGTCTTTCCACAAACTGTTGTTGAGAGTGAGGTCTTGGCCTCCACTTACGAGGTTCTTCCAAATGTTTGTCGCCTCGTCGTACTGCCCCGCGCCGACATTCTCTTTCGCGTCCCAGAACGACGTCATGCCCGTCTTGTCGTACATTGCGCTCGTGTAGAAGCGCTTTACGTCGATGGCGTGGTTGCGGGCGATCTCCTCGTCCGTCAGCACGCGGCTGTAGAAGCGAATGGCGTAGATTTCGCCCTCCCATCCGTAGTTCGCCGACATCGAAGACGTCACAACCCTGCCGCCGAGCGAGAACACGCCGTCGCCGGCGCCCCAGTCGTTGACGCTCGTGCCGCAGTACCGCTGGACGCCATCGCAATAGACATCGGCCACATCGTCGTTTTCGCCGTACGTCGCCACAAGTCCGGTCGGCACGTACGCCTGCATCTTGACGTAAGGCGTCGGACGCGACTTTACGACTTCCGCGCGCCCGTCGAAGTAGGCCCAGACAAATGGATAGGTCACGTTGCCATGGTCAAATACGATATACCGCGACCGGTCGCCAGACCAGAGCATAATGCGGGAGTATCGCCCCGACTCCTTAAAGAACACCTCGATCGTCTTGTACAGGGGCGCGGCGGTCTTGCCGAACGCCGCCGCCTTGCTGCTCGCAGTCTGATTCATGCTGAGCCCGATGCCCCTGCACCATGCGGCGCTGTTCGTGAGCGTCAGGTCGTTGTCGCCGGCCAAGTCCTTCCATGTCGTCGCGGTCGGAACGTGCACGCCCGTGCCTTGGTTGTCGATGCCGTCGTACTGACCAATAAGGCCGTCCTGCACGTAGCTCAAACTCGTAAGCGGCGCTTCAGGAGGGTCTTCCGGAGGCAGGAACCTCGCCTTGTCGATCGCGCAGTTCTCGGCGATCTCCGCCGCCGTCAAGGCACGGTCGTAAAGGCGGATGGCGAAAACCTCACCCGTCCATGGATAATTCTGGCCGAGCGTCCTGTCGCCGACAGCAACCTTCTTGTCGCCTGTACCCCAGGTATTTCTATGAGCAACGCCTGTCTGGACTTCGCCATTGAAATAGAGGTTGCTGACCGTCGAACCATCGTAAGTCGCCGCCGCAAAACGCACCTTGTCCGCATCATGCGAGCAATTGATGCGTTTGGTATCCGTCGATCCATCAAAATAGAGCCTGGTGCCATCACCGTCAAAGACGACGAATCGCGTATTGATTCCGCTGTTGAACAGAATTCGACCGCCGGCATCAGTCATCCTGTAAACGACTTCGATCGTTTTGTAGGCGGGCGTCGCGCTCGCGCCCTGCGCACCCGCGCCACCGCCGGCGACCTGCAGCGCGTTGCCGTCGAACGTCCACGAACCTTTGGCTGTCAGAGTCATGTCGAGGTTGCCGACGAGGTCTTTCCATACAGTCGCGTTCGGGTCGTGCGTTCCCGTACCCGCGTTGTCGATGCCGTCCCACTGCGCGATCAACCCGCTCTGCACGTAGCTTGAACTGTCGTAGGCAGTATCGGCAGAAAGCGTCAATGCCAACACCGTCGAAGAAAAAACCATCCAAAAGACTTTACGGTTCATACGCGTAATTCTCCTTTTTGTGATCTACGGCGAACGATTATACCAAGATTGACTTCCCTTTTCAATTCCGAAAACCAAGATTCTCATTCAAATGAAATCCGTACGGCGTTCATCGTCGTGGAATCCGAGCCGACGTAGAGGGTGAATGCGCCAGGTTCGACAACGCGCTTCAGGTCCTTGTCATAAAGCGCGAAGGCGTTGTCGTCGAGGGTGAATTCGACCGTCTTCTCTTCGCCCGGCTTGAGCCAGACCGATGTGAACTCCTTTAGTTCCCGCTCGCGCGGCAGAACGCTCGCCACTTCGTCCCGCACATACAGCTGGACGACTTCGCGTCCGGCAACCTTGCCAGTATTCTTCACAGGAACGCGGATGCGCACCTTTTCGCCGATCTTGTACGCCGCCTTGTCCGCAAGCGGCTTGCCGTAGGCGAACGTGGTGTAGCTCAGGCCAAAGCCGAACGGGAACAACGGCTTGGACGGGATATCGGCATAGGAGCACGTTATGAACGTGCGCTTCTCGCGATAGGAGAGCGGAATCTGTCCGACATCGTACGGTATGTGCTGCGCAAGCTTTCCAGACGGATTGACCTCCCCGCATAGCACTTCGGCGATGGCCTGCCCGCCCATCGCACCCGGATACCACGCCAGGATCACCGCATCCGAAAGCCACACAATCTCGTTCATGATGAAAGGACGCCCCGCGAACACCACCGAGACGATCTTCTTTCCGGCGCGTTTGAGCGCACGGAGGTTCTCAAGCTCGGAGGCCGGGATCTCAAGCCGGGCGCGCCCCCTGCGTTCGCCCGTGTACTCCGTCGGCTCGCCGATGGAGAGCACTACGACATCCGGCTTCGGCATTCCGCCGCCCAGCCCGCGCGCCACGTTGAACATGTTCATTGGCTCATAGTCGAGATTCACGCCCCAGCGTTTCGCCATCGCCATCTTGATCGTGTCGATCTTCATGCGCGATTCTTCCTTGATGCCGGTATCCACGTCATACTCGTTGAACATGTCCTTGCCCATGCCGCCGCGATGCGCGTCGTCATCGTCCACCCAGGTTCCCGTCAGCCCAACGCGCTTCGAAGTATCCAGCGGCAGAATGCCGTCGTTCTTGAGAAGGACGAGCGTTTCGCGCGTGAGCGCAAGGACGTCCGACTTGTTGCGGTCCGTCATCAGCGCTTCGCGGGCCTTCTTCTCGTCGCAGAAGCGGTAGGGGTCGTCGAATAGTCCCATGAGATACTTGAGCGCAAGCGACCGGACGACGGCGACATCAAGATCCGCCTCGCGCACCTTGCCCTCGCGCACGAGCTTCGGCAACACGAGGAACGCGCGGCTGATCATGTCCATATCGACGCCGGCCTCGAGCCCGCGCTTCGCCGCATCCTCGATATCCGTCGCTGCGCCCTCGTCGATGGAGAAAGTCAGCGTTGTCCAGTCCGTGACGAGCTGTCCGCGGAATCCCCATTGGTCGCGCAGAATGTCCTTCAGGAGATAGCGGTTGAAGTTGCAGGGAATGCCCTCGCAGACGGTGTAGGCGTTCATGAGCGAAAGCGCGCCAGCCTTGATCGTCGCCTCGAACGGCGGAAGATGCGTTTCAAGAAGTTCGCGGCGGGAGAAGTCCTTGTGACGGTAGTCCTTCCCGCCTTGTAGCGACGAATAGCCAGCGAAGTGCTTGGGGCAGGCGATGATGTGTTCGCCGTCCGTGAGCTCTTCGAGCGTACGCCCCTGGCAGCCGCGCACCCGCGCCGCACCGACGCGTCCGGAAAGATACGGATCCTCGCCGTGCGTGCAGCCGATGCGCCCCCAGCGCGGATCGTCGGAGACATCGACCTGCGGAGAGTACGTGAGCTGAATGCCGATTGCGGCGGCTTCGCGCGCGGCCACTGCCTCGGCCTTCTCAATTGCCTCGTCGTCCCAGCTGCACGCGATGGCGATCTGGCTCGGGAGCGTCGTCACCCAGCCATGTGTTATGTCCTCATGCACGATGAGCGGTATTCCGAGGCGGGAGTGCTCCATCTTGTACTCCTGGAGCCGCCGCGTCTCCTTGGCACCAAGAACGCGCATCATGGCGCCGATCTCGTTGCGGCAGACCATGTTGGTGTAGATGTGCCAGTGGTTCGGACCGAGGTCCATGTAGTCGTAGACCATCAGCTCGCCTGCCTTCTCCTCAAGCGTCATGCGTGCACACAGCTCGCGCGCTCGCGCCTCCGCACGCTCTAGTGCATCTTCGGCGCGAACGGCCGCGACCGGCAGTAAAGCGAAAATGGCGACTATCCGTAGAATTCCAGGCGCCTTGTGTTCCATTTTGCGTCAGTCCCCATTTCCGTCAGCGAACTTTCAGCATCGTGCCGCGTGTGCCCTTGAACTCCAGTCTCCTGCCGTCCGCGCCGATGCGGAACCGCCAGCCGCCCCAGCCGTTCTCGGCCGAGACGACAGTACCGTCGGACTTTACGAACGTTATGTCGGGAAGCGCGTCCACATCTGTTTCGCTGAAGCGCGCGACCGTGTGCCATCTGCCGGTCCACGACTCGGAGTCCAGCGTATCGCATTCGGTCACACGAATGCCGCACCCCGCACGGAAAGACCCGATCGCCTTCGCCCAGAGAAGCGGTGTGGCCGCATTGGTGCAAGCCGTCAGCGCCGCAGCCGGGAACTCGATGTCGCCGTCAGGCCGCGCGCTGTTGAATGTGAGCGTGCCGCCCTCAAGACGCGTCGGACCGTTGTAGCCGTTGGCACCGGTCAAGGTGAGCGTGCCGGCGCCGAGTTTCGTGAGACCTCCGTCCATCTCGCCTTCGCCCACCCCGGACACGAGCGCGGTATTGACACGCCTCGAATTGCCGTCCGTGTCGAATCGTGCACCGCCAGCGAGTACACGCACCGTGACATTTGCCCAGTAAGCAGTCGAGCTTCTGCCGCCAAGGAAATTGTCGCGATCTGTCTCGGTGATGGCACTGCTCGAATATGCCTTGATTGTGCCGCCGTTCAGGTTGATGGTGCCTGTATCAGCTCCATACATGATAAAATAGCCAACACGCAGCACGCCGCCCGTGTTTACGTTGATCTCGGACTGGCTGCTCTGCGAAACCCTGATTCTGTAGCATTCGAACACGCCATCGTTCTCCACCGTCAACTTGGCGGGCGTGCTAAGGCCATTGAGATATTCGGCGTAATCGTCCAGCATGCTCACCTTGCCCCCAGAGACGAGAACCTGTGCATATTTGCTCGCCTGGGCGTAGCGAGACCCTTCGATTTTCAACGTGCCCCCGGAAACCTTCAGGTTGCCGGCATCGCCTGCATACGCGCTGTTGTCGCCCTCGACATACAAAGGTGCGCCGGTGCCCGTGCCGGACGTGGGGCTGCGAACAAGCGTCGTGCCGCTCGCGATCTCCAGGCTTTTAAGAACCTGTACCCTGTCCAGTCGGTTCGTGCGGCCATCGCCAGTGTCCAGCACGACGCGACCGCTCCAGCTACCGAATTTCACGATCGTATTTGTCGAGCATTCCGCACCATCGGGAACATTGATCTCGCCTCCTATTCCAAAACTCCTGTTGGCACCGATTGTGATTGTGGCGCCGGCATCGATTGCGATATTGCGGTTGCGGTGCATCAAGTAGTAGTCGCCCCCGTTGCCGCCGAACATCGTGATGTTCCCTTTGAAGAATATGTTGTTCGTCGGCGATGTCGGCACTTTCCCAAACACACCGTCGGATCCGGCAAAGTTCTGAAACGTCATGTTGCCCTCAAACCAGGTTCCGCCCTTGAACGTGCTGTTTCTGCAGATGCCGTCCAATCGTATGGTCGTGCCGCCGCTTGTCTTGAAATGCACGCCACCGTCTGGCTCGTCCTCGCCGGTGCCGGTAAAGAGCGGCTTGTCGATGGTAACGGTCCCGACATCGTTGACCAGGTGAAATCCGCCTGCATCGACGTATGACTTGACGTTGGCCCATTTCGCATCGTCTCCTGTGTAGAGAGAACCGGCGTAAGTTATGTTCACGGTTCCGCCATTGTAGCGAATCACGGCATAGCACCCGGACTCGGCAATGTAGAACTTATCGACGTACATCTGCCCACCGGCATTGAGGAAGATGCCGAGATCGCCAGCCAACTCTGACTTGTACGTCTGGCAGACGCGGATCTGCGGCCACTTGAACACGCCTTTGTCCTGAACAATCAACCTGCATCCAGTGCAGTCCGAAGGAATGCTGATGGCGTGGAGGAACTCCTTGCCGGAGCCTGGAGTATAGGTAACTGGCTGGAATGTTCCGTTCGTGATCATGAGATCGCCGCAAGAGGTCGCCACCCCCCATCCGCTCGTGTTCCACACGTTCACCGTAGCTCCACCTTCGACGATTGTGACGCCGCCGCTCTGCCCAAACGTGCTGATGCTTGAAGCCGCCCCACCAGTACCCTGGATGGTCGTAGTTCCACTGTTGATTTTAAGCGTCCCGGCTTTTGTCTCCAAGCCGACAAGCGAATTGTTGCCGGAAAGCGTCAACGTGCCAGAACCTGTCTTGACGGTGCGCGTGGCATCCGTTATGCCTGAAAGCGACCCAGCGCTGTACTCAGTCGCACAAAGCGGCAGCATAAGCGCCATCGCGCAACCGCACAACACGAATGCAACGGCGACTCTCTTTTTACAAGCGGAACTGTTCATTGTGGTGTCCTTTCTTAGTTTAGAATCTCAATCCAGATGGAAAACGGGCTTGAGGTCCTGCGAGACAGGGGAGTTGTTGGGGTTCACGGCCACGAGCGGCGCCATGTAGTCCCACCACATCCGACAGACCGGGGCGTATCTCCATTTTGAAAGCCTTGCTAACAACTTTGTCCTTCCTTGTGATTGTATTACATCAAACGAGGCAGTTCCGCCTCAAGCGGATTTCATTGCGTTTCTGGCAAGGAAATAGTTGCTTAATTGGCAACATGTGAACGGGAAATTATGATATACTCTCCGCAACATGAGATCACGCCGCGACAGAATATACAAGATCTGGGTGCATCTGCGCCTCTCGTACGCCTCCGGGCGCGACATCCTATACGGCATTTCAAGATATGCCAGGGCGAATGCCCATTGGAACATCAAGCTGATGCCGTCATACGGTGACGGCTCCGAATTCCGCTTCCCGTCCCCCGCCGAAGCCGACGGCTTAATCTCAAGCGAGCCGCTCTCCGCCGACGCGGCCACGTCCGGCATTCCGCTTGTCGTGATCGGCACGCGCGAGAAATGGCTAGGCCGGCGCATGAAGTCACTCGCCTTTGTGCGGAACGACGATGCGGCGATCGGACGCTTCGGGGCGAACTTCCTGAAGTCGCTCGGCAAGTTCCGCTCGTTCGGATTCGTGCCTACAAACGTCCCGTACTACTGCTCGATCCTCCGCAGCGAGGGCTTCTTCTCCGAGTTGAAAAAGGCGGCGGCAGACGTCCGCCAGTACACAGCCAGGGAGATGGAAGACGGGACGGTGGACGACATCGCATCGCTCGGCAGCTGGCTCGCAGACCTGCCCAAGCCGACCGCCGTCATGGCCGTGCACGACCTGCGCGCGACTCACGTCCTCGAGGCGGCGACAATGGCCAGGATCAAGGTGCCGGAGCAGATGGCCGTAATTGGCGTCGACAACGACGAACTCCTCTGCGACTTCACGTCGCCGCAGCTCACCAGCGTCTACCCCGACCACGTCAAGGAGGGGGAGCTTGCCGCCGCCACGCTCCATGCCCTGCTCAAAAAGAGCGATTCTCACCGCACGCGCACCTTCCGTTCCAACGCCAAGTCAATCGTGGAACGCGAATCCACCCGGCACATCTCGCCGGCGACGCATCTGGCGGAGGAGGCGATGTCGTTCATCCGGCACAATGCGCTGAAAGGCATCAGCGCCGCCGATGTCGCCAAGCATCTGCGCATCTCGCGTCGGCTCTGCGATCTGCGGTTCAAGGAATGCCACGGCGAGACGGTCCTCGAAGCCATCCTCAAGGTTCGCTTTGCCGAACTGAAGCGCCGCTTGGCTTCATCCACCACCTCAATCGGAAAGATCGTCTCCGGCTGCGGTTTCGCGTGCGAAAGCCACGCCAAGCGAATGTTCAAGAAGCGCTTCGGCATGTCCATGCGCGAATGGCGCGCCTCGCCGTCGCATCACGTCCCCGGCTGCTCCGACCTTCCTCCGGATGCCGCAGCAGCCGAGGCAAACGCGAAATAGAGCGCCGTATAGACGATGGCCGACTTCTTGAAGCGCTGCGGTGCGCGGACGGCGCCGACCGCCAGCGCACACAACACCACCGCCGCCAGGATGCCGAAGACGCGCGCGTGGCGCCTTGTCCCTTTCGTCCCGCCAGTCCCGTTCGTCCCGTTATCGCCCGCAGCCGCTTCTTCTGACAGTTCCGCGATACGCGCCTCGACCGCATCCACATCACGGCGGACGTCGTCCGGAACCACCTTCCCCGCGCCGCCTAGCCACGCAAATAAAACGTACGCAAACGCGGCAATGAAGAAAGTCGGCAGAAACAGGAAGAACGGATGCATCCAACCGCAATTTAGCGCGACAAGCACGAAAACCGCAGAGACCAGCCACGCGGCCAGCGCAGCAAGATTGATCTTCCGCCCGCGGTAGAGGTTCCAGTAACGCACGAACCCGATGCGGGGGAAGAGCCAATGCTCCACAAGGCAGATGGCGCCTACGGACGGCAGCACCAGGACTACTGTGTTGACGAGCTTGTCAATGCGCATCATCGCCGGGAAGCAGGCGCAGACCGCTATTACCGCGCCGACGGCGAACGACAGCTTGCGCAGCGACGCCTTTGGCGCGAACGTCGCAAACGACAGCGCGGCGCGGTATATGTTGGGTGTCGCAGTCGTCCAGCCGGCCGCGACGACCGCAAGAAGCCCCGTGAAGCCGAGCACCGTGCCGGCGACGGCACCGGAGTCGAGCTGCTGCAGTTCCTTGCCGCAGAGCGCGGCGGCCGTCGCGCCCATTATGCCGGCGCACGTCCAGGCAAAGAAGTGCCCGATGAACATGCCGTAGAATCCAACCCATCCGTAGCTCTTGCGCTTCGCGTAGCGGAATATCGACATGTCGGTAAGACCTGCATGGTACGCGAGGTTGCACATCCACGCAAACGCCGCGACGTGTATCCAAGTGAGGTGCGGCTGGCCTTCAGGCACCTTGCCGGTGAAGATGTGAGTCTCAAGAAGGCGCAGAAAGTCTCCCGCGCCGCCTATCTCCCCGAACCCGGTCGTGCGGCAGAGCGCGGGGAGCGCCACCGCCGCGCCGCAGAAGAACATCACGATCATCCACGGTGCGCAGATGGACGAAAACCGCGCCACGCCCTTGAACCCGTATGCAGCGACGAACACCGTTACGGCAGACAGGGCAAGCGTGAGCGCCACGGTGCCCGCGCTTGTAGGATACCACGAAAGCTGTACGGGCAGGCCGAACAGCTCCTTTATAGATGTCGCGGCGATTGCCGTCATGGCCGCCGCATAGCATATCGAAGTCACGCCCCAGGCCGCGTTGTAGGCCCGCTGGAACCACGGTCCCGTCGCCTTGCGCAGGTAGGCGAAGAGGGAAAGGCGCGTGTCGACCGCAATTGGCGCGGTGCAGAGCGCGTACATGCTCGTCGCGAGCAGGTTGCCGACGGCAAGTCCGATCAGCAGCTCCTTCGCGCGCACGCCCCAGGTCACGAGCAGCGCGCCTATCACGAACTCCGTCGCGGCAATGTGCTCGCCGCCGTATATTCCCAGGAAGTCGCCCAGCCCAGACAACTTGGCGGACGCCACAGGGCACTCCTCGGCGGGTATGCTTTTCGCACGGTGCTCAATCTCCTCTTGTGTCATGTCAGTTCACCCCTTTTCCCCGGGCGACTACTATATCATAACATTCTCTCCGTCAGCAAGCGCGGCGATCCAAGGACCTTCTGCTCCACTGATTCTGCCGGCATCTTCGCAATCCTCACCTTGCCTATAACTTCCCCATATCGTTTTGGAAACCGTGTAGAACGTACAGAACATGCAGATCTCTTTCTACACGATCTACACGTTCTACATGGTTTAACCATACTACAAGTTACCTTCATTTACATTCTCGTGCGCAGCGCGGGTGGCGAGCTAATGACTCCCTTAGGTTCTTAGATTATACCAAAAAATGTTCGTGGCCTCGCAATCACCTCAGCCTGTAGACCCGGATGTCGTCGAAGACGGTCTTCTCCCCCGGGCCGTTCACCGCCGAGAACACGATCACGCCGCGCACGCCGCCCTCCGGGACGCGCACGACACCGCGCCCGTCGTCCGGATAGACGAAGTTTATCGAAGGATGCACGTACTTGTTGGCGGCGTCCTTGAAAAACACGTTGACCTTGGCGCTTTCGCCCTTCGCGGCAAACGCAATTCCGTAGTATTCCCCGCCCTTTACGCCAGAGAGCGCAACGGTCTTGTTCATTCCTGCAACATTATTCATTTTCGTTCCTCCCTTATTTCGGCTTCTTAGCTACTTCATTTCACAAGATCCGTCCAGTCGTAGGACTTGAGCGCGCCGTATACGACCTCCGCAAACGAAATGTCGATGCTCGGGTCCCTCACCATGGCGGTCCAGCTCTGCGGCGCGCGTTCGGACGCGAAGGAAACGAACCTGCCGCGGGCGAGGAAGTAAGCATGCGCCGCAGGCACGACTGCGCGCCCCTCCACACGAAGCTCGCACTTCGCGCCGCCCACAAGGCCTGCAAACCATCCGGCCGCGGCAATCAGGTCCTCCGCGCGGTGCGCGACGAGGTTCTCGCCAAGCCACGAGAGCTTCGCCGCGATCTCCTGGTCGGGCGAGCGTCTCGCCCAGTACGAGCGGCGATCCGTGGCGCCGGTCTCGCCGAACCCTCGAAGCTCCGCGACTGCGACCGGACGCCCCGCCGCCAGCAGCCCGCGCACCTTGCCGGCGTAAGCCAACCTGTTCGTCGCGTCGCCCGCAACGAGAATCGGCGTGCCGCCCGCCTTCGCGGGGATGAACGCCGTGACAGGCACGCGTGCCATGTCTGGCATGTCGAGGACCGCAGTGAAGACCTTGACTCCGTCCTTCTCGACCGAGCTGGACGCGCATGCCTTGGCCGCAGACGCATCTGCCAGCTTGATCCCGGCCGCATTCGCCACGACGTCCGGCGTGGGAGTAATGCGGGACTTCTCGAGGCGCGTCAGCTCGTCCGCGATCAAGTCGTACACGCTCCGCGCGCCTGGCAGCGACATCACGCCCCTGCCGGAAAGCACCTCGCACTCGGGCTTGCTGGCAAGCGCACAGTCGACGTTCGCGTAGTCGAAGCCGACGTCGAGCCGGCGCAGCGCGGCGCGGTCGACCGGCCACGCGGACATGTCGCCGACGAGATGCCTGCGGAACCACGCGCAGAAAGCCTCCTTCTCGCTTTCGTACCAGTGGTGCGGACCAGGGCAGTCGAAGTAGTCTATGAGCTCCGGCCTTCCCTCGCGGCGCCTGAACTCCTGCGCCTTGCGGATGGTCTCCATGCTCCCCGGATACGGAAAGAAGTCCCCCCAGGTGAACCCGGGGCAGAGCGCGGAGTCACCGTTCATCAGCATTAGCGAGAGGTGGTTGAGCCCGAACGCGAGCTGCCCGTGGATGACCTGCTCGCAGTCCTGCGGACCGCACTTGTCGCCGAGGTACATCATCGAAGTGAGGAACCCGGCCGGGTGGGCGGCGGAGAAGCGCCAGTCGACGGCGTTGAGGTATGAGCTCATCGTGCCGCCGCCGGACATCCCAGTGACGGCGACCTTCTTGGGATTTACCTCGGGGCGCGAAGCGAGCAGGTCGAGTGCGCGTATCCCGTCCCAGAGCCTGAACTGCGCGGTTCCCCATCCGACGAGGTGCGCGCGCAGCCCCGCGTTGACGTGGCCGCCCACGCTCCATATGTCAGTGCCAGGCAGCTGCTGCCGCTCGCCCTGGTCAATAGGATCGTATATCAGCGTCGCGAAGCCGTGCTTGGCGGCAACGACGGCGGCACGCTGGTAGCAGGGCGAGTCCTTTCCGGCCTTCGTGTGTCCGCATGTGATGAGGACGCCGGGATACGGGGGCTTGAACGCCGGATCGGCGGGAATGAAGAACTGTCCGGTGACATAGTGTTTGGGGCGGCTCTCGAACACCACGCCCGCAATCGTGTATCCGTCGCGCTTGTAGACGTCGAAGTACTGCGGGTTGAGCGGAGTGCGCTCCGGAAATCCGCCGACGGCCGCTATCATCCTGTCCCGTAGCCTTGCGCGGTACGCCGCGATCTCGTCCGGAGTCTTGAGCGCGAACCAGGCCTCGTCGGCGGCATGGTCCATCTCGGCGACGCGGTTCACGAGCAGCTCCTGCATGTGCTCGCCCATGCCGAAGTGGTCGTATGCGGAGAGCCGGCGCGAAAGCGCGTCCTCCACAACGTCGCCACAGAGGGCGGCGGAGGCGGCGAACGACGCAACCGACAGAACCAGTTTGACTTTCATGTTCCCTTCTTCCTACTTGTTGTTTTCTTCCCGTGTCAACACGACATTGTCGAGACACACTGAAACGTCCGGGCACCTATCGCCGCCACTATTTCCTGCTCCCCGCAAATCCCCTTGCGCGCATTATCTTGGCGCACGATATCTTGGAGCTCTTCACGTGCGCGATCTTCTTCTCCTGCACGTTGTCACCGGGCTTGTACGCCCGCTCAAGCCTGTCGAGCGCGGCTGAGACCACGGAGTTGAGGCGCAGCATCTCGGCATCCGACGCGGCGCGGCGGCACGCCTCGACGCTCATCGTGCAGAGCTCGCCGATGCGGCGGCGTGCGTCCATAACCATCTCGTCGCCGGCAGCCCCCTCTGGCAGGTCCACGGGCTCGACGGGCAGCTCCGGCAGCGCCTTGAGCGGACGCTCCCTGTCGTAGACGCGGACGTAGTCGACCTCGAAGAAGTCCGGCAGCGGCACCTTGAAGAGGAGCGGGTTTGGCAGCCCCCACTGAGACTCCTTCATCCCCTCGGCGTTGACGCCGCCCTCCTGCCGCCTGGCGCGTTTCATCCGATAGCCGCTGGGCTCGGTCGACACAAGCACAAACTGCTCCACGTGCGACACCGCCCAGTTCTGCTCGCCGACCTTGCGTCCGTCGCAGTAGAAGTCGTATCCGTCCGGCGACCACTCGCAGCCGAAGACGTGCCAGTCGCCGTCGCCGGACGGCGGAAGCGTCCAGTGGAAATGGTCGAACGGCACGTAGTCGCGTCCGTAGCCGCCGTAGAGGTTTCCGCAGACCATGCGCCCCTCGGTGTAGAGGGAGTGGTTCTCCATGATGTCGGTCTCGATGCCGGAGACGCCGTGGTCGGGATGAGCCCCGATGCTCGGCGACTGCAGCCAGAACGCGGCGTGCCAGCCCCTGTGCTTCGGCAGGCGACACCTGATCTCGAAGTAGCCGTACTTCTTCATGAACAGCGGGGTGCGCCGCTTGCCGAACGGCCAGAAGCCCTTCGTGTCCTTCGGGATGTCGTAGGAGAGCGACCCCGTCTGCAGGTGCGGCGAGCAGAAGTCGTCGCCCTCGCGCACAAGGTGCAGGCGCATCGTCTCGCCGGTCATCTCCACTCCCTTGAAGTCGTGCGCGAACGCCGGAAAGTCCTCCCCCCAGAAGCTCTCGCGGCACATCCACTTCGTCTTGTCTATCTCCCTGCCGTCGAATTCGTCGTGCCAGACGAGGTTCCACCGGCCGTCCGCAGGGAGAAGCGACGCGGCCTTGCCGGACAGCGGAGACGTCTTCGCCTCGATGACTTCCTTCGGCTCCATGTCCACGTAGTGTATCGGCGGTCGCTCCGCCGCCACGCAGGCGCCCGCCGCGAGAAACGCCGCCGCAAATGCCCCGATGTCAGATGCCGTCTTCATGATGCTGCCTCCTTTTCTGTTCAAATGCCCTAGATCTTCGACATGTCGATGTCGGCGTCCATGAGATACGAGTTGCACTTCGTCTTCCATGCGCCGCGCGTGAAGTCCGGGAAGTCGACCGCGGCGGACCTAGAGCGGGCGCTGCGCTCGGTGAGCTCGCACACCGCGCACCACGACGCGAGGTCGTACACGTCCATGTCGAGCGGCAGGCCGTTGCGCAGGGCGTAGGTCCACCGCAGGTCCATGAGGTAGTCCATCCCGCCGTGCCCGCCCGCCTTCACGGCGATCTCGCCGGCGGACTTGAAGAGCGGATGCATATATTCCCTGCGGATGCGTTCCGTCTCCGACTCGTTGAACTCGTGGTGTCCCTCCGGGGCGGTCATAGGCCACTTGTCCGCGGCCTCGATGAACACTTCAAGCCTCGGATAGCTCCTGAGCACCCCTTTCGTGCCTGATATCAGATTCAGCCGGGAATACGGGCGGGCGCTCGACACGTCGTGCTGCAGCATAATCGTGCGGCCGAGCGCCGTGCGGATCGTCGTGACGTTCATGTCGGCCATCGCGAAACGCTGCGCACGGCCGGGATGCCCAGGCGGAAGCGTGGCCGCCGCGTACGACTCGTACGACTTCTGCACCCCGTCCACGGACACGAGGTAGTCGAATCTGTCTCCCCGGTTGATGCCCATGTCGAGTGCTATCGGCCCAAGTCCGTGCGTGGGATACTGGTTGCCGGCGTGTTCGATGTTCCAATGCGTCCGCCACATGTTGTACGCCCGCCCGCGGAAAATCGACCAGCGTCGATCGTGTATGTAGCCGCCTTCGCCGTGCAGAATGTCGCCAAGCAGCCCAAGCCGGCAGAGGTTGAGGGCCAACAGCTCATTTTCGCCGTAGCAGCAGTTTTCGAGCTGCATGCAGTGCCGCCTGGTGGCCTCGCTCTTCTCCACCAGCGCCCAGCACTCGTCCACCGTCATTGCGCTCGGCACCTCGATCATGGCGTGCTTGCCGCAGTCCATGGCATACAGGCCCACCCTCGCGTGCGCATCCCACGACGTGCACACGTAGACGACGTCGACGACGTCGAGCCCGCAGAGGCGCTTGAACTCCTCGGGACCGCCCTTGAACACGAGCGGCCTCGTGCCGGAAACGTCCGCAACCTCCGCAGCGGCCTTCTCCGCAAACTCCGGACGAATGTCGCAGACGGCCACGACCTCGACTCCCGCAATGCCGGCAAGACGTTTCGCCGCCGCGCCGCCGCGAGAGCCTACGCCCACCACCCCGACGCGCACCTTGTCCATCGGAGCGCACCTGAAGCCGCGCATCGGCGCGCCGTCTGCGGAGCGTCCGCCGCCCACGGACGAAGCACATCCGCATGCCGCGACCGCTGCGGCCGCAAACGCTCCGCCTTTTATGAAATCCCTTCTGCCTGACAGCATATCAGCCACCCCTGTTTCACATTCCGCGAGCATTCTACCATTTCCCTCGCGCCATGACAATTGCAAAGATGCGCATTATTTTGTATAATTGCGACATGGGCAGGAATTCGAGAAAAAAGGTGCTGATCCTGATGGAGTGGTACGACCACCCCCTGCGGGAGGGACTCGGGCGATACGCCGCCGAACACAAGTGGATCGTCACCGTGAACGACGGATGCACGCTGCCCGACGGGTGGCGAGGCGACGGAGTCATCACCTATTTCAATACGCGGAAGGACATCATCGACTACGTGACGCATGTCGACGTGCCCGTGGTGAACCTGAGCGGCTTTCGCCCGGACATCCCGTTTCCCTGCGTAACGGGGGACAACGTAGGGATGGGGCGGATGGCGGCGGACTTCTTCCTCAAGAAAGGCCTCACGCGGGCCGCGTACTTCTCGACGCAGTTCCACCGCCTGCAGAAGCTACGGCTCCACGGATTCGCCAGCCGGTGGAAAGCGAAGACCGGCAACAAGATATCGACCATCGTGCCAAAGCTCGACAAGCGGAACGTTCCGGCGGACGACTGGGCGGCTCTCTGCTCGTACATCGGCGAGAAGCTGACGAAGCTGCCGAAGCCCCTCGCCGTCTTCGCATACTGCGACTACGACGCCTCTAAAGTCGAGACCGCCGCGCTGGAATCCGGCCTGCGCATCCCAGAAGACGTCGCGATCCTGGGCGTGGACAACGACCCTCTCGTCTGCAAGAACGAAATCGTGCCGATCTCGTCCATATGCCACGACCGCACGCGCATCGGATACGAAGGCGCGGCCCTGCTCGACAGGATAATGGGCGGACGTCGGATCGGGAGCCGCACAGTCATGATCCTTCCCCGTCAGATCGAAGAGCGGGCGTCGACATGCGGAGTCTACTGCGACGACCCGTTCGCGCAGCGCGTGATCGCATTCTTCAGCAGCCGCCTGTCCTCGCACACAGGAGTCCAGGAGGCCGCCGCCGCGCTCGGAGTCAACCGTCGCTGGCTCGAGCGCCATTTCTCCACCCATGTGGGGCACACGATATCCCACTACCTCAGGCAGCTTCGCCTGGTCCGCGCATACCAGCAGGTCAAGGAGACGGACAGGCCGCTAGGCGACATCGCGGCGGAATGCGGCTTTTCAAACGCGCAACATTTCAGCAACGCCTTCCGCGAGGCCTACGGCCGCCCACCTTCAAAAGCCCGCGCCGGATGACGCCTCCACCTTGCGGGCAGCGCCGCGCACGACCTGGCGTCCGACTGGATGCGTCTTTTTGGTATAATTCCCACGCATGGAGACGAAGGACCTCAACTATCCGCCAGAACTGCCTGTGTGCGAGCACAGGGCGGAGATACTGTCCGCCATGAAGGCAAGCCCCGTGGTCATCGTCTGCGGCGACACCGGCTCCGGCAAGACGACCCAGCTGCCGAAAATGGCGCTCGAGCTGGGCCGCGCCGCGCACGGGCGGCGCATCGTCTGCACGCAGCCTCGCCGCCTCGCGGCAGTGACCGTCGCAGAGCGCGTAGCGGAAGAGCTCAAGGCGGAGGTCGGCGGGCTGGTCGGCTTCCGGCACCGCTTCGCGCGGCGCATTTCGTCCGAGACTCGCATCGAGTTCATGACAGACGGCGTCCTCCTCGCCGAGACCCGCTTCGACGCCCTGCTCCGCGCATACGACACCATAATAATCGACGAGGCGCACGAGCGGACTCTCAACGTCGACTTCCTGCTCGGCATCCTGAAGCGCATCCTCGAAAAGCGCCGCGACCTCAAGGTCGTCGTCTCGTCCGCAACCCTCGACGCCGCACGCTTCTCCGCCTTCTTCGGCAACGCCCCGGTCATATCGGTGCCGGGACGTCTCTTCCCGATAGAGATCAAGTACCGCCCGCCGCCCGAGGACGAGGACCGCGACCTTCCGCGCGACGTCGCCGCCGCCGTCGCGGAGCTCCCTCCTGACGGCGACATACTCGTCTTCCTCCCGGGCGAACGAGACATTCGCGAGACCGCCGACCTCCTCGCCGACGTGCGCGCAGACGACGACGTCATCCCCCTTCTAGCCTCGCTGCCGGCCTCCGAGCAGCGCCGCGCCGTCCTCCCGTCCCCGCGCCGCCGCATCATACTCGCCACAAACATCGCCGAGACATCCGTCACCATCCCGGGAATACGGGCGGTCGTCGACTCCGGCCTCGCGCGCATATCGCGCTACGTGCACCGCACACAGGTGCAGAGGCTCCAGGTGGAGCCCGTCTCCCAGGCGTCTGCGCGCCAGCGCGCGGGGCGCTGCGGACGAGTCGGGCCCGGCGTCTGCCTACGGCTCTACTCCGAGGAGGACTTCGCCTCCCGCGACGCCTACACGCCTCCGGAAGTGCTGCGGTCCTCCCTCGCGGGCGTGATACTCGCCCTGCTCGACCTCCGACTCGGCGACATCGACAAGTTCCCGTTCATCGACCCGCCGAAGCCCGCCATGGTGCGCGAGGGCCTGCGCGAGCTGCTGGAGCTCGGCGCCATCGGCCGTGCTGGCGTCGGGCCGGACGCCAGGGAAGTGGTCCTCACCGACGTCGGTCGCCGGCTCGCGAGGATACCAGTCGAGCCGCGCCTGGCCAGGATGCTGCTCGCCGCGTCGCAGAACGCCGTCCTGCCGTCCGTCCTCCCCATCGTGGCGGCGATGGCATGCGACGACCCGCGCCGACGGCCAATGGACGAGCGGGAGAAGGCCGAGCAGTCGCACGCGAGGTTCCGTGTCGCCGGCTCCGACTTCCTCGGGACGCTCAAGCTCTGGCAATGGTGGAACGACGAGACGAAGGACCTTTCGCAGTCGAAGTCGCGCAAGCTCTGCAAGGCCTCCTACCTCTCTTATCCGAAGATGCGCGAATGGCGCGACCTCGTCCACCAGCTGGAGACGCTCTCGAAGCGCATCGGCCTCGACGCCGCCAGCGACAACGGCGGACCGGACATGATACACCGTTCGCTTCTTTCCGGCCTTCTGGGCCGCATCGGCAGATACGACGAGGATGAGCGCAACTACCGCGGCGCCCACGGCCTAAGATTCGCCATCCACCCGTCCTCCGCCCTCGCCCGGAAGCGCGCGAAGGACAAGCCGCCGCCCGCCGGGCGACAGGCCCCCGCCGCGAAGCGCCAGGCTCCGGACTGGATCATGGCGGGCGAGCTGGTGGACACTTCGCGCATGTTCGCGCGCAATGCCGCGGTCATCGACGTGCGCTGGCTCGAGCCCGTCGCGGGGCCCATGTGCAGACACAGCTACCATTCGCCGGAGTGGGACGCGCAAACGGGATTCGTCCGCGCGACCGAGCAGGTGACGCTCTACGGGCTGGTCATCGTGCAGGGCAGGCGCTGCGACTACAGCCGCATAGACCCCGCCGTCTCGCGCGCCGTGTTCATCCGCCGCGGGCTGATCGACGGCGAGTTCCCGAACCCTCCGCCGCAAGTGCGCGGCAACAACCGCCTGCTCGACGCGCTAAGGCGCCGGGCCGAGCGCTCCCGCCGTCCGGACACGCTGGACGCAGACGGCATCTTCGCGCACTTCGACAAGGTGATTCCGCAGGGCATATGCTCGGCCAACGCGCTGCGCAAATGGCTGCGCGCGGCGCCAGCCGCCGAGACCGAGCCGTTCGTGCTGAAGCAGACCGACTGGTGGCCGGACGAGTCCGCCTCGGACCGGGACTTCCCCGACTCGCTGCGCATCGCAGGCGCCAAGCTGTCGCTTTCCTACCGGCATTCTCCCGATGACCCCGAGAACGACGGGGTCACCTGCTCGATCCGCCGGTCCGACGTCTCCGTGCTGCGGCTCTGGCGCAGCGACTGGCTGGTGCCGGGAATGCTGCCTGAGAAGATCTCGTGGATGCTGAACACGCTTCCATCGGCGCTCCGACGGACCCTTGCCCCGATATCGGACTCCACGGCGATCCTGCTCTCACTGCTGAAGCCAGGGGCGCAGCCCCTCGAAGACGCCGTGCGAGAGGCCGCCTGCAGGCGCTGGGGCGTCAGGATTCCGAACGGGGCATGGGACTGGTCCAAGCTACCCCCTCACCTGAAGATGCGGTTCCGCGTGCGCGACGACACGACCGGGCGCACCGTCGCACTGTCCCGCGACCTTGACGAAGTGCTGCGCGCCGTAGGAGCGCCACGCGGCGGAGCGTCCGCCGCGCCGAGGCAGTCCGCCGTCTGCCGCACCTGGGAGTTCGGCACGATCCCCGAGTCGCAGACGGACCGCAACTCGAGCTGGGAGACCACCTTCCATCCAGCCCTGCACGACGAAGGCGACGGCGTCACCCTCAAGCTCTACGCAGACCCCGCCATCTCTGCGGAAGTCCACGCCGCCGGCGTGACGAGGCTGTTCCTGCTGGCGCTCCGCAAGGCGGCGTCGGTGCCGTTCCGCCGCAGCCGCATTCCGCTCGACGCCGCGCTCTACCTGAAGGAGATGGACTACGCGGACGAAGCCGTCGCCGGCGACGTGCTCCACGGGGCGGTCCGCGAGACTATGGTGCTGGGGCGTCCGCCCGTGCGCACCGCAGAGGAGTTCGAGAGCCGCCTGCGCGAGGGCCGGGCGCCGCTCTTGAAGGCGCAGGCGGAGATCACGGCGGTGCTCGTCGATTCCGCCGCGGAAGCAATGCGTATTTCGCGGCAGATGGAGGACGGACGGATTCCGGAAGCGACCGCTGACTCCGTCTCGACGCAGCTTGCCTGGCTCCTGTACCGCGGATTCCCGCGCGCCGTGCCACTCGCGGCGATGCGCCACTACAGGCGCTACCTGCGCGGCGCGGCGATCCGCCTCGAGCGTGCACGTCTGAACCCGGCGGCTGACATGGCGAAGGAGGCGAAGCTTTCGCCATACTGGGAGAGCTACCGCGCGGCGCTTTCGAAGCGGGATCAGTGCGACCACGCGGCGCTAGACGAGTTTCGGTGGATGATCGAAGAGTATCGCGTCTCGCTGTTCGCGCAGGAGCTCCGCACGCCGCAGCCTGTCAGCCCGAAGCGCCTCGACGCCAAGTGGGCCGCCGTCGGCCTTCAGGGCTGACCATCCGCCCCGGGGTGGTCGACGCCAATGTACTCGCAGGGCGCGCGGCGCGCGCAAAGCCCGTGGAGGAACCTTACGCCGTAAGTCACGTGCGTCGCGAAGACGCCCAGCGCCGTCAGAAGCCATGTAACCGGGTTTACGGCAAACGTCGTAAGCAGGACGAGCGAGAAATACGCCAGCGACGGGACGGCGATAAAGCCGTGCCACGCGCAGAAGAGCCAGACCGGCATGCAGTCGGGCTCGGGAACCGCAGCGAGGACTGCGGCGGCGACTAGATACAGCACGAACAGCGACGGCACGAAATACGAGAGGTGCGCCGAGTTGGACGGAAATCGGCGCACGAAGTAGCCGCGGTGGAACGCATAGCGCCCTAGCTGGCGAAGGTGCGGCGCGAAGAGGGCTCTGCGGTGGTGGTGCACCACGATCCACGGGTCGTAGACTATGCGGTGGCCGCTGTCGACTATGTCCTTGCACAGAAGCGTGTCCTCGCCCGGCCAAAAGTCGGTCCGGTAGCCGCCGATCTGGCGAAGGAGGTCTGTTCTCGCGAACAGGTTGCAGCTCGGATAGTCGTCGACGTCGCGCCTGACGCCGCCTGCGCGGTAGCGGTAGCGGTAGTTGCCGGAGACGAGGAAGTTGTCGTACACACGCCCGCCGAGACGCGCCATGTAACCGTCTCCTGGCGGCGTGACGCCCGGCCCTCCGACAGCCCCGATGTCTTGGTCGCCGAAGTACTTCACGGCATACTCCAGCCAGTGCGCGTCGGGGTAGGCGTCGTCGTCTATAAAGGCCACTATCTCGCCCTTGGCCTCGCGGATCCCGATGTTGCGCTTCTCGGCGGGACGCACCTTTCCAGTCGCCAGCACCCTGACCCGCCCGTCCCAGGCGGCATCGGCCGCGACAGGGTCGTCGGGTAGGACTATCGCCTCCCAGGCCCCATATGTCTGGTCCCCCATTGCCCGCAGGCATTCGTCCAGCATCCAGCTACGCCCCGGGCAGGCGATCACGACCGTCACGAACGGATCGCGGTCGAGCCGGCGAGGGACGAGGCAGCGCGCATAGTAGCGGAGCAGCCGGAGCCGGTAGAACACCGCAAGCGTGTCAATCGCCATCCTGTGGACGGTTTGCGGCTTGAGGGCCCCGAACTTCTGCCCGAACCGGATGACCACCGGGGCCTCGGCGATCTTCGCGCCGCGGCTTGCCGCGATTGCCAGGAGTTCGAGGTCGAATGCGTATGTCTTCACGAGCATTCGGTCGAGCGCATCCCCGAGCACCTCGCGCCGGAAGAGTTTCATTCCAGTCTGCGTGTCGGTTATCGGAAGCCCCACGAACAGCCTCACGAACGAGAAATAGCAGAAGCTCACCAGCCGCCTGTGCCAGGGGTACTGCACCACGGAACGGGGATGGCGCTTCGAACCCACGACTATGTCGGCGCCATTCGAGACGAGCGCGTTGAAGAATGCCGGCGTCTGGCGCGGGTTTATGTCCAGGTCGCCGTCCAGCAGCATCACGTATTCGCCCTTGGAGGCGTCGAAGCCCGCCCGGAGCGCGGCGCCCTTCCCGCCGTTGCGGCGGCAAATGACGGGCCTTATCACGACATGCTTGTAGGCGGACGCCCACTCGGGAGGAGTGGCCTCCACGAAACGGGCGAGAATCAGGTCCGTTCCGTCGTCACTTCCGTCGTCCACGGGCACCAGCTCTGCTCTAACGCAGTGTCGCTCAAAGAGGTCGGCGACCTGCCGCAGGTTTGGCTCGGCCTTAGCGGCGAGGTGATAGAGCGGCATCACGACGGAGAGCCGTCCCTCGCCCAAGGTCTCGCGCACTATGCGCCACTTCTCGTCCGTCGCCGCCACACTACTCTCCGCGCCATCCGTGTGCGTCGGCGAAGTCCATGTACACGCCCCAGTCGTAGGGGGTAAGGTCGTGCTTTCCGTCACGCAAATGATAGCTCACGTCCGCCCCGCAGATCGGCGCCCCCGTCGGGGGAAACTCCGCGTCGGCGATCCCGCGCCGTCCATACAGCTCCCACGCCGGCGAGGCGAGGCGCACGGTGTGGAACTCGCCTACCGGCCCCGCGCCGGGGTCGCCGGAAGCGGACGCCACGGCAAGCAGGCGGGGCGCGACAAGCGCCGCGAGCTCGTGCTGGTCGAAGTCCATGGGCTCGGCGACCAGCGACCACGAGCCACGCCAGGCGTCTATCTGCTCTATGCGCCGGTCGTGGTTCATGCAGTAGCGCTGGAACGCCCCGCAGAACCAGTACGTAACGCGCGAGTTGAGGAATATGGCGTAGTACTCGCTTGTCGGAAGGTCTACGTGGGCTAGCTTTGCGCCGCCGCATCCCGAGCAGTTGACGCACGTCATCGCGAAGCGCTCGTCGGTCGCGCCCGCGAGAAGCGAAGTCTTGCCGCCTCGGCTGTGGCCGACGACGCCGACATGCGCGGCGTCCAGGCTCGGCTCGGTCTCTATCCAGTCCATCACGCGGCTCGCGCCCCATGCCCATGCCGAAAGCGTGCCCCAGCTCCGGTCAGTGCGATCCGCCGGCCGCTCGTAGCACGGGAAGACACCTCCAAGGAACGCCGTCGCCGGGTTGTACGTCTCGGGCGCGACGTCGCCGTTGAAGAACGCGATGGCCGCATAGCCTCGCCCGACGATCTCCTCGGCGGGCCAGAACCCGCTCTTCACGGCGCGCGTGGGATCAAGGTTCTTCTCGGGGCTTCTGTTGCAGATGAGCACGAACGCCGGAACGGGCCGCGCCGACTTCGGGATGAACGCGGTGGCGACGAACGAATTGGTGCCGTACGGCCCGCGGTACGAGATGCGCACTCGTCGCCTCACCGCCGTTCCGCCCATCATCTCCACGGCAGGCTCGTCGTCGGAGAAAGAAACGTCCGGCTTCTCGGCGGCGGCCGGCCTCACGCCGTACATCCGCTCGAGGAACCTGGCCAAGAGCTCGGGACGACGCACGCCCTCCCAGGCGGCGACGTCGCGGACCGGCGCGCCGCCGAACGTCGTCAGCAGCTCCGGAACGTCCTCGGGCTCGGGGACCTCCTCCGCTTCGAACGGCGCGGCGTTCACGCCGCCGGCCACAAGGCGGCGCCGATGAACGGCGAGCCTTTCGGCGAAATCGCGCCAGTCGCGTCTCTCCGGACCGGTCCAGAGCGCCTCGGCGATCGCGCAGGCGCGCGGCCACGTCTTCCAGTCGAGGTCGAAGCGCGTCGTGGTGTATTCGCTCCAGCAGTTCGCCTGGCCTCCGAGGATGTGCTTCCTGTCCTCCTCGGCGACGCCGACCGACGGATCGAACCAGTAGCAGCGCTTCAGGGGCAGGCAGCCGCCTATGTAGGTGAACGGGTCGCCGTCGATTCCCTGCGCATAGTCCAGGTAGCAGAAGGTGTTCGGCGTGCAGACCACGTCATGCCCGCGCCTGGCCGCCTCGGACGCGCTCATGACTTCGCGGCCGTGGCGCGCCGTGCGCCAGCTCATGCCGATGGCGCTCTTCGGAACGTCGCCGAGGAGTATCTCGTCCCAGCCGATCGCCCTGCGCCCCCTGGCGTCCAGGAAGCGGACGATCCTTGCCGTCAGCATGGCCTGCAGCCCGCGCTCGTCCTTAATTCCCATCGCCCGCATCTTCGCCTGGCACTTCGCGCAGGCCTCCCAGCGCTTCTTCGGACACTCGTCGCCGCCGATGTGGATCACCTTGGAGTCGGGGAAGAGTTCGCAGACCTCGTCGAGGATGTCCTCCATGAGGAGTGCGCCGTCCTCGTTTCCTGCGCAGAGGACGTCGTCCTCTATCGACCAGTAGACCCGCGGAACGCGCGGCAGCGACGGACCGACGCAGGAGAGCTCCGGATGGGCCGCCAGGAGGGCTCGCACGTGTCCCGGCATCTCGATCTCGGGCACTACCCTGATGTGGCGATCCTTCGCATAGGCCAGTATCTCGCGCACGTCTTCCTGCGTGTAGAAGAACGGCCCGTACTGCCGGCCGTCAAGCTCGAATTTGAGCTTCCCGCCGGGCCAGCTCGGCTTCGTGCCGTACAGCACGGACTTCGGACGTTTCGCGCCCCATTCCACGAGCTCCGGGTGGCGCTTGAGCTCTAGCCGCCAGCCCTGGTCGTCGACAAGGTGCCAGTGGAAGACGTTCATCTTGTGCCGCGCCATCAGGTCAAGGCATCTCTTTACGACCGTCTTGCCGAAGAAGTGGCGGGCGTCGTCCAGCATCAGGCCCCGCCAGGAGTACCGCGGCGAGTCGACGATTTCGCAGCATGGCATCGCCCCCTTCTCGTCGCGCAGCTGCCGCATCGTCTCGCGCGCGTAGAACTCGCCCGCGTCGTCCGCCGCCGCGATCGACACTGAGTCGCCCCGCACGACGAGCCGGTACCCCTCCGAGGGGAGACGCGCGTCGCGTGACACGGCGACCGACGCGTTGGACGGACACGTGCCGCCCGTTTCGGCGACTTCTGCGGGCTGCGGGACAAGCGCCAGCGCGGCAATGACTGCGGCTAGATGCATAACATGACTCCGATATCGTTGCTAGGTGCGGTATATTATACCAAAAACGGACTACCCCAACGGCTCGGGCGGCTCCAGTATCCAGCGCTTGTTGTACCAGTACCACTCGCCGGGGTGGCGGCGAATGCCGGCGTCGAGACTCTCTAGGGGCCGACGCGTAAGGCGCTCTGCCTCTGCCCGCCGGTCTGGCGCGGCGGGGTCGGGGCGCAGCGTGTCAAGGTGCTCGAAGACATGCTGTCCGCCCTCGCGGCGCATCATCGCGACGACGATGGGGCACCCGCAGTGCACGGCGAACATCGCGCCGGCGTGCGACACGTTGGCCGTGCCGCCGAAGAAAGGCGCGCTTACGTCGGGCTTGCGCACGCGCAGGTCGGGCAGGATGGCGAACGCCCGCCCGGCCGCCAGCTTCTCCCGTATCTGCGCGAGAGTGCCGCGGTCGTCGCGGTCGAGCACCTCGATGTCGCCGTAATGGCGCGCCATCCAGGCATTGAGCTTCGGGTTGCGCTGCCGCGCCGCGATCGCGAAGAGAGGAAGGCCGTACTTCGCCATCGACCACGCAGCCATGTACCAGTTCCCGCAGTGCGGCACCATGATCACCACCCCGCGCCCCTCGTCCACGTATGCTTGGAGCCTGTCCTTGTATTTCAGCCCGTCACGGACGTGCCTGTCCATCCAGGCTCTGTCCAGCGACGGCGCGCGCATCATCTCCACCGCAGTCATGAGAACGTTCTGAAGCGACTGCACCGCTATTGAGACGGCCTCGCGGCGGCTTTTCTCCGGGAATACGGACATGATCCTCTCAAGCGTCCTGCGGCGCTTGAACCTGAACACGCGGACTGCCAGCGTCCCGAGAAGGCGCGCCCCCGCCATCGCTGCGGAGTACGGCACCATGTTCACTAGCGCGCACACCGTCCGGAGCGCAGCATATTCGACGTTAACAGCCAGCCTGCCCTTGGCCATGTCGCTCCCTACAGCAGCCTGCCGAAGCGACGCACTTCACTTAAGCTTCTTCTGCGCGTCGGCTATCGCCCTGCACACCGCACGCGACGTTATCGTCGCGGCGGTGATGGCCTCGATCTCGCCGCCGTCCTTCTTCACAGAAAGCGAGGAGCCGTCCTTGCCGCCGAACTGGGACGAGAACTCGGGCGTGTTGAGGTTCATGCCAAGGCCGGGCGTCTCGGCGGCGGCGAGCGTCTTGTAGCACTCGACCGTCTTCTTGTCCGCCCTGAAGCCCACCATCAGCACGATGTCGCCGCCGTAGCCGCCGGCGTCCATGCCCTTCGCGGCATAGCCCACCACCTTGCCAGCCGCATCCGTCCCGACGTAGAACCCGCCCTTCTCCTCCACATTGACGGCACCATTCGGGAGCACCGCCTTCACGGCGCCCTGCTCCTTCTTCACCTTCATCTCGGCGATTGGGTCCTTCGTTATCTCGTTGACGTACGCGAGAACCGCGGCGCAGATGCCGCTGATCGCGGTGAGGCTGACAACTAGCGAAAGTATCTTCTTCATCTGATTCTCCACTTCACTTTCCACTTTCCACTTTACACTTTACACTTTACACTTTACACTTTACACTCCCAAAGGGCTTCGGCTGCGTCCAGCGGTTGATCAGCGGACACACCGAGTTCATGATCAGGATGGCGAAGCTGCATCCCTCCGGATAGCCGCCAAACTGGCGGATCAGCATGCACACGAGCCCGCAGCCGACGCCAAACACGAGCTTGCCCTTGCCGGTAGTGGGCGACGTCACGTAGTCCGTCGCCATGAAGCACGCGCCAAGCATCACGCCGCCAGTGAGGACCTGGGCCATGGCCGGCGCGCCGCCGGCAATCAGCGAGTAGACGAAGACCGTCGCGATGAACGCGACCGGTATGTGCCAGGTGATGACCTTCCTGAGGAGGAGATAGACGGCGCCAATGGCAATCGCGATGGCCGAGACCTCGCCGATGCAGCCCGGCATGTTGCCCAGGAGCATGTCCCAGAGGCAGGGAATGCCCGTTGCGGCCTTGTCGCAGAGGCCGTGTGGCGAGGCGGACGTCATCGCATCCGCGACGAACCACGTCTTCATCGTCGCGAGCGGAGTCGCCGTCGTCACGGCGTCGGGGGTGCGCCACCAGTACGGCTTGAGCCAGGTCGTCATGGGGCCGGTGAACGAGATGAGCATGAACGCGCGAGCGGCGAGCGCCGGGTTGAACGGGTTCATGCCGAGGCCGCCGAAGACCTGCTTCGCGACGCCAATCGCGAACACCGAGCCGACGACAGCCATCCAGAGGGGAAGGCCCGCGGGCAGGTTCAGCGCGAGCAGCAGGCCCGTCACCACGGCGGAGAGGTCGCCTATCGTGTTGTCGCGCTTCATCGCGATGCGGCATAGCGACTCCGTCACAATGCATGCCGCCACGCACGTCGCGACCGTCCACAGCGCCGGCATGCCGAAGAACCAGATGCCCGCCGCGGTCGTCGGCAAGAGCGCGATTATGACGTCGAGCATGATACGCCGCACGCTCGAATTCGCATGCGTGTGCGGCGAAGAGCTCAGGATGTAGTGCTCAGTTGTCTCTTTAGGTTTCATTTTTGGTCCTCGTTAAATCCTCTTGCCATGGTTGGTTTCTTCTTGACATGCTGCCCCCAGTCACCGCGAAGCAGACCTGCAAATGACAGATCTTCGTCTATGTCTGGCCAATGGATGCCGTCCTCGTCGACCTCTATGTGAAGCAGTTGATCGCGTGAAGCCTGCTCAAGCCGCCAATTTCCCGAAATCGGAAAAGAAAGCGACACGTTGTTTGGCAATCTAACGTAGAAACGCGAATCAGCAAACGAAACATCTGGAGCAACGTTAATCGAAGTATTCATGCCATTTACTCCTTATCGTTTCTACATTCTCTTCTGCTATGTCCTGCGCCTTGCGCAGTTCCTGCACCTTCATGCCTTTAGACTCCAGCAACTGCACGCCCTCAGCAACATCAAACTTCGCCTTGCCCGAACCAGACCTCACATGAACATGCATCGGCTCGTGTTCGTTAGAGTAGAAGTAGAAGTTATACCCGTCTTTATTTAATGCAGTTGGCATTTATCTCATTTCCCTTTTCCCGCCGCAGCCGCGGCCTTGGCCTTTTCGGCGGCGATGCGCGCGCGGATGGAGTTCTTGGCGCGGCGGCACATCTGCGTGATGGTGCGGTATTCCGGGCAGCCGAAGCTGCACGCGCCGCACTCGATGCAGTCCATCACGTGGTACTCCTTCTCCGCCGACTGTATGTCGTCCGCCTCCACCGCCTTGGATATCTCCGCCGGGTTGAGGTTCATGGGGCACGCCCTAAGGCAGCGCCCGCAGTTGATGCACGGCCCGGAGCCGTACTGGAAGACGCGCTTCCGCGACAGGAGAAGAAGCCCGGACGTCGTCTTCGTAGTCGCTATCTCCAGGGACGGCACGGCAAAGCCCATCATCGTTCCGCCGGATATCACCTTCGCCGGCGGCTCCTTCACTCCGCCGCAGAACGCCACCAGGTCGGCGTACTTCGTGCCGCAGGGCGCGAGGATGTTCTTCGGCTCCACGACGGCGTCGCCCGAAACGGTCGTGACGCGCGAGATGAGCGGCTCGCCCTTCTCCACCGCGTCGGCAATCGCGGCGACCGTGCCCACGTTCTCCACTACGCACCCGACGTCGATCGGCAGTGCCGGCGGCTCGGGCACGACGCGCCCGACGGTCGCGAAGATCTGGTGCTTCTCGCTGCCCTGCGGATAGAGGACCGGCAGAACCACGATCTCTACGTTGCCCTCGATGTCCGCCAGCGCCTTCTCAAGCGCGTCGATCGCCTCGGGCTTGTTGGCCTCGACGGCCACGCGCACCGCGCACTGGCCGAGGATCTTGCGCATGATCTCGATGCCGACGCGGATGCGGTCGGCGCGCTCGAGCATGACGCGGTAGTCAGCCGTGAGGTACGGCTCGCACTCCGCGCCGTTGAGGACCAGGTACTCGCAGCGCTTGCCGGGCGGCGGGTTGAGCTTCACCGACGTCGGGAACCCCGCGCCGCCCATGCCGCAGATGCCGGCCTCCTCGACGCGCTTCAAGAGGTCTTCGCGCGACGCGGCGCGCCAGTCGAGGGGCGGAAGGATTGGCGACGTGGGACACGAGACTTGAGACGAGGGGCTCTCGTCACCCTCGTCGCTCGTCTCTTGTCCCGGAATCTCCGGCTTCGCCGTTGTATCCAATATCACCGCGTCGGCCTTGCCGCCGGCGGGCCCGGGGCGCTTCTCGACAGCCTTCACCTTGCCGTCCGCCGGGGCGCGCACGCAGACGGAGATGAATCCGTTCTTCTCGCCGATGAGCTGCCCGCGCCTCACGAAGTCGCCCGCCTTGACTATGCACTTCGCAGGCGCGCCCAGGTGCTGGCTCATGGAAACGACAAGCTCCGCCGGGAGCGGAATCGACTCTATCGCCTTGCCGCGCGCAAGTTCCTTGTTGTAGTCGGGGTGTACCCCGCCCTTGAAATGAAATGACGATTTGACGGTCTTCATGGGTTGTATTATAGCAAATCTGCCCCTGATTGTGTGTACCGACAACGCCGACGGCATTGGGCGGGCTCATCCACAAACCGTGTGAATGCACAATTCTCTCGCAGGGCGCTGCGTGTCGGTGCCGCCCGAACCTCATTTCGCGGGCGCCCCCGACAGGATTTTGACGCTCGCGCAGAGCGCTCGCCCGTGCGCACGGGGGTCAAAATCCCGTCCGACCCGCGAAAGTGCTCTCGTGCGGCACCGCCTCTCCGC
>JAFRBA010000229.1 GCA_017405115.1 Kiritimatiellia bacterium
AGGAACATCGCCGGGATAGACTGTATTGGCGTTGGACTTGCGCCGGCAGTCGTTGGCGTGAAGATTGGAAAGAATCTGACACATCCAGCCGAAGAAGGCCGACTGCTCGGCGTAGCGGTCGATGTTGGCCAGGACTTCGGCAAAAGTGCGGTTTACCCTAAAAATCGCAGTTGAAGTCAATGGGGCATTAGCCCGTCAGCCAAAGTTGGCGGGTTGAAATGGCCATGATGCCGTTGGATTGCCGGTTCAGGCGAGCGGCATGGTCATTTGCCCGCCGATGTCGGGCGGAAACAGCCTCCTGATCGTGCCGTATTCGCGGAAGGCATGGGCGATTATGCGCTGGCGACGCTCTTCAAGGCTCAACTGCGACGCAGATGCGACCTTGGCGAGGAACGCGCTGATGGCGCGGTATGTCCTGCGGGCCTTTTCGTTCGTGGCGGTGTAGATGGTGACGATTCCCTGCCGCGCGTGGCGCGACAGCCTCGCTATGCACGACTGGAGAAGCGGTCGCGACGTGACGGCCTCGTGGTGCATGCCGTCGTCGCCGAGGCGCGTGAACACGTTCCACAGGTTCGCCGCGATCACGGACATCCCCGCGAAGAGCGCGGTCTGTTTCAGCGAATGCGCGGTGAAACCGCTCCATCCCCACTGGTTCTTCATCTCGTCGAAGATGTTCTCGCAGTCGCCGCGTTCGCGGTAGAGCGGAAGGACGTCCCTAGCGTCCATGTCGAGGTCGGTGACGAGCGCGTACCACTCGTAGCCGTCCGCGTAGTCTTCGTCCGGCGCCTCCACGAGTTCGAGGCCGGGGATCTCCAGCTGCGTGAACTTCCTCTGCGGAGGGTTCTTCCTCCTCTTCGGCATTTTCTCGGCGGGCCGCCTCGCGAACACCATTCTCCGCGCCTTCTCCCATGAATCGAGCCGGACTTCCCGCTCCGCACACTGCCATCCTTCGGACGAGGCAAGCCACGCCCCCGGATCGGCAAGCAGCTCCCGGAACGCCCTGCGCACGGACTTCGACCTCTTCGTCTTGAAGAGGTACCGCACGTCCGCCGCTTCGCAGTCCCCGATCACCGACTCGTTCCCGAACGACACGTCTCCGCGCACAAGCCTGGGCTTCTTCACGGACGAGACGAATTCGAGGTACTCCGTCAGCATCGAGCGCGAATGCGTCCCCGAGGTCTCGTCCCCCGGGTGCACCACGACCGCAAGCGTCAGCCTGAGCTTCGCGATGCACAGCGTGTGGTAGCAGTGCGACGGGCGCCCAGGCTTCTGCGGGTTGTACCCGAACTCAGCCCCCTCCTGGTGCCCGTAGAGCGGCTTCACCGTCGGATCGAGGTCGAGGACGCAGTCCTCCGCGATCACGTCCTGCAGAAGGTGCAGGTTCTCGCGCCATGCCCACGGCAGCGCCTTGTCTTCAGGAATCGACGCAAAGTCCCGCCTCACAGAGTCGCACGACATGAACCGCTTTACTCCGAACAGCCCTGCGGTAGCCGTGTCGCCGTGCAGACGGTCGATGTGCCTGAACCGCGTCGCCCCGTTGATCATCGACACCATCACGGTCGCGACCAGGTCCCGCACGTCGGGCGCGTTGTTGCTCTTCAGCCTCATCGGGCACGTCTCGACAAGGCGGTCGAAGAAGCCGCCGGCCTTCGCGAACTGGCTCAGCAGCGCGGCGTGCGCGTTCACGCTCATCTGCGTCTCGTCGTCCCACTTCAGGGCGTAGTCGCCGCCGAGAGTCGAGATTGTCCGCCCACACGCGGCCTGTTTTGTGATATACTTCTTCATGTCGTTCGTTCTTCCTTTCTTCTTGGTCGTTGAAAGTATAGCACGAACGACTTCACTTTTCACCCGTATGGTGAAAGCCGCAGACACATCATCTCACTGAAAACAAAGGCCGCGATCACGATTGCGGCCTTTCAACTGCGACGCTTAGGTTTACCAGCTCCTCGGCGTCCGACACATCGCTGCAAAAACGACGAGCCAGGGTCAAAAGGCCGGTTTTGTATTCGCTGATAAGCCTTTTTGCCCCGTTTTCTCGGTCTTTCCGGATTTC
>JAFRBA010000230.1 GCA_017405115.1 Kiritimatiellia bacterium
CCATGCCGATTGGACGGTTCGCGAGGGCTTCACCCTTGGTGATGGCTGGCCAGCAGAAATGTACCCTAACGAGACTTTGCCGCCGATTCACTTGCGTTAGGACTCACGGCTTCGTCGGACGAGACTCCCGCACGTCGGTCAACCTTCGCACGGCCCGCCCTCCTACTCATATCACGACATATCTATGAGATTAGCTCCTTTCAACTAATAAGTTCTGCCAAGCTTTCTTGGCGTACCACCAATGGGGTCGGACCCTATGACGTTCCCCTTGACGCAATACATACTTGTCCCCACATGGTCATTGGTTGCGGGCAGGGTCAAACTGCCGCGCTTGTCAGGATTGCTCACTCACGCCATGCGTCCGCTCCGCCGCTCTCTGACAATCCACCAAGCGATTCCGCCGCAAGATGGGAGAGCGCAAGCCGTGGCGAACATGTTCCTCACGACGAAGGTCGTGTGACGCACAGTTTGGGAACACTCCCCATGCGAAATCCCGAAAGCGCTCAAATGCCTGTTTTACAAGGGTTCCGAGGGATCTGTCCCCGCCGATTTCCATTCCGCTATGTCGTACACGCGCACGTAGTCGACGACGAAATCATCGCCCGCCGCAACTGCCGCGTCAAGTTCCGGGACGCCCTTCCCGGTCATCCGGTTGTTGCGATACCATTTTGCCTCGGTCGTAAGAAGCACAAATTCCTCAACCTGCGAAACCGCCTCTCCTTCCCCCTGCCCGACTTTCGGTCCATGCTGTTTCCCGTCGATGTAGAACGTATAGCCGTCCGGCTCCCAGAGCATGCCGAACACGTGGAACTGCTTTTCGTCAAGCTTTACTGAGTTGTTGCGGTTGAATTCGGCCGTCTTGACGCCCTTAGGACGCCGCGGTACGCAGAAACCGAGGTAATCCGCGCCGTAGCCGTTTGCATGGAAGTGGTGCGGGATCACTTCACCTACCTTGAACGACTCCATGATATCGTGCTCGATTCCAGCATAGCGCGGGTCGAGCGAGCAGCCCTGCGTGGGCGTCTGCATCCAGAACGCCGACCACCAGCCCGGCATCTGCTGCAGGCGACAGCGGCATTCGTAGTATCCGTAGCGGTGCGCGAACTTCGCCTTCTCGCGCTTTGGAAGCGGCCAGAACCCCTTGGGATTGTCCGCGTGCGGAACATCCCACACGAGTTCGCCCGTCTGGAGCTGCGGCGAGACGAACTGTCCGTCCGACTTCTTCACAAGCTTCATTCTGAGAAGCCCGTCTTTGACTTCAATCGCGTTGTCCTCCGGTGCCGCGAACCAGTGCGCGCGCCGCCCCCAGAAGTTGGTGCGGTACGACCATTTCGATTCATCAAGCGCAGTGCCGTCGAACTCGTCGTGCCAGACAAGCTTGAATGTCTTCCCCGCAGGAAGCAAGCTCGCCGCCTTATCAGCGATTGCATGGTTCGCAGCGTGTACTCCCGCCATAAGCGCGCCCGTCGCCGACACTGCAACGGCCGCCGTTGCCAACGAGGCCAAGATTTTGTTTCCCCTATTGTAGAGTAGAGACCCACGCCTCGGCGTTGCCGCGCACACGCTTGCGCGCCCTTCGGGTTGCCTTCGGCAATGTACCCTCCGAAGCGAAGCTTCTGCGGTGCATGATGCGACTTCCCCCTCATCAAACCGGACGTGCGGATTTCCCGCATCCGGCTTTCCATTGAGTGCTTTTCCTGTTGCCATGGATTTTTACCTTTCTTGGGTTGTTATGCGTATATTATACGATTTTTCCTGTCAATTCCGGATTCTCCTCACGTCCGCCCACGCGAGGCGGTGGAGGCCGTAGTGCGTCATTTCGCCGTAGTAGGTGTCGGCGAATTTCAGTCGGTAGTACCGCTGGCTCTTCCTGTTGAGAAAACGCGCCATGCGCTTCTTCCGAAGCGAATCGGCACCCGCCGACCTGTTTGAGGCGCTCCCAATGCGGGAACCCTTCACTCCGCGGTCATTACCCGCTTCATCGCTACTACGATTCCCTCCGACTCCTGCCCCCGCTTTCGCGGCGGCAGGTCTCCCAAGTTCCCGTGCAGGACTTTCGGAACGCGCCATGTCACTATGCCCCGTCCCGCCGGGCGCGTCGCAAAACGACTTCGGCGCGTCCGTGTTGGCTTCCGCTATCATGACCCGCTTGGCCACGGGAGACCTTTCGGTTAGGAGTTTCGAGGCGTACATACGAGACTTCACTTTCGTTTGGCTCATTCCTTTGTAGGATTGGGCTTCTGCGCGTCGGTCGCCCTCCGCACAGCCAATCTTCCTATCGGCATGTCGTTTTCTTTGCCGTACAGATTCCTTTGTGGAGTAGGGCATTCCGCCTCGGTGTTTCCGTCCACATATCCACGCCATTCTGCTTGACACCGTGCTTCGGCCAGTTACGGATGCGCCGCCCGTAGACGTGCGGGATGTAGAGCGCGGACTTGCCATCGACGACTTCGAGCGGCTCGGCGGTCAGCTCGAAACCGAGCACGATCGCGCCCTTCTCGCGGTTGACGATACTACCGCTCCAGGCGCCATCGCGCTCAACAATCGAAACGTCTATCGCATACCGTTTGTCGGCAGACGTAATCTTGTTCGTCGCACCATCCGCCTCTACAAGCATCGACCATTCGACAGCACCGGCGGACAATGCCGCCATACATGCCAATCCTGCAAGCGCAAAGCATCTTCTCATGTTTTCGCCACCCTTACGGAAATTCAACTATCTGAAGTACAAAATAAAATCAGACTTCACAAACTGCACTTCAAAAGTCTTGGAACCATCGGCATTTACTCGCCAAGCGGCAGAGTTCACCGTGTGGCCAGAAAAACTCGACGGCAACGCAAATGCCGGTGCAGTCGCCGCGGAAGAAATCGTACAAACTGCAACTGTTGCCTCCTCATAAGTCAACGTTCCCGTAAACGAAACCGGGACTGAACCACTGCCAACAGCGGCGAACGGCGTATCAATTGCCACATTCCGGGCACCGAACTCCTTGAGATCGCCCACGGCCTCTACATCCACGGCAAGTCTCGCCCCTTCACCGAATGTGACCGGGATGCCATTCACCGCATCTGCCGACTTCACTCCAAACGAACCGGCAGCGACATTCAGGGTCGCGCCTTCTCTGGCAACCACAGTTCCACCAAATGTCAGACGGCCATCACCCGTCTTGGTCAACGTCCCCGTGATGTCGGCGCTGTCGGTAATTGCAAACTCCGTCCCCGCAGGCACGGAGATCGACGATGCGGCCTGCGAAATGTAGTGTTTAACCGGCACAAACGCCCCGGCGTCAGCCGTCGTCGTGATAGTTGAAAATGCAGTGCGGACAACAAGCGTCCCGTTCGTCAGACCCCAGCTTCCAAGACGGATGGTTTCGTTCGTTCCCACATAAAGCGTCCCGTAATATTCGCTCATGTCGCCAGGAAACTCGCACGCCACCTGCCCGTCAGCGGCACCCGGACTTATTGCAGTCGCACCATCTGCGGAGATGGCGCTATCAAGATCGCCTCGTATCTTCATGTTCATGACATACGTCTGACTGGATTTCACCGTGCCATCGCCATTGAGTGTTGAAACGCCACCACAAAGCGTGAACGGTGATCCTTTCGTAGTGAACACCGTCAGCATCCCCTCAAATGTAAATGTTGCCGCTGCGCCCGCCGTCGTAAGTCTGGTTCTTGCGTCGATTGCGGTCTTGCCGTTTGAGAGGACTCTCCAATCGCCGATTTCAAACGTCGTTCTGCTCAACCTGAAGCCACCGGCCTGCGTCAGGGAATTGCCTCCGAACGTCTTGCTCGAAGCGCTCTTGTCGCGGAGAAGCTTGGCCGTGTAGTAGTTTGTGCCGGGATGTGGGGCCTGGTCCGTCTCTGACCAGTTCCCGGCCATATTGTATGAACCTATGGTGAACGTCGCTACCGAGTCGCCATCTTTTGTCGTCTGAACGACATAGCCGGTCGTCTCATTCTTGACAGCGGGATTGATGTCGGTTATCCATAATGTCTGAATACCTTCTGCCGTCTCCACCGAGGCTCTGTAGCGGAACTGCGGGGCGTTCTCGAACGTAAAATCCTCCGCCTTCAGCTCGCCATTCCCTACGGGCAGAGTCGCAATCGACGTCTTGAGCCCCATGCTGCTCAACCGCAGTTTCACGGGGGTCATCGCCGTGAACGAATTTGTCAGCGCTAACCTGCCGCCCGCCGCAACGTCGAGAATGACATCCTTGAACACGGCGTCGCCCACCGTGAAAGTCGCGCCGGAAGGAATCTTCACAAGCGTTCCGTCGAGATTGGCCTTGGCTGTAGAGAGCCCCGCATTCGCTTCGAGCAGAATGGCGTTTATCGGCACTAGCTCCGACGAACCGCCGGTGACGTAGTTCGTGTTCACGTACGGCTCGCTTGACGGAAGGCGGGTATATACGTTGACCCCACCGCTGACATGCGACTCGAAGTCGGCGAATGCGGCATCGATTCCCCCTCGCACATCCAGTGAAGTGGAGGCCGGCACGCGAATCGTGCCGTCACGGCTAAATACCGAACCGCCAACGGTTGCGGACGAAACACCGTCCACCGTCATGACGCCTGCATTGCCGAGATCGAACGACCCGGCAAAATCGGATGTTGCAACTCGCGCCTGCGCCCCCAGGTGCAGCTGTTTGTCGCAAAGTACTCCGTGCAATCGCCCTCGAAACGATAGCCGTAGTTCTCGAAATTCGACACCCACCGATAAACGCCGCGGCTCGCAGCAGTAGCCGTCGCACCGACAAGCAGCACACTTTCATGGCTGGACGCGACCAATTTCGCCGGGATGTAGCACGTTGACATGTTTATGCCAAACGACACGGAATCTTTCGCGTACGCATAGTCCGACGAGTCTATCGTGATCTTCCCGCCCCATCGCGTCGGCCTCGCCCAACTGCCATTGTCAAGCTTCCCTTTGCACATGGTGAGATCGCCGATTTCGACCGTGGCATAGTTGTTTGCGTTGTTCCAGCTTGAACGAAAGACTATCGACCCGCCACCGGTCACTCGCAATGATCGTCCTGGGAACGTAAAGGTCATTGTGCTTAGGCTGTCCGACGCCCGGCAAGGAGTTCGCAGGACTTTGCCGCTTACGAGGTAGTCCTTGTTAGGATCCGGGTCGCCGCCATCCGACCAACCGTAGCCTTCTTCCGTTGGATTGGAGAGGAACGAACTCATGTAGGAGGATTCGCCCTGGGCCTCCGCACCTTCCACATCGCTTTTCAGCAATGTCACATAGTCGGCGAAACCAGTCGCCACGCATCCAAATACCAGAGTCGCGGCGCTGATCAACTTGACCTTGTCAAAACCCGTCATGGTTTTGTGGAGTGAAGCTTTCTGCATCATTGCCTTTCCTTTCTTTCTTCTTGAACTTTCAATCAACGACGGCGTATAGAGCGTTCGGTGGAAAGCCCCGACGCGCGGTCTCTGCACACAAGGCGGTAGTCCCCCGCCGCGTCATCCAGATTGGTCAGGATGTCCATGGTACATACGCCTCCCTGCAGACAGCCCCATCCAGCGCCGTCCAGTTCGCGCCCGGCGGCGTCGATGAGGCGTATCTCGGCTGGCAGCAGCGCATCCACCGGACGCCCGGCGGCCGAGAGGACGGAGAAAGTGACGCGCACAGTTTCGCCGGCGCGCACCTCGTCCGGCGCGTCCACCTTGACGGACGCTATGCGCTCGGGAAGGAATGCGAAAAGCCTGCCGTCGTTCGTGGAGTATTCCACGGGGACGACAATGCGCCCGCCCCTCCGCTCAAACCGCGTTTCTCCGCCGCGGGAAAGCTCATACACCACCTTTACGGCGCCGTCAGCGTCGTCAAGCGAGACGTCGCCGGAAAACGGCAGACCCTTCTCCATTGTCAGCCCCCACGGCCCCACGTAGTCCCCGAAAGTGCGGCGGTCATTGACGGCCACGACATAGCGAGCGTTCTTCCATCGACGAGAGTACACCGCTATTTCCGGCGAAGAACTGTCGGCCTCTGGCGCATAGCGGGCGGACAGTTTCTTACGCAGGTCGTTCGCCTGCGCCACCATGCGAGACTTCGCGCGCATGGTGGCGAGACGCGTCTTGGCGTCGCCCTCACGCGCGGCTTCCATCGCGTCCACGTCCTCGGCGTGGTCGGACGCCGGCGGGCGGTCGAAGCTCACCACCGGCACCACGACATCCGCCTTCAACGCCTTCATCAGCCGCTTGTCCGCAACGAGGACGCCGCCTTTCCTCTGGAACTCCTTTATCTTCGCGACAACCGATGAAGGGAGGAATACGCACTGCGGCGCATAAAGGACCTTGACTCCTTCAAGTCCGTCACGCAGCATCGTGTCCTCGTACACCACGCGGGGATCAAGCCTGGCGCGTTGCATGAACGTGATGGACGGAGCCTTCCACCCCCACGACGCCGGGCCGCCGAACACGCATGTCGTAAAGCTCTCCAGCACGGCCACGGGCGGAGCGTCGCGGCCAAGCCGCTTGAGCGTAGGCCCGAGCGGCGCGACCACGTTGCGCAGCAGATGCCGGATGCGGACCGCAGTCTCGGGGTTTGTGCAGGCGTAGCCATGCCCGGACTTTGCGCTCTCGTCTATCGTCGCCCAACCATGGTACATTACCGCCTGGACGGGCTTCGCCAGCATCGACCACGTGGCCTCCTGCAGCACGTCCGGCGGAATCGACGGGAACTTCGCGTCCGGACGGCGGCGCACCCATTCGGGCTCCGGCGACACTTTTTTGCCGACCGGCGCCATCTGCGAACGGTAGTAGATCAGCTGCGTCATGATCGCCGGGATCTGCCCCGTCCGCCCGGCAACCATCGCAAGTATCTCCTCGGCGGGCCCGGCCACGTTCATCGGCTCCGGAACTGCATACACCCACTGGTTCAACATGTCCACTGCCCCGCCGGATCCCCAGCCAGGCGGACATCTCACGGCAGGATCCCAGAACACGAAGAAGTCCTTGCGAGATATCTGCCTGTGATATTCCTCTGCTATCCCGCCGGAATACCCCGGCCATCCGTCGCCGCCCCGCCAAAACCAGCGGTAATACTCCAACACGGGGTCGTCGTCGGGTACGATGCCGTCGGGGAATCTCTTCTTCGCCATTGCAAGTCCGGCGCGTGAGTCCAGCGTATAACCCTCGACCTCTGGCGGCACTTCGCGCCCCGTATCCTGCCTGTAGCGCAGATGCTCCGTGTTGAAGGACGGGCTCGACAGGTCGCGTGCCTCCGAAATCGCAAGCGCACCCACAAGGCCAGGATGCCCTCCGTAGAGTTCCACGTCCTTCTCTATTTCCTTCCTCATCGTCTCCATGAACACGGGATTCGAGACCTCGGGGGCCTTGATCTCCTTCTTGGCATAGCCGCGCAGCGGGAAGCTCCCGTCGCGCCGTTTGCGCATGTACTTTTCATTCGGCTCGCCATCTGGATACACGACCTTGACATCGTGGACCAGTCTCACGCCAGCCATCACCGCGCTGTCGTATCGCTCACCCGCCGCTATATCGCCCGGCGGCAGATAGATAAGCCCGTGTGTGAAGCCAAAGTCCGCAAGAACGGACTCCGACGTGCCATAGCCCCACATGAGCGCCTTCATCTGGTCACCTTCGCGCGGACCAACGCCAATGCGGAATACGCGCGTCCTGCTCTCCGTCCCGTTGGCCACGGTGACGCGCAAGGCGTTCCAGCCCGGTCTCACGCGCGTTTCAACGGCAAATCGCACATCCGCCGACGCGCCTCGCGCAATGTCGCCAAGCTTCGACGTTTCGTTTCGCACTCGACCGGACTCCACGAACTGCTCAATCGTCACTTGCGCACCGACGAACGCAGAGGAAGACATGTTGGCGATGCGCACTGTCACGGCGGCATCCTTCTCCCCGCGCACGAACACTGCACGTCCGGCCAGCGACAAGTTCAGCATGTCCACCTTGCATGGGGTAATAGACACCCGCTCGATCGTTCCGTCAAAGGGATTGCTCGGCGCGCTCGCACAGGCACCAATCACAGGATTCGAATGCATTTGCGGAGCAATCGAGCCCGCAACGGCGATGGTTGCGTCCCTTCGCGCCCCGGCGAAGTCCCACACCACGCGCCCATTTGCGCCAAAGTAGAGTGCGAACTTCATGGGCTTGCCCGGATCAATCTGCACAGACGGCCCCAAGACACACTCCGTGACGTTGGAGAAGCCTGCCCAAAACCGAGGTGTCCATCTCCCCTTGTTCACCGTGAAGGCAAGCCGAAAGCCCGTATGTGCGCTCGACAGATTGTCCCATACCGTCCTTGTGCCATACATACTCGTACTTCTGGGCGTAAACTCGGCTTCGATTAGAAACGCCCCAGACGGCGTCCACGGCCTGTCTATTGAAGGGATGCCGTTCCTGCAGTCCCACTCATGCGGCTCGCCCGCCGGAACGGCGCAGTCACGCGGCGACATTTCCTCGTATGAGACGGGCGGAATCGCCTCTGCCGTGCTTTCGCCGTGTGTATTCAGCACGACCGCACACGCGACCATAGCCGCGCCGAGACATCTTGAAACATTCTTCATGGCAGACTTCCTTCATTTTCCGTTGACACTGCCGCGCCTTGACTGACGCACCATGTCAAACGCATCCTTACTTGAGCCGAACATGCACGTATGATACCACATTCGTCCCAGCCGTGCCAAGGGGGATTTGTCTATTTTGTCTTTTATGAAATCCCTATAAAATAGGGTCAATATCAACTATGGAAAACTATCACCCTTTATATATCGTGTTTCAAGGTCAACGCGCAGAGGCGAATCTTTGCGGTTAAGGAACGCAAGCGCGTTTTCCGCCACGCAGTCCGAAAACGCCTCGACGTCAACCTCGAGTCTGGCAAGCGTCTTCGGGTACACCGGCCCCGACCCCTTGTTCGAGAGCGTCACCACCTTCACGTCTTCCGGGATGCGCCACCCGGCGTATGTGAGCGCCATCAGCGCACCAGAGGCAAACACGTCGTCATCAGGGAACATTAGCAACCCCGAAAGCAGATGCGGCTCCTCGGCAATGATATGCTGCAACGCCTCCATGCCTGCCCGCTGCACAGCTTCTTGCTGCCCATAATGCTCCGCCGTGCAGAACTGTCGAGCAACGACCGAAACCCCCGCGCCCCTGAAGAGTTGAGCAAGAGCATCGCACTGACTCCATGCACACGCCATGAACACTGAAGACACGCCTGACTCCCGGCAGTGGCACAGCAATTCATCCGCACCGCCGTCGAGATGTACGCATATATGGCAGACGCAGTTCCTCGCGAGGATCGTGCTGGCGCAGTCGAAGTCGGATGCTACGAATGGTATACCAGAATCAACGAGCACACGGCGAATCGCCGGCGTCCGCTGTATCTGGATTGCAAGATCGACGGACTTCGACAGCTGGAGTTCAAGAATGTCGAGGACATGTCTTCTGTTCGCGTCCATCGGGACTACGACCTCGTTGACGAAGAATCCTTCTTTCATCAACACGTTCCTGAGGTGGTACGACATGACGGACAAGTAAAAGGAACTCTTGCTTTCTGGGAACACAAGCAATACATGTCCCCTGCGTCCTCGCCTACCAAGCGGCTGCACAATGCTACCCACCCCCGTGCGTGACACGATCAGCCCTTCGTCGGAAAGCTGTCGAAATGCGGCTCGCACTGTGTTCATGCTGACGCCGAGATCGGCGGACAGCCTAGTGAGCGTCGGCAGACATGACCCTGCCGGATAGCGTCCCGTCACGATGGAACTGCGCAAACCATCCGCAACCTGGCTCGTTAGACTGGTGCCTGATCTTCTGTCTATCTCAAACGGCCGAGATTCATCCATTGCTGTTCATACTTGTCTAGACGGCACTCCAGCGTTATAGACCGATGACACGACAGGCACAAAACTTCTCACTAGTCGTCGTGGGAACGTCGCATATGCACCCATACGCGATCTTGTCACAATTCTGCGAAGTGCTTCGGTCATTTCAGAAAAGCCACCAATATTCCCAATGCGCCAAGAATGGTGCCGCATATCGTCCACCAGAGCGAAAGGGAGTAGCGGCGTCTGTCTTCCCTTGCCTTTGCATCTTCGCGGTCTTGCATCTCCTGTTGCCGTGCCTCGCGATCCTTTTCCGCTTGCTCATGGACTGCATTTCTAATTTCAATGTATGCGGCATCTATTCCATCACGAACTTCCGCAAGATGAACCACGGCATCTGCCACACGCTTGAACACATCTGCGTCGGCATCACGCAATTTCCGAATCTCGCACAATGCAGCCCGAGCATCTATAAAGGTTGCCCGATACTCTTTCCACTTTGACAAATAACGATCAAGAAGAGGTTTGGGATAATCCTGTTCGAAGAACGTGGCGATGTAGTCAAGGAAATAACCAATTGACGCCTCGTACGCATCATATCTAGCACGAACGCAATGTCGGATTGCCGCCTCTAAATCATTTTCCAGCAAATGGCAAAGAGCATATCGCAATTGATTAACGGCTGGAAGCGCCACATCGCCAGAAACGCGTTCGGCTAACTTCAATGCATCCTCAGCCTCGGCAAAGGAAGCGACGACTTCGCGGCGCTTGTCTTCTGTCTGCTCTTTATCCATGCGACCTCAGATCTTTGCCGCCATTATGCGCTCGTACCTGCCATCCATATCCGCCTGTGTAATGTAGCGGCCAAAAGAAAGTCTAGCATTGCCGCTTGACACGCGAGCGACAGCACGCGAAGCGCACCCCTCACTAGGATTGCTGAACACAAAAACGTTCCGAGGCTCATGTACTCTCACATGAGACACCCTGAATGTGTCTATGAATTTTCTCAACGAAATCATGCAGTCTGTTCCTTTCCCTTCAAGTAGGATTTATGCATTATACCATAATTCTGCTGGATATGCATAGGAGGACTCTACGACCTCATCCGCGGCTCTATCCCCGCCGCACGTCCGCGCCAGCCCTTCATCCCCGCCTCTTCCGCCCCGCCCGCCGCAATCAATCGACATCCCTAACGGCTTCCGCTGCCACCGGAATTTCATCGCGCCCTTTTCGCCTTCAGCATTCGCGGCATCAGAAACGCACAAAACCATGGCATTGTCAGGACATCTCTTTCAAAGCCTATGTTTGAATCGGCGAACTTGACGCCCCAGTGTATGTCGGCGTACCGATTTGAATCTATTAGCTCGCGCAATGATTTTGACCGCCCCTTCCCGGCTTTCACCTCCACCGGAACCAGATCTTCGCCGCAACGGACAAAGAACTCCTCCTCAAGCGGCGAATCGCTCCGTCGCCAGTAGTAAAGCCCAAGACCCGCCTTGGCGAAAGCCTCCGCCACGATGTTTTCATAAAGCGCGCCCTTGTATATTCCAAGGTTGCGGTTCACGCGCAAATCACTCTGTGCGTCTTCATCAAGCATCGAAACCAGCAGACCGGTGTCGCACATGTACAGCTTGTACTTGGACTCGTCATAGTTGCCTTTAAGCGGCAGTTCTGGCTGAAGCAGACAGTAGCACGGATTCACAACTCCGGCATCGACAAGCCATTCCACGCAGCCGCGGTAATCACGGAAGCGCGCCCCGTGCGCGACTTTCGAAATCTGGAATTTGCGGTTTTCCTTTGCCAGCTGCGCCGGAATGTGGTTGAACACGTTCAGTATCCGCGCCTGGTCAAGCCCTTCCGCATATTTGCGCACGTCGCCTCGATAATCTCGGACTATCTGACTCTGCCGCTCGTATACGCCCTCGAAAGAACCATTGTTTTCAACATAGAGGCGCACTACATCCGGCATGCCTCCCAATGTGCAATAGTCAAGGAACAAACCTCGCAGCACTTCATGCGTGACGTGCTTCAGCGGCCGCATGGAACACATCGCCGCCAGCATCTCTTCCACAAGGTCGTCGCAATAGCCCTTTGCCCACAGAAACTCCTCAAAGTCCAAGGACGACATGTCGATGTCCGTCTTGTAGCCAACGCTGTTTGATTCTATCTCCCTGTAGTGTACCCCAAGCAGCGAACCAGAGCAGATTACGTCAAACCGTCCGTCCTGCGCAAAGAACTTGAGCGTTGTCATAATGTCCGGGAACTTCTGCACTTCGTCGAAGAATATAAGCGTCTTACCGTTGATGAACTTGAATGTTCCGCCTATCCTGGAGATGGCGTTCACCACGTCTTGCGCACCATAGCCATCGTCCAGAATCCTTTTGTATTTCGGAGCTTCAACAAAGTTGATTTCTATGACGCTCTCATATCGCCCGTTGACAAAATGCCGCACAGAGGCAGTCTTTCCAACCTGTCGAGGCCCCTTGAGTATGACAGGCAGACGCTTTCCTTTATACCATGTCAAAAGAACATCGTCTATCTTGCGTTTTAGATACATAGTTTCTCCTCTTTGCGCGTAATTATAGCAAATCCGAATTACATCCGCAAGCCCACTGACCACAAAATAATAGCCTTATAATAATGAAATTGCACAAAATCGCAGCCTTCAAACCGATGCTATGCACAAAATCACAGCCTTCAAGCCAAATCCATCTGGAAAACGTATTCGGCACTGCTATAATTCAAAAAGAAAACAATTACACTGCGTTATAAATGTTAGCCATCACTCCCTGCGCCAAGTAGGCGCCCGCATCATTACGATTCAGCCATAAGATCAAGCAACTTCATGCGCGGACCCATGGTATTCTCCTTGCTGGCGAGACGGTTGCCGAGGACGACGCCCGCGAAGTCCCGAGCAGTCGGAGAGGCGCTGTGCGCGTTCCAGCTTCCAGCGGCGGCGCACGTGGCGCTCGTCGTCGTCGGCCGCAGTCGCCACAAACGTGCGCAGAATCGCAAGCGCCTGGTCGGCCGCGCCAGACGCCACCGCCTTCGCGACGGGAATGGCGTAGTCGGGGTAGTCGCATGATTCGCCGGACTTCGGCCCGAGGTCCTGGACCTCGCATTCCCCGGAAATGGAATAGGCGGGGACAGACCCCGCGAAACCGTTGTAAAACGGGCGTTTGCGCGTTTCGGGCGATGACGACCGAGGCCGATGGCGGAAGGACCGGTGGATGAAGTGGGAGGGGTGTAGATGGATGAAGATACGCGGGGCATACAGGCTCTCGCGCGGCAGACGGCTATGCCCACATCGTCGGGCGGTGGTTCGTGCGGCCATGCGTCCCGATTGAGAGTGTGCCTGGCAGCTGGCATTTCGCCGGAATGTCGCGCGATTACATGCGAGGCGGCTCATTTTGACCCATAGGGCGTGGCATTTTTAGTCCATCCATGCAGTGCCGGAAGCGGAACCATGCACTTCGAAAAGTCCAACCATGCAAGTTGCCGAGTGGAACCATGCAAGTTTGCGAGTGCATGGTTCAGCTTCTGCGTTTCCATCCATTGAATATTTCTTCGACTTTCTGACATAAATCTGGCGGCAACGCCAATCTCGACGCCAATATCCCGCGCGCGCGTGCGTACACGCGCGCTCCCTATTTCTTATTTCTATTTCTATTGATTTAACGCAGTGAAACCAGCGGGCCCCGTGAAACCGTTGTAAAACTGGCGTTTACGCGTTTCGGGCGATACCGGCCGAGGCCGATGGTGGAAAGGCCGGTGGATGAAGCGGGAGGGGTGTAGATGGGCGAAGATACGCGGGGCGTATAGGCTCTCGCGCAGGAGCATCGCGCGGATTATCGCGGCGATCTCCGCCGCGCTCTTAGCCTTTCACGCTGCGACCTCCGCTCTCACTCCCGCCGACGAAGCGCTCAGACGGCGTGCGTCCGGCGCGATGTGCAGGATACTGGTGAAGGTGATGTCGCTCGCGGACGACGAGACGGACGGGACGTTCACCTACGGCGACACGTGGAGGGCGCGCGGCGAGGGCTTCGTCGGCACCGCCCCCTGCTGGGCCGTCAACATGGCGTTCATCCAGCTGGAGCCCGAAACGGAGGCCATCGCCCTGGACTTCGACGTCAGGGGCGCGGCGGAGATCAAGCTCGACAGCAAGGCGGAGCACCCCGTAGCCCCCGGCGACTACCCGGGCGCGAAGCTGATGGTCGAGTTCTGCCATCCCGACGCCGAGGACCCCTATGCGCAGGTCTCCGAGACGCTCGTGATGCCCATCCACATCGTGTCTAACGAGTGAGTGGCGGGTAGTTTTGGTGGTTGGCAGTGCGGCGGGCAGTGCGGCGGGCGGGCTTCGGACCGCCCGCCCTTTCGTTTATGGAGATGAACGGGCGAGACGCCCGTTGTCCCAGTATGAACGGGCGAGACGCCCGTTCTCCCAGTATGAACGGGCGGGACGCCCGTTGTCCCAGTGTGAACGGGCGGGACGCCCGTTCTCCCAGTGGCGGGCGAGAGGATGGTGAGGGTGTCGCCGTCGGCGATGCGCACGACGCGGCCGTGAATCTCGGCAACGTCGGATACGCCGCCTGAGCCGCACCCGCCTCGTCAGCGAAGCTCCTCCGACGCGACGAGCCCTGTCGTGAGTTCGCGCACGGAAACCCGCCAGGGGGCGGCGGACGATGGAGGCGCCTCGCCGTCTGCGACGCGCAGCGGGATCTCGCGGCTCCCCTCGACCACGTACCGGCCCGTCTCGTCGTGGAGCCCGCCTGCGGCGTCCCGAACCTCAAGCTCGACGACCTGGCGGCCCGGCGCTACCGCGCCTGCGGCGTCGCGGACCGTCACGACGAGAGAGCCGCCGCGCCTCTCGACCTCGACCGCCGCCAGCCGCCTCGGATACACGGCGAAGACGCGCCCCTCCCCGGGCCCGTAGTCCAGCGCAACGCTGCATCCGCCGACGCGGCACTCGCGGATCGGCCCGGCCTCCCCGCCGAACTCGTAGACCGCGGAGCCGGCGGGGGCGGCGAACTTCGTCTCGATCCTCCGGTCCGCGCCGAGCGGACGGTACCAGTCTGCCAGGCAGAGGTCGTTCTGCGGCGCGCCGCCCCGCCGGCGCGTGTCGTTCACGACGACCACGTACTTCGCGCCGCGGTGTTCCTTGACGAAGGTGTACGCGCCGTCGCCGTCGGCATCGCTGCACGCGAAGAGGCGTGCGCGCAGCGCGGGCCAGAGCGGACGGTACCAGTCGCCGAAAGGCGCATCCAGAAGATTGGTGCTCACGGCGGGCTTGTCGTATGCGACGGAGTCTAGGCGGATGCTCCCCGGCGGCGAGAACCGGCAGTAGCGGTCGCCCACGAGCCGGGCGCCCTTCCGCGCCGCAGCCTCGAGCGCGTCAGACTGCTCGCGCGTCAGCGCCGAGAGCATCGGCGCGACGAGATACGCGTAGCGCGAAAGGCCCTCCGCCGTGAATTCGTGCTCCATCACTACGTCGAACGGCACTGGGGCCTCGGCGAGGAGCTCGCCGAAGCGGTGCGTGTAGTGGTAGTGGCCCCAGCGCCAGCCGCCTGCGATCGCGGGCGCGCGCGGCAGCAGGAAGGCCACGGGCGCCCGCTCGTTCTCCATGTTGCGCAGCAGCTCGCACGCCGGCGCGAACCTGTCGCGCATGAACGCCGCGTAGCGCGAGACCGCGTCAGGCTCGACGACGCCATGCTCCCACATGTCCGCCGCGAAAAACGAGAGTTCGTCCGCCGGGACGCTCCCGACGGCCATCCACGACTTTACCATCAGCTCGTCCGCGCTCTGGCAGATCGAACGCTTCTTGTCGGCCACCGGCGGTATGCGGTAGTGCCAATAGCCCATGCCGAGCGTAGGCGTGTAGCGCTTCGACCAGGGGCGCACCGCCGCCGCGTTCCGGCGGAAGTTGTAGAGGCACATTGCCGTGGGATAGTCGTATATCCAGTCGGCCAGACGATCGAAGCAGCGCGCGAAGCCGCCGCCGCCCATGATCGGCTCGCTCCAGACCGTGTTGAGGGGGTCGAGTTCGTGCACGACGCGGCGCACGATGCCGCCGACCATGAAAAGGGGGTTCCCCTTCTCGGTGAACCAGAGCATGGATGCGAAGTTCGGATCGTCGACTACGCCCGCGTAGGGCTTGCCTTTCCTTCCGAGGGCGGAGTAGTCCAGCTCGTCCGGCGTGAAAGTCACCTTCCAGGAGCCCTCGTGGCCTAGCTCGCGGCGCGCAAACGCCATCCACGCGGGCGAGTTCGTGCCGACGTCAAGCCAGCGCTTGCCGTAGTACATCTCGGTGTTTACCAGGGTGGAGTCCCACGCATGGCAGCCGGCCAGCGGACGGATCCGGGCGCGCGTCTCTCGCGCTATGGCCGCCGCGTCGAAAGCCTTCACCGCCGCCGACTTGTCGTTGTCGAGACGGAGGTTGACGAGAAAGCCATTTCGTATCGCGCCGCGCGCCGCGGCGGCGCTGCCGCACTGAATCTTGGTGATGCCGATCTCGTGCAGGTAGCCGACGCTGGCCGACCTGGAGCCTCCCCAGTTGAAGAAGTGGAACCTGTCGCGTCCCAGGCGCGGACGCACCTCCAGCTCGCCGGCGGACGACGCGACCAGGGCGCCGGACGGCCCGCGCACTTCGATTCGCCAGGGATAGCGCCCGGCGCGGAAGCGCGCCACCGGAAACGGCAGGGAGACATCCGCCTCGCCGTCGCGGCCGACGACGGTCGCGGACGACGCGGGACGTCCGCCGACTTCGCCGGAGACGGAGTATACGCCGCCGCCAAGCCCGTAGAGGCGCGTGCGGAGCGCGGCGGACGGGTCGTCGCGCCAGAAGAACGGCAGCAGCATTGGCGCCGTGACAACGCGCGGCGCCCCTTCGAGCAGGCCGCGCGCAGCCATGGCCAGACCGCGAACCTCCTCGGCGGAGAGGTCGCGGCGGAAAATGGATATCTCGTCCAGCACGAGATTCGCCGCCGGCAGCCCGTCGCCGCCAGTCCCAATGCGCAGGACCGCGTTGGAGATCGAGTCGAATGCGTCACGCACGGGGTTCGCGAGCTCTCCCGCGACTTTTCCGTCGAGGTAGCACACGGCGCGCCCGGCGTTCCACGTCGCGGCGAAGTGACGCCACTCGGTCGCGCGGTGGAACCCCGCGACCTTCACATGTCCGCCGCGCTTCTCGGAAGTGCGGAACTCTCCGCCCGTCCAGCGCCAGTTGTAGCGCCAGAACCCGCCGAGGCAGAACACGGGCGTCGAGTTTGAGATGCACGACTCCGGCGACCGGAACCAGCAGGCGAAGCTTCCGCGGTCCGACGGGAACGACTTCAGCAGCTCGCTGTCGCGGATGGTCCAGAAGTCGTTGTCGACGCGCTTCTTCGCCGAGAGGAACGCCCGGCCCCTTCCGAACCGGCCCGGGGCGTCTGCGGCGTTTGGCAGCGGCACGTCGAAGGCATGGCCCGCGAGCTCCGCCACATGGTCGAAGTCGGCGAAGAACCAGAGATCGTCCCGTAGCTCGGCGGCCGAGGACAACGTCGGCAAGGCGCCGCCGAGGACGGAGGCAAGGGCAATCAAGCGGATTCGCGCCATTTGCCCTGGACACATGCTGTCGTACAGGCGTTTCATGGCACATATTATAGCATTTATCCGCCGCCCGACGTGCCAAGGGCTGTCTGCGTCACACAGCCTGTCCCCAGCCAATGACGCGGTTGGGGGCAAGCTCGGCGTTCTCGCCTGCAATGACAAGCTCCATCATATGCGTCGTCCAGGCAAAATCCGTCGAACAAGTGGCGCCCGTGCGAATGCTGTCGAGAAACTCATGATAGTGCGTAGGCCGCGGCGGCAGCTTCGGCGCCTGCTCGACGACATCTCCGGGCCGGATGACGTAGGCGTGCAGCGTGTCGGAGTGGGGCTGCAGCAACCAGCCGCCAGCGAACCTGAGCGCCTTGCCCTCGAACGGGCGCTTGCCGATCGGCGTCAGCTTCCAAAGGCGGTCTATCTCGGCCGCAGGACGGAACGAGGCGGGTGCAAGCGCGTAGCCATCCTCGTCGATGCCGTCCAGCCACTCGATGACGAACGGCCTGCCGCCGGACACCTTTGCCCCGTCGAACCGCCAGGTGATGTGGCATGCGTTCGGCCATGTCAGCTTTTCAAGGCCGGGCTCGCAGTCGTGCTGCACTTCGGCGACGACATCGCGGCACTTCGTTTCGCCCAGGTCCATGCCGGCCCAAAGCGACGTGAAGACATGGATGCAAAGGTCGCCGATCCAGCCCGAGCCAAAGTCCGTCCACACGCGCCACATCCTCGGGTGGTAGGCGCCGGCGCGGTACGGGCGGAATGCGGCATCTCCGAGCCAGAGCTTCCAGTCCAGCGTCTCCGGAACCGAGGCGACCGGCGCCAGCACGCGGCGTCGGCGCGCCATGGCGCCGCGGGTCGAGAAGAGATAGGCATGCTCAAGCGGGCCCAACATGCCGGACCGGAGGACGGCGACGGTCTCGCGGTCGGCGTCCATCGCATGCCACTGCGTGCCCATCTGGGTGCGCACGCCCGTCTCGGCCGCGACCTTGCGCAGGAGCCGCGCCTCGGCAATCGTCTTGCACAGGGGCTTTTCGAGATAGCAATGCTTGCCTTGGCGCATCGCCTCGACGGCCATGACCGTGTGGTTGTGATCGGGAACCGAGACGTTCAGCGAATCGATGCGGCCACCCTCGGCAGCCAGCAGGTCGCGCCAGCTGCGGTACGTACGGGCGTTCGGGAACGCCTTTTTAGCCGCGGCGAGATACGTCGCGTCCACATCGCACAGCGCCGTGATCTCGACGCCGGGGTGGTCGGCAAAACCCTGCAGGTCTGTCCAGGCCTGGTTGCCCGTGCCGATTGCGGCGTGGCAGATGCGGGAATTCAGGTTGCGCCCTGAGACGATCGCGGGAAAGCCCGCGTAGCCGGCGACCCCGACGAGCCCCGCCGAACCGGTCAAGCCAAGAAACGAACGGCGGGTTAAGCGATACTGACTCGCGTTTTTCTTCATTGTTGTTTTCCTTTCGAAAATGCTTTTCAGCGAATGGAACACCCGGCCGTGAATCCGCTCGTCAAGTCGCGGGCCGAGGCCTTCCAGGCGCTGAATAGCCCACGCGGCGGATCGTCGTCGGCAAACCTGAGCGGCACGACAAGCCGACCGTTCTCCATCACGTAGCGGCCCGTCTCGTCGTGCAGTGCGCCAGACGAGTCACGCACCTCAATCTCGACGACCTGACGTCCCGGCGCCGGCTTGCCGTCTGCGGCGAGGAGCGTCACCTCTAGCGCATCCCCCTCATGGCTGACGCGCAGCTTCTTCAACGGTCTTGGATAGATGCAAAACACCTTGCCGTCCGCCGCCGGGTAGTCTAGCGTCGCCGCGCCGTCGCGGCCGACCTTGACCTCCGGCTCCTGGCCCGGCGCCGCATTGAATTCGTAGACGGCCGCTCCGCTGGGCAGGTTGAAATGCGTCGTGATCCGCTGAGGCGCGCCCATCGGACGATACCAGGCGTTGGTGACAAACTGGCCGAGATAGCCGGGGTCGTCCGAACGGCGGTCGTTCACGACCGACACGTAGCGGGCAGGTCCGCATGTCTTGACGAATGTGAAGCCGTTGGTCTCGCCGTTGCTTTCGGACCAGGCTACGAGGCCGTCTTTCAACGACGGCACCTTCGGCTCGAAATAGCTCCTCAGAACTTTGTGCAGCTCAGGGAACAGGCGCGGAGCCCAAGGATACTCGAAACCCTTCAGTCGATCGCCGCCGGCAAAATCTCGGAAGGCGTTCTGGTCGAGGACGATTCTAACGCCAGAGGCGGCCGCCTCATCCAATGCCTTGACGTGCTCCTCGTAAAGAAGCCGCGCCATCGGCAGAATCGCATACTTGTAGCCGACAAGGCCGCCCCTCTCGACTTCACGGCCGTAGACGACGTCGTACGGCACCCCCAATGTGGACAGAGCGACGGCTATCTGGTTCGGATAATGGTACTGTCCCCAGCCGAAACCGCCGCCGTAGAGGCACTCCTCGAGAAGCACGACGGCAATCGGCGCCTTGGCGTTCGGCATGTCCTGGAAGAGGTCTGCCACCGGCGCGAGGCGCTCGCGCCAGGCCTTGCCGTAGCGTTCAACCACGTTCGGCTCGGCGTAGGTGTGTTCGCGCCCGTTTGTCGCCGCGCCCTTGAGGCCCCACTCCCACATGTCGGCCTCGTAGAGCCCCAGCGAATGCGCCGGCACGGCCGAGAGGGCAATCCACGCCTTGATCGCGACTTCATCCGCGCTTTGGCACATGCGGAGTTTAAGCGGCTTTCCGTCCTTGCCCCGCTCCGTGGGATGCCTGCCGAAAATCTGGGGATCCCAATAGCTGGGCGAAAGCGTCGGCTGGTACTTGACGCCGTAGCCGCGGCAGGGCCCATAGCTCAGGAGCAGGTCGCGCAGCACGAAGTCTGTCGAATACTCGTACTGCCAGTCGGCGACCATGTCAAGACCGGAGCACAAGCCCTCGAACATGGGCTCGCTCCAGACGAGGTTGTCCGGCTGCAGGGCGTGGATGGCCTTTGCCGCAGCGCGGGCGGCGACAAAGTAGGGGTGCCCTTTGCGCAATGTCCAGCAGAGCGTGTCGAGCTGCGGGCAGTCTCCATGGCGAACGACGCCCCGCGGCACCTTGCCTCCGAGCGTTTTCGGGTCAATCTCGATAATCCCGTAGTTGAAGTCCGGCTCGAAGCCGAGCTGGCTGCGCGCGAAGTTGACGTATGCCGCGTCGTTCGTCGCCTTGCCGACGCGCGCCGCATAGACCTCGGAGTTCACGAGGGTCTCCGCCCAGAGGTGAAGGCCCTCAAGAGGGGCGAACTCGACGTCCGTCCGCCGCATCGTCTCCTTGACGTCAACAGTCGGCGCGTCCTTTGGCAGCCGCCTGATGTCGTTGTAGTGGGGGTTCGCGAAAATGTCGTTCCGGACAAGGCGGGCGATTTCGCCGCCGTTCTTCCAGCCGCAGTTCGACGCATTGATGCCGACGCCGTGCATGAAAGCCGGGCTCAGAGGCTTGTATCCCCCCCAGTTGAGCACCTTGAAGCACTTCTTTTCGATGCGCGGGCGTATCTCCATTTCACCAGACGCACCGGCAATGCGCCGACCCGCTGCATCCACAAGCGCCAGCTCCCACGGATACTTCCCGGCCCGCAGGCGCGCGGCATCGAACGGCACCGCCAGACGCGTCCAGCCTTTCTTGAAGATGCGCCGTGTTTCGGGCAATGCCCTGCCGTTGACCGTCGCCTTTACGGTCAGCTCGCGGTCGAAGTCGGTCAGCACACGCGTGCGAAAAGCCGCATCCGCCTGGTTTCGCCAGTAGACCGGGAACGCGACGCGCGTCATGAGCACCTCGCCCCTGCGCTCAAGGAGCGGCGCCGTCGCCGTCGCGAGTCGCTTCACCTCGTCCGGCGTGAGATCGCGCGAGAAGATCGCGACCTCGTCCATCACAAGGTTTGCCGGCGGAGAGCCGTCGAACCCAGAGCCGATGCGCAGAACGCGGTTCGGAACGTTGTCCATCGCCATGCGCTGTGGCTTTGCCTTCTCTCCCGCCTTGACGCCGTCCAGGTAGACGACAAGCTTCTCGTCATTCCAGACTGCGGCGAAGTGCCGCCATTCTGCCGAACGCCTAAAGCCTTTTATGCCAAGGCTCTCTCCGTACGCAGTGCCGGTGTTGAACGATCCGCCGCGCCACACCCACTGGAACTGCCAGTAGCCGCAGTAGCCGAAAGCGGGGGACTCCCCCTTGTCCAGGCAGTCCTCCGGCGAGCGGAACCAGCAGGCGAACGCACCGCGCCTGCGCGGAAACGACGCCAGGACCGCGGGGTCGCTGATTCGCCAGAAGCGATTGTCCCCGCGTTTGTCGGGCAGAACGAACGCATGACCCTTGCCGAAGCGTCCCTCTGTCGAGTAGCCGTCGACGAGAGGTTCGGTATAAGCCGCACCGTCAAGCAGCGGCACTCCGTCGAAGTCGGCGAAGAACCACAGCGGCAATGTCGCCAGCGCTGCAAACGTCGTCATATAGCCATTCTCCCGTCCTTCACTCGACGACAAGAATCATGCCGCCAAGCGGGCGCATGTGGCAATAACGCACCGTACCAGCTTCGGCGTTGCTGTCCGCCACAGTCGACGTTCCGCCGGCGACGGACGCCGTCCCCGCCCAGCTGAAGAACTCGGCATAGGCCGAGCCCAGAGGGTTCTCCGAGACGGCTATGCGCGACGCCCTTGCCGTCGCATCCCAAGGCGCTCCGCACCAGACAGCAATGCGGCCGCCGGCACCCGCGCCATTGCGGAGGGACCCTCCCGGCGCGGCAGAGCCACCTTCGGCGCTCAGCCGCCCGTTCGCCCCGCCGACAAACGTCCAGGCCTCCAGGAGGATCGAGCCGCCAGAGCCGCCGGAGCCGACTCTTGCGGCATCGAACAAGCTGCCGCTTTCACCGTTTGCCGTCATCGTGCCGTCGATTCGGATTGTGCCATTCACGGCAGAGACCAAAATCCGCCCGCCTCCATTTCCCGTGAGTTCGGTACCATACTTAGATCCGCCGGAGCCGGGGATGGACGGACGCAAGACATCGTCATACGCCGCGCCACCGGCAAAACGCCCGGACGCAGTGCCGCCCTTGCCACCGCGACCGCCATGTCCTGCGCCCGAACCATATTCGCCGCAGCTCGGCCCCTTTGGCCCGATCGCCCCGACATACGCTGACACATCGCCATTGAAGCCGCCGCGGCCGCCGCGTGCGTCAGCCGAGAACAAGGCCCCTGCCTGAAGATCAAGCCCGCCGACCGTAAACGCCGGCGACCCCAGGGTGACTACATCGCTCCACGCATAGACACGGCAATTGGTCGCCACGGTCATCTGTCCGGACACCTTCACCGTCGCGCCGGTGCCGGAATGCCCGGCTGTCGCCGCCGAGCGGATGTCAAGGCGCGACGTCCCGGACAACGTCAAGTCGCCGTTGACCGTAAGCCCGCACGGTACCACGCCGGAATAGAGAACCGTATGGTGCGCCCAATTCGTGGCCGCGCACCCGCCGATCTCCAGTCGCGAATCGTCTCCCGCAAGCGTCAAGTCTCCGTTCACCGTCACTTGCACGCCCTCCGTAGCGAACCGGACGCGACCTGACGAGAACAAGAGATCGCCGTCCCAGACAAACGAGGGAAGGTCGCGGATCTGTCCCGTAAGGCCCTTGCCAACGAGCGCGCGCACGAGCTGATCGTCGGTAAAATGCAACGTGCCCATGTCGGCCTGGCACCATTTGCCATCGTCAAGATCGTTTACGTTGGAAGACTGGTGCGCACCCGACCGGCACTTGCCCGCATTGGCAGAGACGATCATCCCTTCGACGGACGCTCCAGCCTGTGCGTCGACATCGTAGTGGATGGCAATGCAACCGCCGCCTGCGGGAAGTCCGCTGTTTGCAAGCTCACCTGGCCATTCGCCCCACCCGCCATCAGCCCTGATGGAACCCGCGCCGGCAATCGTCCGGCAGGTAATGAACACGCTGCCGCCCGAACCTGGCTCTCCATTCCAGGTAACATCGGCAGCGCCGGTGTGGTCGGCATTTTCGCCGGACGCGAGAATGTCGCCGTCTACCACAACCGCGCCTGTCGCCTGAATAAGGACTGCACCGCCGCCTCGCGCCTTGTACAACAGGGGATCTGCATTGAAGGAAGTCGCACGGCCGCTGGACCCAGGCAACGTCGGCGCCGCTGGATCGTCATACGGCAACGCGCCCTTGGCTTTTGTCGATGTCGTCTGATCTACGCCTCCGAAACCACCATGGGACGGCGCAGCCAGGCTTCCGTTCGAAGAACCGCCCAGCGGCGCCCCCGGGCCGACACCGATCGAACCAGCCTTGCCGAGGTATCCATTCTTGTCCGCGTCAATCTTGCCGCCGCCCGCCACCGTCAAGTTGCTGCAGGCAATCCACACGCGGCTCATGCCCTCCATCGTGCGCGAAGCGGGACCGCAGGTGATAGTGCCGCCAGACGGAACCGCAATGTCCGTCGCTGACAAGCATGTCGTCCAATTTGTAATGACGAGCGTGCCCGAAACAGCAACCTCCGAGACGACCTCGGTCGAATTGGTGACCAAGACGGTCTTACCTGCGCTGATTGCCACCTTGTCCCCCGCAGCGGGAACCCCATTGAATCCATATTCGTTCTTCCAAGACCCCGCGTCATTCCAAATGCCCGACTCATTTACCAAACCGTATGTACGCGGGTCACTGCCATCCGTATTGCGGAAAACAGCCCTGACATCACCCTTGACTACGAGCGTTGCCGTTGCCGCCGAGATGTCTTCGGTCTCGAACTCGCCCGTCCAGCCCTCAAAAACGTAACCCTGCGCCGGCTCGGCGACAACTGAAACCTGAGTCGATGTGCTGCCTTGCTCAACCCAGACCGAAGCCGAGGTCGTAGGCGAGCTGGAGTCAACGCGAATCGTGCCACCTACGCCGTTTAGGACTGAAATCGTGGCTTCTCGTTCAAGCTTCACATCAGGGCCCTCGGTAAATCTCCAGCCAGTTGGCAGCGAGATGGTCGACGGATCAGCGTTAAAGTAACGAACTCTGTCGACAGCCCTATTGACGGACACCTCGTCGTCCGACAGGGGCCTGTTGTAGAATCGGATCACATGATATCCGCCATTTATGCCGTCGTTGCCATAAAACGGGTCTCTGTTAAGGCCGAAACCATAGTTAGACGCCAATGGCGTCGGTCCGCCAGCATCCGCTCCGGAAGCCGAGTGGGTTCCGTCAAAATCAACAGACCAGTTCGTTCCGTCCTGTCGGCACGAATAAGTATGGCTCCCGAGGGTGTCAATGCCGGAAACCGTCAGATAGATGTTGGCCGACCCCTTTTTGCCATAGGAATTGAAGCCTATCTTCGTGTCGGCGTACACACCAATGAACACATCATAGCTGCCCACCGAAACCATCGAGCCCAACTTCACGTTGTATGGCGTTCCGGGTTCTGTCGCCGCATCTTGATGATAGGCGATTTCCGCCGTAAAAGAGGCGCTTCCATAGGCACGATACAGGTCCGTCGACCCGAGCGTTGCCGCCGGAACAGTACGGCCTGTTCCATGCGAAACGGGAAAGTCAGAAGACGTGAATGCCGTACTGACCGGAATGGCAAAGGCCTTGCCCGACAGGTCCGCCCAACTTGATGGCGTATCGGCATGTACACCGTAGGCGGCGTTCTCCTTTGCGTCCCAGAGGGCAACAAGGCCATTCGAGACGTAGCTCTTTGCCGTGATTGCGGCAAACGTCACGCCTGGGGCGAGGATGGTTGCTGCGCCAACTGCGGACACCACTAATTTTCGCATGGTACCTCCTTCTTGTTCAGTTGCCAATAAGTTACTTGCGGTGCGATGCCTCGATTGCCTTCTCGATCTCGCGCGCAAAGACTTCATACCCGGCCGGCGACGGATGAACACCGTCGCGCAGGAGCTTCTTGCTGACGGTCTTCTCGTCCTGCATGAACGCCGGCAGCGGATCGTAGTAGAAGACCTGCCTGCCGTCGGCCAGCTCGGACATGAGCGCGTTGTAGCGCCGGATCCATCCAAGGAGGCTCTGCTTGGGCGTCAGCCCGAGAAGAATCACCTTCGACTCCGGGTGGCGCTGTACGACCGCGTCGACGACCGCCTTGAAGCTCTGCGCGGACAGCTCGGGATCGATTGACTGCATGGCGTTGTTCAGTCCGATCGTCAGGATGATGTTCTTTGCCGTCCATCCGTCGGCCTGCTTCTCGTTGACGATGCGCCACAGCAAGTGGTCCGTGCGGTCGCCGGAGAGGCCGAAGTTCGCGGTCGCGAGCTTGCCGAAGTGCTTTTCCCAGACCTCCTTGCCGCCCGGGTATTCCGAGTCGGCCGCAAATGTCCAGCCCATTATGCAGGACGCGCCGAAGATCACAATGTCGAGCTCCTTGCCCTTTAAGGATTTCGCGAGGTCGTTCTGCTTGAGCAGCGCGGGGCCGCCCGCCCAGTCGGTGCGCTTCACCGGAACGAGCGGGTCGTAGGCCGGCTTCGTCTCCGGCTCGATGTCCTTCAGCACGTACTGCAGCCCCGCGAACATGTGATAGAGGCGCTCGCGGTCAAGAAAGGCATGGCGGTCATGGCCGAACGACGTGTAGAAGATGCGGCCCTTGCCGTACTTGCGCGTCCAGGAGACGGCGTAGTCGTGGTCGGCGCGCGTCGACCCGGGCCCGAAGAACCCGTTCCACCACGTCTCGGCGGCCTTCGTAACCGGATCCGAAAGGTCCATCGAGATCAGCACATTGCATGTCTTGCGGTCGAACATCGCGGGGAACTGGTAGATTTCGTCGATCTTCTCGAACGATACGCCCTTCGCCTGGAACGGCGCGTTGATCGGGTTGGTCGGCTGCTCGTTGCGGAATCTCCACGTGCCGTCCCCGTGCCATGGATGGCCGTGGAAATAGCCGCCGAACATGCACATGAGCTCGTCAGAGTCCTTGAAGGCGTCAAGGCCGGAGTGAATGAGGGCGATGCCCTTGCCGCCTTTGACAAATCCCGTGAGCGCCTTCACCATGCCCGGTGCCATCGACGCCTCCACGCCCGAGGAGTTGCAAAGGAGTATGGCGTCGAACTTGGCGAGGAAGGCCTCGTCGGCGAGGTTCGTCACGTTGTGCGACTGTTCTATTTCCCATGCGCCGGTCTTCTGCCCGGCCAGCTTGAAAACGTGTTCGCCATAGCAGCGCCCTCCATGGTGGTTGTAGCCGTAGCAGTCCGTAAAGAGCAGCACCTTGTGCGGTTTCTGCGCCTTTGCGCCCTGCCAAAGCGACACCGACACGTCCAGCGGATCGATGTCGACCTTGTCGACTTTGTCGTATTCCCAGCCGAACGCCGCCAGTCCCGTCAGCGCCGCCGCAGCCATCGTCATTGCCTTCATGCGTGGTGTCTCCTTTCTTCTATTATATCATTCCTCGAACCTGAACGTGCCGAATGCGCTAGGGTCGCTGTTGTAGAACGAGTAGCGCGTCCAAAGGCGGGTCATCTCGAAGCGTTTGTCCTTTTTGTGCGTTTCGATGTTGCACGTCGAGTTCGAGTAGCGCTGGCGCGTCACGTTGCCGACCCAGAACTTGCCGGCCGGGCCGGCGTCCGGAATCTGCGCCTTCTTGAATCGCCCGAGGGCCGAGAACGGCACGAAGAGCTCGACCTCCCAGCGGTCGTCGTATGTCTTTACGGCCGCTTTCACGCCCTCGGGATTCCAGCGTCCGCTTTCCGTGTAGAAGAGCGTGTTGCCGTCGATATCCACGAGGATCTGCCCGTATACGCCCTCGCCAAGCCCCGTCGGGTCGATGTACAGCTCGACCGTCTCGTTGCCCAGACAGGCGACCTTGCCCCGGCGCGCGTGCGCCATGTCGGGGTCGAAGCACTTGAAGCCGAACGTGACGCCCGCTTCGGGCACCCAGAGGACCCGCAGCTCGGTCGGGTAGCGCGCCTCGCGGTAGTCCTTGTCAATGCCCGAATAGAGCTTGGCCGGTGTCGCCTTCTCCCAGTCGCGCTCCGCAAGCGCGCCGTCAAGGATCGGCACGGAACCGGTCTTCTGCATCCTCACCGGCTCGAACGCCGTGCCGGACGCATTCTCCTCGGACTCGAGGAAGAAGCGCTCGAAGCCGCCTTCCTTCTCGTAGTAGTCGATGCGCTTCAGGACCGTCTCGTCGCCCTTGGCCAGGGCGCGCGCCTCCGCAAACAGACCCTGCATGGCCAGCACCTCGTGGCGCGGATACGATATCTCGTAGATGTTCCTGATGGACGTCTTGGCGACGTTCCAGCGACGGTTCCAGCCGCTCTCCAGCATCCGCACGAGCTCGCGCATCGGCTTCGAGGCCTCGCCGAACATGCGGTCGGCGAACTCGTCGTACAGCGCGTGCACGTCCACGTCCGGGTTCCACAGCACCTTCATCCAGACGTATGCGGAGAGCACCTGCCGAGCGAGCGGCTTCCAGCCGCCGTTGATGAACGAGCCGGCGATGACGTCGCGGCAGTCGCGGTAGTGGGCGGAGATCGTCTCGCCGAACACGAACGGCGCGGCGGTGAACTCGGCGGGCCAGCAGCTGTAGTGCCAGTTGATGACCTTGCGGCCCGTCGCGCGCGCCCAGCGGCGGATCAGCTCCTCCTCGTGCGCCTTCACCTCGGGCTGCTTCAGCATCGCGAGGCCCGGCATCGTGCAGAGCATGGCGACGACGTTGCGGTTAGTGAACTCGAGCCCGTCCGGGACGTCGCAGGTGTTGATGTAAGGCAGGATCACGATCGTCCAGTCGGGGTACTTCTCCTTCAGCCATTCCGAAAGCTGCATTGTGAAGTGCCCCCAGAGGAGCGGCGACGCGTCTCCCGAACGGCCCATCTTGCGGTCGTAGAGCCCTTCGCAGTGTTTGCAGCAGCAACACACCTCGCCGTCCCACTGCGAGACGGTTATGCACTTGTCGCGCATGCCGACTATGCCGCCCGCCGAGACGCCGCGTTCGATCTCGCCCACGATCCGCTCCTTGTACGTCTCGAGCGTCAGCGGGTTGCCGTAGCAGAGCATGGGAGGATTCCTCTTGCCCTGGCGCGTCAACTGGAATATCTCCGGGCGCGTCGCGCCATAGTTGAAGTTCGTCTCGCTCCACCACTTGTGCGGCGCATGCACGTAGAGCGGCTGGCCCAGCGAGTCGCCGGGCTTGAACGTGGCGCCCCACTCGGTCGCGTCGTACGGCCAGTTCTGGCGGCGCTTGAAGAACGGCGCGTCCGACCAGCTGCCCGTGCGCACCTCGATGCGGTCGCGGCGGACCACGCTCCGCCCGCCGTCCTTCGCAGGCCAGTACTGGCGCACGCCCAGCTCGCGCTCGGCGAAGTCGTAGGCCGCGTGGTACGCCGCGCCGGAGAACCTCACCGCGCCGTCGGACACCGTGGTCGTGAACGACTCGTCGTAGGGCTTCGCGTCGGAGACGACGAAGACCGCCTTTTCGACGCCCTTGGCCGCGGCGGCGGGGACGAGCCGCGGCTCTATGCCGGTCATCTCCTTCACGCAGTCGCGGAGGTGCCTCGCGGCGAACGTGTCCTTCTGTGACGGCCCGTGGACGATCGGCAGCGCCTTCCCGTCGCCCGCCAGCGTCAGCTTGGCTGGCGCGGCATGGATGCGGACAAGGCGCTCGCCTACGGGATGCCGCGTGCCGCAGTGGATGTTGTACGGATCCGTATAAACGTCCTTGCGCCCCTTCACGGCGTTGAACGCCATCATGACGCCCTCGGAGAAGCAGACGTCGTCGCCGAGGCCCGTCGCCAGGTAGACAGGGCACTTTATGCGCGAGGCGAAGAACACGTTGTCGAAGTAGTCGCTGACCGCCAGCAGCCCGGGATCGACCGGACCGCACCCCTGTATTTCCGGCAGGTTGCGCGGCGACGCGAGTATCCACGGCCAGCCAGGGCGGTGCGGAGGGTCGGCGATCAGCCCCGCGTGGTCGCACATCGCCGGATCGCGCGGCACGCAGAGCGTGACGTCGCGGTCGAGCGCCGCGGCCTGGAGCGCCTGGCCGCCGCCCATCGAGACGCCGGTCACGATCAGGTCCCGCCCGTTCCACTCGGGACGCGTCTTCGCCCACTGGAGCGAACGGACGGCGCGCAGTATCTGCCCGTGGAAGAAGCACGTCTCGCGGCTCTCCCAGCCGTCGTACGGATAGCCGAACCTGCCCTCGGCCCGCATGAAGCGCTGCCAGTCGTCGGCCGGACGCGACTGCGAGAACCCGTGCGGGTTCACGCCCATGTGCAGCGCGTTTGTGATGCCCGTCTTGGGGGCGAGGCTCGTGCCGTAGCCGCAGAACTCGACGACGAGCGGCAGGGACCTGGGCTCGGCGTTCTCCGGCACGACTAGCGTCGCGCAGGCCGGGCGCGGCCAGCAGGGAATGTCGACGTCGTACGCCACGAAGCCCTTCTTCTGCTCTTTCGCCCTTACGATGCGCGGCAGCGTCTTGCCCATCGGGACGAGGCGGTTCAGCTCCGCAATCTCATGGTCCCAGTAGGCGTCGAAGTCCGCCGGACGCGGACGCGACGGGCGGATTTCCTCGGGCGAGAAGAGCGCGCCCGCCCAGACTATAAGCGCCTTGGACTTCTTGCCGTTCCGGTCGATGCCCGCGAGCCGGTTGGTGCCGTCGTAGAGGTCGGCGCGGAACAGGACCTGGCCCGGGCGGTCGAGCTTCATGTCGAAGACGCTTCCCGACTCGGCCACCGTCACGGTGTTCGACGTCGAGTAGTTCCAGCTGCAGACCGCGGTCTTGCCGCCGACGGGCTTGCCGTCCTCGAATATCCGCAGGTTCAGCTTCGCAGTCTCGCCTACCTTGTAGAGGGACGGCTCGCGGTCCATCTTCGCCTCGAAGCTGAAGGTCCCGGCGAGAAGCGCGCCGCTCAGCGACGCAGCCAGGGCGAGCACGGCGCATCTCAGGGCTCCTGCCGCGCCCGGGCCTTCGCTGCGGTTTTGCGCATCCGCGTTCGACAAGACGACTTTGCCGCGGTTCTCCCCCCGCTCCAGGATGGCATGCGCCTCCGCCGCCTCGGCTATCGGCATCACCTTGTGGATGAACGGCGCGAACTTCCTCGATTCGAACGCAGGGTAGACATCCTTCACGAGCCCCGCGAGAATCGCGGCCTTTTCCTCCGGAGTACGGCTGCGGAGCGTCGAGCCGATGACTCGCAGGTTCTTGCGCCAGAGTAGGTTGACGTCGAGCGCCGTCTCGGGCCCCGCCATCGAGGCGAGCGAAATCCAGCGGCCTCGATATGGCATCGTCGCGATGCACTTGCCCATGAGCGGGCCGCCCACCGGATCAATCGCCACGTCCGGCGGATTCTCGGCGAGCGTCTTCACGAGGTCGTCCCTGAACCGGTTGCAGACGACGTCGGCGCCCAGCCCCTTGCAGAACTCGCCGTTCTCGTCGGAAGCGACCTGCGCGACGACCTTGCAGCCGAAGACGTGCTTCGCAAGCTGGATCGCCGCAACCCCGAGGCCCCCCTCGCCGCCGTTTATGAAGAACGTCTCGCCCTTCTTGATCTCGCCTACGATCTTGAGGTTGAGGTACGCCGTCGCGTAGACCTCGGGAATGCATGCGGCCTCCCAGTAGTCGAAGCCCCTGGGCATCGGCATGACCATGCCCTCGGGCACCACGACCTGCTCGGCGTAGCCGCCGCCGCCAAGAAGCGCGCACACCTTGTCGCCGACCTTGAAGCGCCCGTTGGCCGGGCATTCTAGGACGTCGCCCGCGCACTCCAGGCCCGGCCACTGCGGCCAGCCTTCCGGCGGCGCGTAGGTGCCGGCCCGCTGCATCAGGTCCGCGCGGTTCACGGCGCAGGCCTTCACCGCGATCTTCACGTCGAACCCGCCATGGCAGACAGGGTCCGGCACGTCCTGCCACGCGAAGTTCCCGTTCTCGCCTATGCACATTGCCTTCATCTAGTCTCCTCCTTGGTGTTGCCGATCCAGTCTCGCTTGAAAAACCACAGCTGCGCCGGCACAACCAAAAGCGCGCCGGCAAGATAGAAGAAGCCGATGGAGGCAAGCCCGGTCCTGAGCGACAGGTGCTCGCTCATCCAGCCGATGACCAGCGGCGAAAGCGAGCCTAGCAGGAACGCCATGCAGCCCGTAAGGCCCGTCGTGACGCTGCGGTAGCGCGGCGCCACGCAGTCGAACATCGCCGGATAGTGCGCGGCCTCGTAGACGCCCTGGCACAGCCCGAGAGCGAAGAGCGCCGCGCAGCACTCGGCAAAGCCCGTCGCGCGCGCCACCCAGACCATCGGCGCGGCCAACAGCAGGAGGCCGACCATCGAGACGTCAAGGCGGATGCGCGGACGCCCGCCTCCGAAACGGTCGACAAGCCGCGCCGTGGCGAGGATGCCGAGGACCGAGCCGACGTAAAGCCAGAAGACCGAATGGAACGCCGCCTTCGCTAGCCCGACTCCCTCAAACGACCGGATCATGTACGTCGTCAGCCACAGGCGCAGCCCCGAACTCGCGTATATGAACATGCCGAAGGCCAAGGCGATGAGAATTGCCGTCGGCTTCGTCAGGAGCGCCAGGAAGCCGTCCTTGACCGAAACCTTCTCCCCTGTCGCGACTTGAGGCGTATCGCGCATGAACACCTGCATGATGACGGCCCACAGGATGCCCAGCCCGCCGAACGCCCAAAACGCATACCGCCAGGCGCCGCTGCCGAGCGAGGCGATCTTGCCTGCGGCGACGCTGGAGATGACGACGCCCAGGTAGACGGCGCTTTGGAAGATGCTCATGGCGGTCGAGCGCGTCGTGTTGTCGTGGTGCTGCGAGATGAGCGAATAGCTCGGCGGGGCGATGCAGCACTGTCCGACGGCGTTCAGAATGCCGTAGAACACAAGCATGAGCCCGAGCCCGCGGGCGAAGCCGCTGACGAAGACGCCGAGCGAAAAGAGCAGCGTGCCGGCGACGAGCGTGCGCTTTCGGCCCAGGAAGTCGGCCGCCAGCCCCGACCCGACCAGCGCAATGCCGAACACGGCGCCGAACACGGTTCCGACCCAGCCGAGCTGCGTATCGGTCACGCCAAAGGCCAGGAAATCCAGCTTGATCTGCGGCAACGTCGCGCTGTAGACCTGGCGCGTGCCCTGTTCGAGGAAATACGTCACGAACAGGAACGCGATCAGCCACCACTTGTAGTTGTCTTTCTTCAAGTCCGGGAAGTTCCGTGGTTTTGGGAAGTTTGAGAAGTCCAGTCGAACTGCACGACGGGGAACGCGCCGCCCTTGGCAAGCCGCGCGTAGACCTCAGCGCATTCCCGCGGCTTGTGCGTCTCGGCGACAAATCCCTTCAGCGAGATGCGTCCGAGCGACAGCAGCCTCAGGAACGCGCAGGCGTCGTCGCGCGTCGTCCACCATCCGGCCGCCGACTCATGCGAGGGACGCGCCGACGTATGGGCACCGACCATCGTCACGCCGCGCGCGTGGACCTTGCGGTAGTAGTTGACCGTGAAGTTGCTGTCGCGCGTGCAGCCCAGGAGCGCCAGCCGCGCGAACGGCGCGGCCGCGTCCAGCGCCGTGTCAAGCGCGCCTCCGCTGCCCGTCACCTCGACGACGACCTTGGCTCCGTCGTCGTCAACGTTGCCCTCGAGGGCTTTCCGCCCTCCGCGGCAGACCTCCTTGACGCGCCCTGCGAAATCGGGCGCGAGCGGATCGAACGCGTAGTCCGCGCCAAGCCGCAGCGCCGTCTCGCGCTTGCCTGCGTCGGGATCGGCCGCGACGATCGGCGCCGCCCCGCCCGCCCTCAGCAGCATGACGGCGATCTGGCCGAGGACTCCCTGCCCCATGACGAGCGACGGCTCGCCGATCTCCAGCCGGCACTTGCGGATCGCCGCCATCGGGAACGTCGAGATGTGCGCGAAGGCCGCATCGGCGAACGACACGTTCCCGGGGATGGGATAGGCCCTCTCGGCCGGAACGCAAACGAACTGCGCATGAAACGTCCAGCTCATCGCCACACGATCACCTTCCTTCAGGCCCGCGACGCCTTCGCCCACGGCGTCGACAATGCCGCTGGAGCTGTAGCCGCCCCGACGCGGAAACGTGACCGTCGCCTTGTCCGGATCGGTGAAGACGCCGACCGCATTGTCCGGCACGCCGGTCAGGTTGGCCCGTTCCGTTCCGCTCGAAATGCAGCTCCGGACAAGGCGAACGCGCACTTCTCCGGCCTTCGGCTCCGGCATCGGGCGGTCGACGAGTTCCGCCGTGTCCTTACGCGTGAAAATGATGTTTCCGTTCGTCATAGCCCGCAAGCCTTCAATGTCAGCTCATGCACCCTGAGGTCACGCTCGTAGTCCTGGTCGTTCGGCTTTTCGCCTGAAAGGATTTCAGCAAGATCCATCAGCTGCGGCGCGAAACGATCATCCTGAACCCCGAAATCCACCGTATGCACACCAGGGGAGAATCCTCCGGCAGGGTTTTTCAGGACGATTTCGAGCGTCAGCGGCCTGCCGTCGAAACGCTCGATTGGGCGGATCTCCAGGGAGCCGTTCGTTCCGTCCACGCGCAGCCGGCGCCCGTCGATGCCGCACGGCATGTGCGAAGACGTGCGAATGAGGACATCCGTCCCCTCGAAGCGCAGCATCGCGGCGCCGCGCGTCTTGGCACCGGCAAAATCGCCTGGCGCATCCCCGAGAAACGGCGTCGCCCCAAGGAACCTTCCCCTTGCCATCGGGAATGCCAGGTCTACGAGGTGGCAGCCGAGATTGTAGAGCAGCCCGCCCCTGAAGCCTGAAATGTATTCAGCGTACCCTTCCTTGGCATAGTCGTGGTTCATGTCCGCCTCTACGAAGACGATGTCGCCGAGCCAACCCGACTCCACGGCGTTCCATGCGAACCGGACCGCCGGGTTGCCGCGGTACATGTAGCCGATCTGCATCGGCACGTTCCTCTCGCGGTACCGCCCGAGAATGGTGCGGAACGGCTCCATCGATTCGCCGCAGGGCTTGTCGCAGTGCATCGCCACGCCGCGTTCGGCGAACAGCGCGGCGACGTCCATCAGCTCGCGGTTCGTGACTTCGACGAAGACGACATCCACGTCCCCGAGCCCCAGGGCCTCCTCGCGCGTCACGGCGGGGAAGTCCGAAGGGTCCGCCTGGGGGTCCGCATAATAGCCACCGACTGCAGGCCGGTCGTCGTAGACGCCGACGACGTCGTACCGGTCGCGCAGCTTGCGCAGGGCGCAGAGCTTGCCGTTGGCATGCTCATGCGACAGACCGTACACCAATGTGCGCAGCCGGCTCACTTCCTCGTCTCCCCTTCCCTGTACTGCGTCGGCGAAACGCCGCACTCTTCGGCGAAGCACCGCCAAAAATACTCCGGCGTCGCATACCCCGACCGCTTGGCAACGTCGTTGACCGAAAGCGAACTGCTTTCCAGCAGCCTCTTCGCCGTTTCCAGCCTCACGGACGCTATTTCCGCCTGCACCGAGTGGCCTAAAGTCTTCTTGAACTGCGCCCCGACTACATTTCGGGACAAGCCGAGAAACGCGACGACTTCGGAAGCCGTGAGGTTTTCGCCAATGTGCTGGCGGATGAAAAGCAGGGCTTCGCCCAGCCATGCCGGCTCAATCAGGAACAGCGCCGTGGATGCACGTGCGACAATGCCGCGAGGCGGCACGACAATGGGCACGTCGGCGGATGGCCTCCTAGGGGCGGGTTCTTCTATCATCGCGGCCAGGGTTGAAACGGCAGTATAGCCGACCTTCCGGGCGTCAGGGTCGATGCTGGTCAGGCGAGGCACGGAGAAGTCGCAGAGAATCGTGTCGTTGTCCACGCCGCAGATCGCGACATCCTGGGGCACACGCAAGCCCGCCTTCCGGCAAACCGCCAGCACCTGAAAGGCGCGGCGGTCGTTGCAGCAGAACAAGGCCGTTGGTTTCGGCAACTTGCGAAGCCATTGCTCGAGCTCGCGGGCGTCCGGCACTTCGATCGGCGAGCCGAACTGGATTTTCCTCCGGAACAGGCGGCACGCCCCTGCCGGCGCCTCGTAGACAGACAGCGACTTGCCCTTTTCGGACAGGTACCGCGCAAAAGTCTCGGCCCTTCGCGCCGAATAGCGCTGGCCGTCAAAGCCGCAATAGGCGAAGTTCACGTGAAACCGCGACAGAAAATGCTCTGCCGCGATCCTGCTCACGGCATCGATATCAGACAGCACCGATACAAAGCCCTCGAAGTCGTCCTTCCCCATGGCCTCGACGACAGGGCTCCCCAGTCGCTCAAGACGGAGACCCGACCTCTTGTCCGGCAACCTGCACACGAACCCGTCAAAGCCGCTGATCTTCGCCGTCTCGAAGGTTGCCGGGTCAAGCAGCTCGAACCGCCAGTCGCGATGCGACTCTGCAAAATCGACAACGCCCTCGATAAAGCCGCGGGCATACCCGTTGGACCGTTCCGCCACAATGGCGATCGACGGCTGGGAATGTTTCGACTTCCAGTGACTAGCCTTTACCTCCACAGTGGATATTGTACAACAATTGCCGCATCCCATGCATCTGTAAAAATTGCATCCTGACATGCACTTTTTGTTTGCACACGGCAACAGGCAGGTTAGTCATCTTGCCATTTCCTTTGCGGACCGCCCTTCGGCGAGCAACCTCCTCAGAGACACGGCGTCTCCACCCCCGATTGCGTCCCGGTAGGCGGCGAGGCGGCCGATGAGGCGGTCGAGCACGGCGCAGAGCGGCTTGCGGTTGAAGAGGAAGAGGTCGGTCCAGATGTCGGGGTCGACCGTCGCGACGCGCGTCATGTCCTGGTAGCTGCCGGCCGAGAATCCGGCGTGGCACGCGGCAAGCGAGTCGCGCACGTATGCCGAGGAGACGACGTGGGCGAGCTGGCTCGTGTAGGCGATCATCTCGTCGTGGTGCGCCGGGTCGGTTACGACGAAGCGGGCGAAGCCTACGGGCGAGAGGAGCTCCTTGAGCCGCTCGACTGCCGCAGGCGGCGTCCATTCGTAGGGCGTGAGGACCATCGAGGCGCCGTGGAAAAGGCCCGGGGCGGAGTTGACGTAGCCGCCGACCTCCTTGCCGGCCATGGGGTGCCCGCCTATATACGTCCACTTCGCGGCGCGCGCGACGTCCGCCAGCTCGCGGCAGACCGTCCCCTTCACGCCCGCGGCGTCCGTGACAAGCGAGTCTGCGGCGAAGTCGCCCGCATGGGCGCATATCCACGGGGCGACGAGGCGCGGCGGCAGGCAGACGACGACGAGCGAGCAGGCGCCCACCGCCTCGGGCCGCGCGTCCTTCAGGTTCAGGACCTCGTGCCCGGCGGCGCGGAACGCCTTCTCGAAGGAGCCCCCGATGAGCCCCATGCCGCGGATTCCAACGGTCATCTCAGCTCCTCCGCCATGCGTACGGAAGCAAGGCCCTTATCTTCTCCATCGTGTCCGCGAACATCTCGGGCGTCTGGGACTGCACGCCGTCGCAGAGCGCGTTCTGCGGGTCGTTGTGCACCTCTATGATGAGCCCGTCGGCGCCCATCGCCGCGGCGCCCATCGCGACCGGCTCCACGAGGTGGGCGTATCCGGTGGCGTGGCTCGGGTCTATGACGACGGGCAGGTGCGAGAGGCGCTTCAGCACGGGGATTACAGTAAGGTCGATCGTGTTGCGCGTCGAAGTCTCGAACGTGCGGATGCCCCTCTCGCAGAGCATGACGTTCGGGTTGCCGCTCGCCATGATGTACTCCGCGCTCATCAGCAGCTCCTGGAGCGTCGCGCTCATGCCGCGCTTGAGGAGTATCGGCTTCTTCGTCATCGACCCGACCTCCTTAAGCAGGTCGAAGTTCTGCATGTTCCTCGCGCCGATCTGGATCACGTCGACGTCGTTGAAGAGCGGCAGGTGCTCGATCGCCATGAGTTCCGTGACGATGGGGAGGCCCGTCTCGCGCTTTGCCTCGAGGAGTATCTCAAGCCCGCGCTTGCCGAGGCCCTGGAACGAGTACGGCGAGGTGCGCGGCTTGAACGCGCCGCCGCGCATGAGCGTCGCGCCGGCAGCCTTCACCGCCTTGGCGATGCCGACCATCTGCTCCACCGACTCCACGCTGCACGGTCCCGCTATCACCTGGAAGTTGCCCCCTCCGATCTTCACGCCGGAGCAGTCGACGACGGAGTCCTCCGGGTGGAACTTGCGGTTGGCCGCCTTGTAGGGCTCCTGGATCCGCTGCACGCGCTCCACCACGCTCAGCGCCTGCACGAGGCCGATGTCCATCTTGGCGACGTCGCCGACGCAGCCGATGACCGTCTCGCGGTCGCCAGCCGACACGTTCGGCTTGATGTTGCGGGCCCTGAGCCAGCCGAGCAGCGACTCGACCTGGCCCTTGTCCGCGTCCTTCTTCAGTACGATTATCATCTTGTGCTTCCTTCTTGATTGTCATGCGCCGGCGTTTTCCACGCGGCGGCTCGTCACTCCTCGTACGCCCCGAGGAACGTGAAATGCTCGATGTCCGGATCGTTCGCGAGGCCCGTCAGGAGGCGCACGACGCGCTCGTCGAACGGGGATGCCTCGAGCTCGAATATGAATCGGAACTCGAAGTCGGAGCCTTCGACCGGACGGGACTCCAGCTTGGTGAGGTTTACGCCGACCGAGGCGAAGCGCACCAGCACGTCCGCAAGGGCGCCCGGCCTGTGCCCAAGGCTCATCAACAGGGATATCTTGTTGGCCCTGGGGTATATCTCGTCGGTTTTCGAGATGCAGATGAAGCGCGTGAAGTTGCTGGTTGTGTCGGATATCTCCTCTGCGACTGGCTCGAGCCCGTAGAGCGCCGCGCATTCGCGCGAAGCGATCACCGCCGCGTCGCGGCGCCCGGAGACGGAGAGCTCCTTGGCGGCGACGGCTGTGTTCGACGCCGGAACGCACCGGATGGACGGGTGCGCGGCGAAGAAGTTCGCGCACTGGGCCAGCGCGTGCGGATGGCTGGTGATCTCGCGGACGTCCTCGAGGCGCACGCCCCTGGGCGCCAGCAGCACGTGGTGTATCCGCAGGCGCGTCGCCCGGACGATCTTGAAGGAGTGGCGGGCCATCAGGTCGTAGACGGCGGTGACGCTGCCGGCCTTGGAGTTCTCTATCGGCAGCACGCCGTAGTCGCACATCCCCTTCTCGACCGCGTTGAAGACGTCCTCGAAACCCTTGAAGTAGAGTATGGACGGGAACTTGACCATTGTGCAAAGCGCCTGCTGCGAATAGCCGCCCTCCGCGCCGGGGCAGGCCACGGTCGCGCGGGACGGGAAGGATTCGCCCGCGGCGGCCCGTGCGGCGGCGAGCTCCGCGGCGGCCCGGCTCGCCGCGGAGCGGACGC
>JAFRBA010000231.1 GCA_017405115.1 Kiritimatiellia bacterium
CGCTCGTGGCGCTCAAGGGCTTTGAAAAGCGCAGCGTGACCAGCCTCTCCGGCGGACAGCAGCAGCGTGTGGCGATCGCGCGCGCTCTGGTCGGCCGACCGAAGGTCCTTTTGCTTGACGAGCCGCTCGCCGCGCTGGACCTGAAGCTGCGCCAGCACATGCTCATCGAGCTGGACGCGATCCACGACCAGGTTGGCATCACGTTCATATACGTCACGCACGACCAGGGCGAGGCGATGAGCCTGTCGGACCGCATCGCCGTGATCAACCACGGCAGGGTGGAGCAGCTCGACGGCCCCGCGAAGATATACGAGGCGCCAGCGTCGCGCTTCGTGGCCTCGTTCATAGGCGACACGAACTTCTTCTCGGGAACCATCGAGTCCGTCGACGGCGACTACTGCACGATCCAGTGCGAGGGCTTCCCGGCCATCAAGGCGTACAACGACAAGAACCTTGCCGTGGGGCAGAAGGTGGACCTCTCGGTCCGCCCCGAGAAGATCAGGGTGACGCTTAGCCCGCCGCCGCCCGAGAAGGGGGCGGACATCAACGTGTTCCAGTCGACGGTGCAGGACATCGTCTACCAGGGCGTGTACACGAAGTACTGGATCAAGGCTGGCTCGATGCGCGTGTCCGCCATAAAGCCGCATTCGCGCTTCCTGCTCGACCAGGAGACCATCACGTGGAACGACAGCGCGTTCGTCTGGTGGCATCCCGACGACGGATACATGGTGGAAGTGAAATGAGCGGGGCTTCGTCGTCCAGGAAGACAGAGTGGCTGGTCACGCTGCCGTCGTTCGCGTGGCTGCTGGTGTTCTTCGCCGTTCCGGCGCTCATCGTGCTGGCGTTCACCTTCCACGGGCACACGGCCAACGGCGGCGTTGGCGAGTGGAGCCTTTCGACGTGGCGCGAGCTGGTGGACCCGGACTACCCCACGATCGTGTGGAAGACGATCCGCGTTTCGTTCGAGGTGACGGCATGGTGCATACTCCTCGCGCTGCCGTGCGCCTACGCGATAGCGCGCCTTCCCAAGCGCTGGCGCGCGCTCGTGGCGGGCTCGATAATGCTGCCGTTCTGGACGAGCTTCGTGGTGCGTGTCTTCGCGTGGAAGACTATGCTCCACCCTACCGGCTGGCTCCAGACCTGCTACCATGCCTACCTGCACTTCAAGTACTGGCTCATCGCCTTGCTGCCTGGCGTGCACGCCCCCGCGGCGGCAGGCGCCGGCAACGACTGCCTGATCGGCATGGCGGGGTGCGCGATCGACGCGGCCAAGACGACGATCCTCGACTCGGAGATCGCGGTCGTGCTCGTCTCCGTATACTCCTTCCTGCCGTTCGCCATCATGCCGATCTACACGGCGGCCGAGAAGTTCGACTTCTCGCTCCTTGAGGCGGCGCGCGACCTGGGCGCTAAGAACTTCTACGCCTTCCGCAAGATATTCATCCCCGGCATCTGGCAGGGGATCGTCTCCGCGGTGCTGATGGTCTTCATTCCGGCCATCGGCTCCTACGTGATCCCGCAGATGCTCGGCGGCACGGAATGCGTCCTCATCGGCAACAAGATATTCATGCGCGCGATGCAGAACAGGAACATCCCCCACGCGTCCGCGCTGGCCACGCTCATGGCCGTGTCCGTGTTCGTGCCGCTGGGGATCGCCATGTGGTGGCGGAAGCGCCAGGCGGCGCGCGACCGCAGGCGGCTGGAGGTGCGCACTGCCCAGCTCATGGCGGCGGGAGGCATGTCGTGAAGCGCTCCTTCTTCTCCGTTGTGGTGCTGGCCATCGTGCTGGCCTTCCTCTACGTGCCGATCCTGCTCGTCGTCGTGTACGGGTTCATCCCCAACGGCATATCGATGAGCTTCTTCGACTCCGCGGGGCGCTTCTCGGGCTTCACCGGCAAGTGGTACTCCATGATATTCACCGGCGACATGCGGCTCGACGCGCTCATGCAGAGCTTCTGGCTCTCGCTCACGATAGCCGGCCTCGCGACGCTCGTCTCCTGCGCGATCGGCACCACCGCGGCGCTCGCGCTGCACAGGTGGAAGGGGCGTCTCCAGGCCGTCCACCACGCGCTGGTCTACACGCCCCTCGTCATGCCGGACATCCTGATCGGCATCTCGCTGCTCATGCTCTTCGTCGCGTGCAGCGTGGACTGCGGGTTCGGGACGATCCTCGTCGCCCACGTCACGTTCTGCGTGTCGTACGTGGTGATGACGATCCTCGCGCGCCTCCAGGACTTCGACGACCGCCTGATCGAGGCGGCCTACGACCTCGGCGCGGGGCCGTGGTACACATTCTTCCACGTCCAGCTGCCGATCCTCCTGCCTGGCATCGTGGCCGGCGGGCTGCTGGCGTTCACCCTCTCGATCGACGACGTCGTCATCACGTCCTTCGTCAACGGCGCCGGGACGAACACGTTCCCGACGTACGTCAGCTCCATGACGAAGCACTCGCGCAACCTCCCGGCGGTGTTTGCGCTCTCGACGCTCATGCTGCTCTTTACCTGTGTGCTGGTGGGTCTTTCGAAGCTCATCGCGCGCGGGCAACCACAGAAAACCAAAGGAACAAAGCAATGAAAGCAGGCAAGCTGATCTGTCTCGCGGCGTCGGCCGCGCTTATCGCCGGGTGCGGAAAGAGCAAGAACACGCTCCACGTCTATACCTGGAGCGACTACCTCGCCCCAGAGGTGATAGCGGAGTTCGAGAAGGCAAACGACTGCAAGGTCGTGATCGACACCTTCGACTCGAACGAGACGATGTACGCGAAGCTCAAGGCGGGCGGCTCGGGCTACGACATCATCACCCCCAGCTCGTATTTCGTGCCGACCATGGCGAAGGAAAAACTCATCGCGAAGCTCGACCAGACGAAGCTGCCAAACGTGGCGAAGAACTTCGACCCGGCGTTCAAGAGCCAGGTGCTCGACGCCAACTTCACGTACAACGTTCCCTACGCAATCACCTACACGGGCTTCATGTACGCGAAGGACAAGATACCGCAGGGCGTCGACGTCAATTCCTGGAAGGTGCTGGAGAACCCCGCGTTCAAGGGCAAGGTCACGCTTCTAGACGACCTCCGCGAGGTCATCGGCGCGGGCCTCATGTCGCTCGGGTATTCCCTCAACTCCACTAAGGCGGACGAGATCGAGGCGGCCGTGAAGGAGGTGCTCAAGTGGAAGCCCAACATCCGCAAGTTCGACGCGGAGAGCTACAAGACGGAGGTGCCGTCGGGCGCCACCTGGATCGGCCAGGGCTATTCGACCGACGTCACGCAGGTCATGGTCGGCGACGAGGAAGAGGGGAACGCGCCGCGCAAGGACATCGGCTTCGCACTTCCGAAGGAGGGCTTCACCATTGCGTTCGACGAGATGGTCCTTTCCTCGGCCGCGCCCAACCCCGAGCTCGCCTATGCGTTCATCAACTTCATGTACGAGGGCGAGCATGCCAAGGCCAACATGGAGTACATCCAGGGTCCGATGCCGGTCAAGCCTGGAATCGACGCGCTTGACGAGGAGTTCCGCAAGACCATAGTCCTGCCGCCCGAGACGCTCAAGCACGGGCAGGTTCTCGGCGCGCTCGACGACGCCGCGCAGGAGCTCTACAACAAGGCGTGGGACCGCATCAAGGCCACTGGCGAGAAGTAGCGCGGCAGGGGCGCGTCCCCGAAATCTCGAGGAAGCAAGGGTCCGCCGGCTGAGCCTGTTGACAGGCTCCCGGCGGAAATGTTAGGGAGTGCCGGCTGGGGCGTCTTTGCGAGGGCGGACGATCTTCCAGCCGGTCGCCGCCACGAGCACGCTCATGAACGGGCTGATGAGGTTGAAGAAGCAGAACGGCAGGTATGCGACCGTCGCGATGCCGAGCGAGGCGGATTGCGCCATTGCACAGGTGTTCCACGGCACCAGCACGGAGGTGACCGTGCTGGAGTCCTCGATGGTGCGCGACAAGAGCCGCGACTCGAGGCCTTTCTCCCGGTAGGCGTCCCGGAACATGTCGGCGGTGATGAGGATGGATATGTACTGGTCGCCGGCCGCCACGTTCATGAGCGCGCCCGTGAAGGCCGTCGCCCCCACCAGGCCCGCCAGCCCGCGGACGCAGGCAAGGGCGACTTCCGCAATCGTCTTGAGCATCCCGCCCGCATACATGACGCCGCCGAACGACACCGCGCAGAGGATCAGCCAGACGGTGGTGAGCATCCCCGACATGCCGCGGGTGGAGACGAGGCGGTCGAGGGCCTCGTTGCCGGTGGCGAGGTTCGTCTGCGCGAAGAACGTGGTCACAAGGGCCTTGTAGTATCCGACGGCGGACGGCAGCTTCTCCCCGGCGACGGACAGCAGGACGTCGCTCTGCAGGATGAGCGCCGAGAGGCCGCCCAGCAGCGCGGAGAGGAACAGCACCGCCAGCGACGGCAGGCGCAAGGCTATTAGAAGGGCGGTCGCGAGCGGCACGAGCAGCGTCCATGGCGTGATGTGGAACGTGCGGGAAAGCCCGTCGGTGAATCCCTGCACGTCGACGGCGGCGGCGTCCACGAGGAAGAAGCCCGCCGCGAGGAAGACGAGCAGCGCAAGCGTCATCGACGGGATCGTGGTGATCATCATGTACCTGATGTGGACGAACAGGTCGGTTCCCGTGGATGAGCTTGCCAGGATCGTGGTGTCGCTCAGCGGGGAGAGCTTGTCGCCGAAATACGCGCCCGATATGATTGCGCCCGCGCTCCAGTGGGCGGGCACGCCGAGGGCCGTGCCGATGCCGAGGAGGGCCACGCCTATCGTTGCCACGGTCGTCCACGACGTGCCGGTCATCAGCGACACGATGGCGCAGATGGCGCAGGCGCACGCGAGGAAGAGGTGTGGCTCCATGATCTTCACGCCGTAGCAGATCAGCGTCGGCACCACGCCGCCTATCATCCACGCGCCGGAAAGCATCCCTATCATTAAGAGGATCATGATCGAAAGGCCCGCCTTGGATATGGACGACGTTATGCCCTCCTCTAGCACGGACCATGGAACGCGGCCGATTGTCATGGCGAGCACCGCCGCGATGGCGGTCGCGAACACGAGCGACACCTGGCTCGGCCCGTCGCCGACGTCGCGACCGAAGACGGCAACGCCCAGGACGATCATCCCGATCAACGCCACAAGCGGGAGGAAGGCCGTGCACAGCCTGCGGAACGTGAGCCCCTGCACCGTGCACGGTGAAGGCGAAGGGCGGCATGAGCTATTGGCTGGGTTCAAGTTCGGTGGTGGTCAGTCTGGCTTGTGGATGTTGCCGAGATAATGTATCAAATTGGCGGTCGATGCGCAAGTGGCGCACCCGCCCTTGTCGCGACGTCGAGAGATATGGTACAATACGCGCTGAAGGGAAACGCGACAAATGACAATACCATACACATACTGGCCTGCGGCAGAGGGCGGCTTTATCGGCTACTGGAACGACTACCCTGACTATTTGACTGAAGGCGAGACGCTCCAGGACCTTGAATGCATGCTCCGTGATTTGCGCAACGGCATAAATGTCATGGTTGCGGAAGGCGAGATTCCCGCCGCAGCACCGTGTAGCTCTGGTGTCATGGAGCTGGCGTGAAGCGCCGCGATCTTCTGGCGCGTCTGCGCGACGAGGGATGCGTCCTGGTTCGCACTGTCGGCAGCCATGACTGGTATCGCAATGTGATAACTGGTGCATGCCAGCCCGTCCCGCGCCACCGCGAGATAAAGGAATTTACCGCCCGCGCAATAATCAAGAAACTCTCCACGGCGCCGGCGGAATGATGTGCCAGCCGAAGAAATTGCTATTCGTCTGCCACGGGAACATATGCCGCAGTCCGATGGCGGAGTTCGTCATGAAGGACATGCTGGCGAAGGCCGGGCGGGACGACATCGCGGTCGAGTCCGCCGCGCTGCACACCGACGAGCTCGGCAACGACATCCACTACGGCACAAGGCGCGAGCTGTCGCGGCACGGGATCCCGTTTGCGCCGCGCCGGGCATGGCTTCTTTCGCCCGACAGGCTTCGCGGGTACGACCTGGTCGTCGGGATGGACGGCGCGAACATGCGCGACCTGCGGCGGATGGCGGGCAATGCGGACTCGCCGAAGCTGCGCAGGCTTCTTGACTTCGCCGGTATCGACCGTGACGTCGCAGACCCCTGGTACACGGGCGACTTCGCGGCGACATACGCCGACGTCGTCGCCGGGTGCTCCGCGTTGATGGAAGAATTATGCCGAAGGCAGGTGCGCGGGGATTGACCGGGAACCTTCAATGACGACGGTTCGCTGGAATATCCCCGGTTTTCGGACGTCTGTGCAAGCCAAACTCTTGAAAACATTGGCTGGTTCGCATGTTCGGTGCATTCGGCAAGTGAATGGTCGTCTCATGAACTCCGATGGCTGGCAAAGTGGCGCCACTAACGCGGCGCTTGAGCTCCGCGCCCTTCAGCCGCAGATGTTAGTCTGCCCATCGGTGTCTGGCGCTGGCGCGCGACCACGAACTCTGGCGTGCGCGTCAGTCGGCATGCGCCGACGCGAAGCGAGCCGGCCGCCGCGCATCTTCGAGCAAGCTCGAAGCGCGTCGCTCGGCTCACTTCGGCCCGTCGGGCCTGACGCGCACGCCAGACACGAAAGCTCGCTCGGCACTCGCTTCGCTCGGCTTGGTCGCTTCCCTATGGGTCGCGCCCACCCGCAAGGGGCGATTATTTCGCGGGACACGTTTTACCACTTCACTTGCCTTGAGTGTCACCTTTCAAGAGCAGAACGGTCTTGAGCCGTGACACTTAGTGTGCTTTCGTCCGACTACCCAAGAGCGGAACGGTCTTGAGCTGTGACACCGAGCGAGATTTCGTCCGACAGCCCAAGAGCAGAATGGTGTTTGGAGTCGCCAGTGTTCAAGGCCGTTCTACCTCTTGGAGGATGATTCGATGGCAGAGTGGATGCCGGCTTTCAAGACCGTTCCGCTCTTGATGAAGCAAATGAAAAGCTAACGGGAGGCCAAGAATTTTCCGTGTGCCGCGAAGGCGGCTTTCGTGTCGCTGCGGCTTGCCAAGGGCCGAAGGCCGAAATGGCAAGGCGGCGCGTGGCGAAGGTCGCAACTCCGTGTTGACAACCGAATTGTCGAATGAAGCATCCAGGCGACCTTCAGGCCAACGCGCTGCAGCGCCATTTCATGCGGCGGAACGCCGCTAGGCAAGCCGGCAGCGGTTCGTGGTCGCGCGTAGCGCCCTCGCCCCGGCAGCGTTTTCCAAAGGTGGGGATATTCCGGGACGACGACGGTTCGAGGCCACGGCGCGCTGCCGTTTTATGGTATACTATCGGGAAAAGCAACGACAGGAGAGAAGGCAATGACAATGAAAAAGGTAGTCGCCGCGGCGGCGCTTGCGTGCTGCGGATGCGCTCTGTTCAAGGATTCCGCGCCGCGGACCGCATACGTCGACGAGTTCGACCTTTCGTCGTCCAGCTGCGGCTTCGGGAAGAAGACGCAGGCGAGGCGCAGCGTAGAGGGCAACGCGCTCACCGTGCGCGGGACAGTCTTCGAGCGCGGCTTCGGCTCGCATCCAGAGGGCGCGGTCGTCTTCCGCTCGAACGGCAAGGTGACGGCCTTCGACGCGAGCGTGGCGATCGACGATGACTCGACGAACGCCGTGCCGTATCGCGCCGGGAAGGGGTACGGCGAGCCCATGGCGGTGTTCAAGGTCTGGGCCGACGGCAAGGTCGCATGGACTTCGGAGGTGGTGCGCCAGGGCCTGAAGCCGGTCGAAGCGCATGTCGACCTCTCCGGCGCAAGGGAGATAATACTCGAGACGTGCAGCGCCGGCGGGTGGCGCGACTTCCCCTCGGCCAACGCCGACTGGCTCGACGCCCGCTTCACCTGCGACGCCGGCGCGGAACTCGAGGTCGTGGACGACCCCGCGCAGTTCGCGCAGCTCGGCATGCTGACCCCGCCCGCGCCGAAGAAGCCCCGCATCAACGGCGCTGACATCTGGGGCGTCAGGCCCGGGCATCCGGTCATCTTCCGCGTCGCGACGAGCGGAGAGCGTCCGATCAGGTTCTCCGCGAAGGGGCTCCCGGACGGCGTTGTGCTTGACGAGAAGGGCGTCCTCCGCGGCACGGCCCCGAAGGCGCAGGGCGACTACGACATCGAGGTGACGGCCGAGAACGCGCACGGCAAGGCGACGCGCACTATACGGCTCGCCGTGGGCGACACGATCGCGCTCACCCCGCCTATGGGGTGGAACAGCTGGAACACGCTCTGCTACCGCCTCACCGCCGACAAGGTCAAGGCCGCGGCGAAGGCCATGGACGAGTCGGGCCTGGGAGACTATGGGTGGAGCTACGTCAACCTCGACGACTGGTGGGAGATGAACAACTCGGGGTGCCAACGCGTCGAGATGCGGCGGAAGGACTTCGGGGGGCGCGAGGACGTGGTCGGCCCGGCGCGCGACGGCGAGGGCAGGATAATCCCCAACCGCTCGTTCCCGGACATGAAGGGCCTGACCGACTACATCCACTCCTTCGGATTCAGGGCCGGGCTCTACTCCAGCCCGGGCCCGCGCACCTGCGGCCAGTGCGAAGGCAGCTACGGGCACGAGATGCAGGACGCGACAAGCTGGGCCGAATGGGGCTTCGACTACGTGAAGTACGACTGGTGCAGCTACAGGGATATATTCGACAACAAGTTCAAGTCCGCCGGGAAGGCGATCCCCGACTGGTTCACGCGCGACCCGGAGTGGGAGAGGCCGTACCGCCTGATGCGTGACTGCCTGAGGAAGCAGAACCGCGACATCCTCTTCTCGTTCTGTCAGTACGGGCGCGGACGCACGCAGGAGTGGGCACGTGACGCGGGGGCCAACTGCTGGCGCAGCTGGAACGACCTCAAGGACACCTGGCCGTGGATGGAGGAGGCGATCGAGTCGCACATAAAGGGCGCCTACCACGAGGTGTCCGGCCCGGGATGCTGGGCCGACCCCGACATGATGATCGTCGGCCAGCAGCTGTCGTTCGGCTACGACCATCCGACGTTCCTCACGCCCAACGAGCAGTACACCCACGTATCTATCTGGGCGATGATCGGCTCTCCGATGCTCATCGGGTGCGACCTCACGACGATGGACGACTTCACGAAGGGAATCCTAATGAACGACGAGGTGATCGCCGTCAGCCAGGACCGCCTCGGGAAGGCGGCGCGGCGGATACGCCATGTCGACGCGGAGAGCGTCTGGACGCGTCCTCTCGTCGGCGGCTTCACGGCCGTTGCGCTCGTGAACCGCAGCCCCGTGGCCCGTGAGATCAAGGTGACGTTCGCGGAGCTCGGGCTCGAAGGCGTTTGCTGGGTAAAGGACCTCTGGCGGCAGAAGTGCGAGGGCAAGCACGCCGGAGAGTACGTCGCTCTGGTTCCGCCCCACGCCACGAAGCTGGTGAAGATGCGTCCGGCGGACTGCGCCCGGTGCGACTGACGGGCGCGGATTATGGTATAATAGCCTGCGTCTTTGAAAGGATTCAAGAGATGAAGATTCTAGTTACGGGTGGCGCCGGGTACATCGGCAGCCATACAGTGGTCGAACTGCTCGGCGCAGGGCATGACGTTGTGGTGGTCGACAACCTCTGCAACAGCTCTCGCAAGTCCCTTGCGCGCGTGAAGAAGATAACGGGCCGGGCCCCTGCGTTCTACAAGGTCGACATCCGCGACGAGAAGCGCCTTGACGCCGTCCTCGGCAAGGAGGGGCGCTTTGACGCCGCGATTCACTTCGCCGCGCTGAAGGCCGTTGGCGAGTCAGTCCAGAAGCCCCTCGACTACTACGCGAACAACCTCGGCGGCACGTTCACGCTGCTGAAGTGCCTCGCCGCCCACGACTGCCGTAACATCGTCTTCTCCAGCTCGGCGACGGTGTACGGCGAGCCGAAGTCGGTGCCGATCCGCGAGGACTTCCCGACGCCCGGATGCACGAATCCCTACGGCTGGACGAAGCTGATGATGGAGCAGGTGTTCAAGGACGTGCAGAAGGCCGACCCGAGGTGGAACGTGATCCTCCTCCGCTACTTCAACCCGATCGGCGCGCACGAGTCGGGCCTGATCGGGGAGGATCCCGCAGGCATCCCGAACAACCTGCTGCCGTACGTCGCCCAGGTGGCCGTGGGCCGCCTGCCCGAACTGAATGTGTTCGGAAGCGACTATCCGACGCCGGACGGCACCGGCGTGCGCGACTACATCCACGTCGTCGACCTCGCCAAGGGGCACCTCAAGGCGATCGAGAAGCTGTCGCGCGAGCCTAACCTAGGCCTAAGGACGTACAACCTCGGCACGGGGCACGGCTACTCGGTGCTTCAGATCGTCAAGGCGTTCGAGGCCGCGTCAAAGCGCCCGGTGCCGTATAAGATATGCCCCAGACGTCCCGGCGACATCGCGGAGTGCTGGGCCGACCCCTCGCTTGCGCTGAGGGAACTTGGGTGGAAGGCCGAGCGCGGCATCGAGGAGATGTGCCGCGACGCCTGGAACTGGCAGCGTCGCAATCCGTACGGATACGGCAAGCCAAAGGCGTGAACGGGCTTGACGACGTTCTGGACGGCTTCGAGGCTGCGCTTGAGCTTGAGCGCGAGCTCGGCGTCCGCGTCGTGCCGCTAGACCGCACCCTGCTGTCCCCCCCCAGTCCCCCCCAACCTCCTCCTCGAACTCCATTGTCCGCCATAGCCTTGCCGAAGGCGCCACCAACCCCTCCAACACCTCCAACCTCTCAAACCTCTCAAACTCCTCAAACCTCTCAAACTCCTCAAACCTCTCAAACCCCTCAAACACCTCAAACCTCCTTCTTCGACTTCGTCTTCCTTCATGACGGGCCGCTGACGGAGAAGGGGGTCGAGATGATGGCCAAGATAGTGCTTGCGATGGGGAGGACGGCCGAGACGGCTCCGATAGTAGTCGAGCCGCCGCTGCCATCGGCGCGGGCGTACGTGGCTCTTGGGTACTATGCCCTGAAGAAGTTCTTTCCCGGTCTGAGCGGCGAGCCCGGCGTCTGGCTGAGGGCAGGGGACGGCAAGGACGTTCTCGTGACGTATTCGCCGACGTTCTTCGAGCGCTTCAAGGTGGTCACCGAGGCCGTGAAGGTGAAGAAGCGCGAGATGTGGACGAGCCTAAAAGGCCTGGCGCAGCGATTCAAGGGAGGATGAAATGACGGACGAGTTGTGCAGAGTGGTAGAGCACGAGGACATGGGGTCTGGGTACCGGCGGCTTCTTCTCGAAGCCCCCGGCATAGCGTCCGGCGCCCAGCCGGGGCAGTTCGTGCACCTCAGGGTGCCGGCTTTGGAGGCGAGCGCGCTGAGGCGTCCGTTCTCCATCTTCAACGCCGCCGACGGAATGCTGGAGCTTCTGTACAAGACTGTAGGCAGGGGGACTGCCGCGCTCAACGCGGTGAAGCCGGGTGACGACGTGAGCGTCATGGGTCCGCTCGGCCACGGGTTCCCGCTACGGTGCGAAGGCTCCGCGCTGCTAGTCGGCGGGGGCTTTGGCGTGGCGCCGCTATACTTCCTGGCCCGCCGGCTCATTGAGTCCGGCGGAGTTCGTGACGGCGCTTCAGGAATCGTCCTGTTCGTGGGCGGGCGGACGAAGACCGACCTGCTGGCGCTCGACCGCTTCGCCGCGCTCGGGGTGGAGGTGCGCACTGCGACGAACGACGGCTCGGACGGCGTGAAGGGGCTTGTCACCGACCCGCTTGACGACGAGCTCATCAGGCTGCGGACCGAAGGGCGGAAGTTCGAGCTGTTTGCGTGCGGTCCGGACCCGATGCTGAAGGCCGTTGCCATGCGCGCGACAGGCACGGGCATGAAGGGCTGGATATCGATGGACCGCCACATGGTGTGCGGAGTCGGCGCATGCTACGCCTGCATACAGAAGACGGTGCGCGGCAATTCGCGCTGCTGCATAGAAGGGCCGGTCTTCTCGGCCGGCGACCTGGTGTGGGAATGACGAGCATATACAGTAAAGCATATACGGAAGGGTCTGACCCTTTGTGCCGAAAGGCGGTGTCATGGCATGAAACGCATTATGTCAGATGAGATAGCCGACGCTCTGCGCGAAGAGCTGCAGGGCGGGCGCTACAGGACTGAAGAGCCGCTGCCTTCCGTGGACGCGCTGCGCATGCGTTTCGCGGCGGGCGAGTACGCCGTGAGGAGCGCGTTGCACAAGCTGCGCGACGAGGGCCTTGTCACCGTGAAGAAGCACGTCGGCGTGATGCCGACTGGAAAGTCGTTGTTCGCCTGGAAGGGGCATGTCGCCTTCGTCCACACATCGACGAACAGCGCCTATTTTCCGCAGCGGCTTTCCGTTCAGCTTGCGCGGCGGTTCGAGACGGCCGGCTGGGCCATGCACTCCGTGTTTCTTGAGGCGAACAGCGACGGGCAGATCAATGCCGAATTGCTCATGCAACATGTCGCATGCGGGTTGTCGTTTGCGGTCGTGATGAGCGAGTTTAGGCAGATAGCGGAGATTCTCGACAAGGCGGGAGTGCCGTATGTCGTGGTTGACGGCTATACGCGGGATTTTCCCAACGCGCGCGCGGTCATCAAGAACGACATCTCCGATTGCCATGCCGAGCTGATTGGCTTCATGAAGAAGCGAGGCATGAAGACAATGCTAGAGGTTGACTTCGAGCGGCGGAAGGACCGTACGTTCAAGCAGCAGCTTTTCAACGCAGGAATCGCCGTTCGGAGGGAACTGTGCAAGTTCAACAACGAGACTGTGTTCAGCCTGCGGGTCGTAAGGGAGCTGGGCTATCGTGCGGTCGAGAGGTTCCTTGCTGGTGCCAATGGGCGGTTGCCAGACGTAATTCTTTTTGATGACGATTATCTTGCAGTTGGCGGAACGCTTGCTCTGCTTGCGGCGGGGGTGCGCATCCCGCATGACGTCAGCGTGGTATCGTATTCGAACCATGGTGACGAGATGCTTGTCGGGATACCGTGTTCCCGCATTGAAAACGACCCCGTCGCCTTGGGCGACGGCATAGCGAAGTACGTCGTTGCGTTTCTTGAGGGCAGCAAGGCGTCGCCGCCGCGCAACAAATGGCGTTTTGTGCCTGACGGGAGTGGTTGCCGCAGGAGTCAATCATCTTTGTTGCACTTGGCATGATTGAGTTCTCCTGTCCTATGAATTTTGGCCACAGGGCATTGCATCGTAAGTTATACCACATATCAACTTATCTCATATATGATATAAGATTATGTCATAGGAGATACAATTATATCTCATACGCCATAATCTCGTATCATATATAAGATAAGATTATATCTCCTATGAGAAAAGTTTATATCTCGTATGACATAACTTTCTCTGTCACGGGAGCAAAGATTGTCGCATGCCGAGCTTAAAACCTTCCGTGCCTGTCATTATTTCAGGTCTTAATTGAGGTCTGGTGGATTCCTCTTGCGCTTTTGAAATCAATTGTGCTACCATACGCGCAAAAGGCCGAAAAGTGTCCAAACAAATAAGGAGGTATAAAAATGATCATGCCGCGAAAAGTGATGTTGCTGACTGGGGCGTGTGTCCTTGCTGTAGCAGCGTCCGCCGCGAAACGGACGAGCGAACCGACGTTCGTCTTTCTGAATCATAAGGCCAGTTCGTTTTGGAGCACGGCCACAAACAGCGTGGTGACGTTGCCGATAGATTATCCGGCGGGTGTCAGCACGGCTACGCTGACTGTGGACGGACAGGGATACTCTCAGACCTACGCGAACATTACCGATGTATCGTTTGAGTTGTCTTTGCCACAGGCGGGTGATCCTGCGCATGAGAACGTGTACAACCTGACGCTTACGTTCGGCGACGGGACAGTGCGCACGGCAAGACTAGGTGTAGTGCAGAGCCTGAGCGTTGGTCGGGTGGGGCATACGCGTTGTCTTTCGCCAAGCAACCAGCGCGCCTGGACTCGCGTAAAGGGTGGACGGGCGGTTCTGCCGATACCATGTGGTATGACAGCCTTTTCCGTGTCGATCAACGGCGAACCCATTGCGGCAGATGTCGGTCTTGACGGCGCACAGGGCTGGTATGCACTTGGGTTGGACGTTGGTGACGAGGCGTCTCTCTCAATGACAGCCGACGGGCTGGCTCGCTCGGCATCGCTCTACGGAGTGCCATATGGCATGATCTTCAGGTGCAGGTAAACTACGGTTAGAGCTGTTTTTTCTTAAACACTAAACTTCCAAGAAAGGAAACAAACAATGAACACAATGCCATCAATCAAGACTGCGACGCTTGCGGCCGCAATCGTCTGCTCCCAGTTCTCCATGCCAGGCTCTGCGCGCGCGGAGGCGGCAATCGACCAGGTAATCGTGCGCCAGCAATGGCCATGGTCAACCGACGTGAAGATTGAATACCGCATCTCCGGCGTGACTTCGCCGGTGGACATATCGGTGACGGCGTACAACGGCACGACGCCGCTTGACAGCTCCAACATCGCGGCGGCGCTTTCAGGCGAGCGCTACGGCATTGCCGAATCCGGCGTAGGCACGATCATTCTCGATCCCGTCAAGGCGTTCGGCAACGGTAAGGTTGCCATCGCAGACTTCCGCGTGGAGCTTGAGACTGTGGAATCGGCGGCGGCGATGGGCGATGTGCTCTACAAGATATTCTGCCTTACCAACAACACATGCGTTGATGTGCGGCGCGCCGATCTGTTGAACGGTACATACGGTACGATAGAGACCGACTTCGGCAAGATCGGCAGCGGGTTCAGCACCACGCTTGACGATGTGATCATCTGGACTGACGTCACGAACAATCTGGCCTACAAGACCACGCATCTCGTGATGCGCAAGGTCCCGGCGAAGAACGTGGACTGGAAGATCGGCTCGCCGTCTTCCGATGATGCTAAAGAGTGGGCCAATTATCATTACAGCGAGACGCAGCATGACGTGAAACTTACTCAGGACTATTACATCGGCGTATTCGAGGTAACGCAGAATCAGTATGAACGTATCTGCGGCTCGAATCCGTCGCTTGCCTTGTACAGGGGATTTGCGAATTCACCATATCACCCCGTGAACAACGTGTCGTATGCCAACATACGTGGCGGTAGAAGCCATGTCGCAAACGGCGAGAACGTCAACTGGCCTACAAACAGCTATAAGCATATCGTATATGGGGAAAGCCTCTGCGGCAAGATGCGCACCAAGTTCGGAATTGATTTCGACATACCGACAGAAGCGCAATGGGAGTTCGCATGCCGTGCTGGAACTACAGCTCCGCTCTATTCCGGATTTGGTTGTTCGTCCGCTAATGTTGATCCGATTGCCTGGTACAAGGGGAACGTCACAATTGTCACAGTTTCTGGCGTCAATTATCCATATACGCACGCCGTGGGAGCCAAGAAGCCTAACGCATTTGGCCTTTACGACATGTTGGGCAACGTAATCGAGTGCTGTCTTGATTGGGCGACAAATGACATCGACGTGAACGGAACGGGCGATCCGCTTGTCAATCCAGAGGGACCGGCTGCTGATTCGGGCAGACGCATGTTCCGCGGCGGCAGCGTGTTCTATGACTGGGATGCTCGTTGCTGCCGCTCGGCAGACCGTTCCAATCCGTTTACCTCAGACGACACCGGTGCGAAGTACTATGCTGGCGTGCGTCTTGTCTGTCCTGTCGGCTCGACCTGGGAGGATTGACAATGCTGCGGCATGTGCGTAGCGCGGCTACGACGGTTCTGGTTTTCGTCGTGCCTGCCGTGTTCGCCGCGTCATCGTTCAACGTGCGTGACTTTGGCGCGGTGGGCGATGGCATCCACGACGACACTCTGGCCATACAGCGCGCGGCGGATGCGCTTTATCCCAACCAAAAGCAGCAATGGGGCAACGGACGCGACAATATAGACTTGACCCGGCCTCTGGGCCGCTACCATGTTTATGACGGCGCCACGGGCGAAGTGTTCTTCCCGAAGGGCGTTTACCGCGTGACGGGTCCGGTCAAGTTCTACTGGTGCGTCAACGTACGCGGCGAGAAGGGAACGGTCGTGCGCAACGAGACGCAGGACCAGGACACGTTCTACTTCCACCTCGGCTTTCGCGTTCGGCTCGACACCATGACGTTCGAGGGCGGTTACATTCAGGTACGGCACTGGACGAAGAACATCAGCGAAGCCCAGATGTTCGTCACGGGGTGCACGTTCTCCAATGCCGCCGGGCAGGCGCTCGTCTCGGATTCGTGGCGGATCGACAACGGGCAACCGAACAACTACGACGGGCGTTCGATGGTTGGGTGTCCGCCCTACGAAATCTCGCGGGAGGCTGACGGGCGCGTGAATCTCAAACGGCGCGATCCGGCCACGCTGAAGAGTTGGCCAAACTCCACGGAGATTGTAGTGGAGAACTGCCGGTTCTTGAACAACGTCTGCGCGTTCAACCTGGCGTCCGACGGCGTGTTCATGCGCGACTGCGATGTTGTTGCGAACGCCACGGCGACAGGTGCCGCCGCACGAGTCGGCGGTACGGCGCACTTGGGCCGGGTGCGGTTCAAGACAGTGCGAAACCTGACGGCATCAGACCAGTGCGCACTCAGTTGCAGGCTCAATACCAAGCTGACGGAATGTTCGTTCGCGTCAGTCGGCCCGGTTGTGGCGGTAGTTGGCCAAGCCAAGGCCTGCTGCAGCTCATACGCTACGAGGCTCGTTCTCAAGGACACGACATGCGATACCGGCGATGCGCCGGTCATGCGTTTCGACGAAGGCGCGTTCCCCAACATGCTTGTTGTGGACGGACTGAAAGCCGTAGGTCGCACGTCTGCTGCGCCCAAGAAGGTGTTTTCGTTCGTCCGCGAACCAACGGATGAAGAGGTGTCGTCCTGGCCGAAGGAGAACTCCAAGGGCACGGTGTGGGGACATCCAGTGATCGACGTTCGCAAATGCATTGGCGTCAACGTGGTAAATGTCTCCAAGAAGTTTGACACGTCGCTTCCGGCGTCGCTCGAGCCGTTTCGGCGCACGATTCCCGACGGTGTGCGGCGACGAGGCGGAGTGCGGCTTTCGCCTCTGCCGGAATACGGAATGGAGATTGCGGACGACGCAATCGGGCGCGACCGCTTTGGCGAAAAGGGGCAGGACGACACGGCACGGGTGCGTGCGCTCTTTGAACGTGCGGAGAAAACCGGCGGCGCGACCATTGTTCTGCCGCCAAAGTGGATACGTCTTGCCGAGACGATTGAGGTCAGGGGGCGCGTGCATGTGACATCGCACGGACAAGTGTTGGTGACGGCCAACGATGGCGGGCAGGCGTTTCGAGTCCGCGAGGGGAGCGACGTGCTGTTTGAGAACGTCACGTTCAACAGGGGAAGCAACGCGGTTTGCTGCGTGGGCGGCAAGGGGACGTTGCGTTTCCGCCACTGCAACTTCTATTCGCAGCTGGCGGAGTCGATATCTGCGAGCTGTACGGAGCGCTCCAAGTGGCGCATTGAACTGACAGGCGGCGTTGCGAACACGCCGTTCTTCTACAAGGGCAATGCCGCTCCGTTTCTGATAGACGGGACATGGCAAACCGTCGGGCAGGAAACGCCGCTCGGCAAACCGCTCAAGAAGTCGTTCGCCTCCATCGTAAACCTGCCTGGCGGTGTGTTCGAGGCGCAAGACATGCTCGGCGTTCCGTGCTATTTCAGCGACAGTGAGATAAACGGCGTCAAGTACGACCAATCGCTTGTCGGCGACTACCGCTGGATCGACAACTACGGTACGATGCGCATATACCAGTATCGTTTCGGAGGGGAGTTCGGCGGTCTTTCGCCAATTTACCACTACAACGGCGCTTCCACATACGTGGAGAATGGCATGGTGGCGATCTTTGACAACTGGAGACTGCGTCCGCCGAGGGCTGCCGCGCGTGTGTTTTGCGAGAATCCAGGCATCACGTTCGTGGATGCGGTGGGGTTCAACTTCAAGGAAGAACCGCCGTTCTTCGTGGTACGCGACAAGAGCGATGGCTCAAGCGAAAAGTTGCCGGGTCACGTGTACAACTGCTATCCGTATCCTATGCCGAAATGAGAACGTACCTTGGAGCAATTCTTACAACGGTAGTACCGTTGTGCTTGGTATTGGCGACGGCCTTTTGTGGCGGCGTGACATGTGGTGATGTCCCGATGAACTGGGGCGGGCGCGAAGAACATCTGGCCGTGGTGAATCCTGTCATGGGGAACGGGTCAGGTAGCGTGCTCTCTCTTCGCGGCGAATGGGAGTTTCTTGCCAAGACCATGTCGGTGCCGTGGCGGAACGGGGTGTGGAAGCATTTCTACCGCGATGCGGATTGGCCGGATTCGCGCAAGATAAGCGTCCCGGGATGCTGGGAGGCGCAAGGCGTGGGCGAACCGGGACAGGCCGAGTGCTGGGATCCGGTGTGGGACAACAACGCCAAGCCGATCCGCCACAAGTACATGGGCGACGGCTGGTACCGCAAGACGGTCGCGATCCCTTCGTCCTGGACCGGCAAGCGCATCTGGCTGAAGGTCGGCGGCGTGAAGTCGTGCGGATGGTTCTGGGTGAACGGGAAGCAGGTCGCGCTCGTGGACAGCTATTGCGGGACGTACAAATACGAAGTGACCGATCTCGTCACGCCCGGCTCTAACGCTACGGTTGTAGCGCAGGTGAACAACGTGCGTCCGTCCCGCAAGGGATTGATGAGCGCGATGCATCGCTGGGGCGGCATCTATCGCGACATCGAGATCGAGGCGACGCCGAGGACGTTCATCGACGACGCGTGGATACGCGGCGACTTCGACGAGAGGACCGCCGAGGTTCATGTTTCCATCTCCTGTGGCGACGGAAACAAATGTAAAATGGAAAGTGTAAAGTGTAAAATTGTGGAGCGGGAAATTCGTTTTTCGGTTGATGGAAAAACGGAAAGCCTTAAGTTGGACATGGCGAACGCCAAGGCCGTATCAACCAATTCTCCATTCTCAATTCTCAATTATACATTCGCAGTTCCGCTTGCGGAACTGCGTCCATGGTCGCCGGAACATCCCAATCTGTACACAGGCATCGTGGAGCTTGTCGAGAACGGCAAGGTGGTGCATGTACGGCGTGAACGTTTTGGCGTGAGGAAGTTAGAGGTGCGCGGCAAGGAATTCTACCTCAACGGCAAACCGTTCTATTTGCGCGGATTTGGCGACGATGCCGTATATCCGCTGACGGGGCTTTCGTCGGCGAACCGCGATTTTCACCGGGCGCATCTCGCCAAGGCGCGCGAGGCCGGCTTCAACTTCGTGCGGCTGCATACGCATTGCGAGCTGCCGGAGTACTTCGATATGGCCGACGAACTGGGAATCATGATCCAGGCCGAACTGCCGTACTATAGCGATGTGCCTACGGAGGGCTTCGCGTTCGATCCCAAGCGCGACGTGACGGAGCTTTGGAGCAACTACCGCCGCCATCCTTCGTTCGCCGTCTATTCCATGGGCAACGAGGGATCGTTCGGGGAGAGACTTGACAGGTTGCTTCACGCCTATGTCAAGAAGATGGATCCGGATCGGCTGAAGATCAACCAGGATTGTCACCTGGAACGCATCAATCCGCCGGATGCGGCCGATTATCTCGGCGGACCGATAAACGTATGGAAACCGGGAAGCTTCGATCCTGACCGTCCTTTCGTGGCGCACGAATATCTGAACCTCTGCATCAAGCTGGATTCGCGCGACGAGGGCGAATACTCGGGCGCGTGGCTTCCGCCTACGACGCGGACGGCTCGCTCCGAATGGCTTGCGAAATTTGGCCTTGGCATGGAATGGGGCGACAGGCTTCAGGATGCCCAGCACGCCCTTCAGCGCCATTACCAGAAGCACGGCGTGGAGTCGGCGCGAAGGGATCCGTATTGCGACGGTTACAGCTTCTGGACAATCGTGGATGTCGTTGTTGCGCAAGGCGATTCGTACACCGCGCAGGGATTGTTCAATCCGTTCTGGCGGCAGAAGCGCGGCGGTTTTTCGGCGGCGGAGTTCGCTCGCTTCAACAGCCCGTCCTGCATCCTCCTTGACATGCCGGCGGACAACAGGGTGTTCGTTTCGGGCGAGGCGCTGGAGGCGGATTTCCTCTTCGCGCATTATGGCGAAGAGCCGCTTACGGGCGCAACGCTGGAGTGGAGCCTTGAATTGGGAGGATCGCAGTTTACTGCGACCGTAAAGTCTGCGGACGCAATGAATTGCGTACCTCCCTTGCATCGCCGCATTCCAATTGGCGACATCGCCATCGGCCCTGCACGGAAGATTGCATCGCAGAAGATCGTTTTCCCGTCCGTCGAGAAACCGATGAAGGCCACGCTTGTTGCAAGTGTCGGTGATATCTCCAACGACTGGGAATTCTGGGTGTTCCCGCGCCGAGAGCGGCATGACGGGCGAAACCTTGCAGTTTCGCCGTCGCTCAAGGAAAAGATGGCGAAACTCTACTACGGTTTTACGGTGTTTGAAGGTAGGGCGGGCAGCCCTCTGCCCGCCGATCGGCGGTCGCAGGGCGACACGCCCTACCGGATTGTTGTCGCCGAAGCGGGTTCGCCGGAGGCGGAAGCGGCGCTCAAGGCGGGCTGCCGCGTCGTCGCCATAGGCAAAGCCGAGGATATTCCGAATGTGAAACTTGGCTGGTGGTGGATGGGCAATCAGGTAGGCACGGCGCTCTTGAAGCATCCTGTATTTGGCGATCTGCCGCACGAAGGATTCCTTTCGCCGTTGCTTTTCAGGATTGTCGGAACGGGCAAGCCGCTTGACGGAGCGGCATACAAGGAAGAAGACCTTTTCATGGTTGGAGAGGGTGGAGAGAAGTGCTTCGCCTATCTTGGCAGGCGTAATGTCGGCGATGGTGTAGTTGTGGAAAGCTTCGGCCTTGACCTCCTATCCGGCAAACCGGAGGGAACGGCGATACTTGATGGAGTGATAGACTATGTCCGCTAATCTTTTCTCAAGAATAGTGTTTTTTGCTGCCGCAGCATTTTTGTCTGTTGTACTGGTGTCTTGCACGACATTGAACGGCGACGCTGGTGGCTCGGTGGGATTCATGACGACGGTTCCTGCGGATGGATCAGAAGTTGAACTCATGACAAAACTGCAGAAAGATTTTTTGTCGCTTCCGCGTCAAGTCCGCCGGGAGCGTTTCGCGGATGCGGATTACCGTCGTGTACTTGCAGAAGGCAAGTGGCATCAGCGTCCGGTGCAGTTGTCGTGGACCTGGAACTTGCCGCAGGACGAAGGCGTTCCAGTGTTTGCCGTGGAAGTAAATCGTGTGAAGGACGGGTTGCCGGTTGCACTCGTCTCGTCATCCGTCACCAATGTCACGATAGACAATCTGGAGGTGGCTACGGAATACGTATGGCATGTCAATCCCGTGTTGATGGGCCGGAAGCTCAATATGGTGGCAACGGGGCATTTCCGAACTGCCGGGGATGTGCCGCGCATGATCCGCATCGATGGCGTAGCCAATTCCCGTGATCTCGGCGGATATGTCGGGCTTGGCGGACGCAGGGTGCGGCAGGGACTTGCAATCAGGTCTGCTGGCTTCAATGCGAACTCCGAGCCGGTGTTTTTCACTGAAGAGGAATTGCGTGCCCCAGGGCTTGATCTGTCCGGCAAGGAGCGAGAAAAGCGCACAGACGGCAAACCTCCGCGTATCATAAAGGAATGGCGAAGGGGGAAGGATTACGTCACTTCCACTGGGCGGCGTTACATGCTTGGGACTCTTGGTGTCCGCACCGAAATCGACCTGCGTTCCGACGACGAAACGGCTGGCATTACGGAATCCCCTCTTGGGGAAAGCTGCCGATGGGTACATGTTCCGTCCTGGAGCTATGGCAATATGGTGTCTGAGAAAGGGAAGGAACTGTTCGCCAAAGTGTTCGAGAAATTCCTCGACAAATCGAATTACCCCATCGTCTTTCACTGTATCTCCGGACAGGATCGTACCGGCAGTGTCGCGTTCATTCTGAACGGCCTCCTTGGGGTCTCGGAGGAGGACCTCTACCGCGACTGGGAGGCTACTGGATTCTGGAATCGCAATACGACATGGTTTGTTCATGCCAATCTTTTTGACAAGCTCGTGAAGAGCCTTGATTCTTACGCTGGCGATACTATCAATGACAGAATCTACGCATATGTGAAGTCGATTGGCTTTACAGATGACGACATCAATCGTTTTCGTGCGATAATGTTGGAATAAGAATAAGGCAAGATGAGAACAATGAGAAAAACAGTGTTGATTGCGGCTGTGGCGTTTGTGTCCGCAGCCGCGTTCGCGACCACGGATCTGGAGCACAAGGCGCGTGTTGTTGCCACTGTCGCCACGGCGCACGTCGGAGTAGCAGAGGTGACGTGCAACGATTCTGGTGGATGGAAGTTTGAGGTGGAAGCCTCGCAGGACGCTGGACGTGACGTTGTGACTGTGCGACTGACGTCTGAGTCCGCTGCGCAACCGCCGCGTTTCGGCGTCTACTTCCGCATGTCGGGCGCCGGTGTGCGGAACGTCTGGATCAGCGACTACACGCGTGATGGATGTCATCTCTGGCCGAAGCTCTGGTGGGGCTATAATTCAAAATATGTATCGCAGCTTGCCTACGAAACGCCTGTTGCGGTTGCTCTGGACAACATTGAACGCTCACCTGTCGCAATGGCCTGCTCCGAGGCGTTTAATCCATTGGAATTCGGCCTTTATGCCGATGACAGCACATGCGAGATCGTTGGAAGGTGCGAATTCTTCACCACGCCATCCGTTGCGATGCGCAAATATGAGGTGTCCGTGTTGTTGGATCGGCGGGGATTGTATTTCGCCGATGTCGTGCGCCAGTGTTCCGAATGGATTGCATCGAAGAATGGTATTGTCTCGGCCAAGGCGCCGGAGGCGGCGTTCGACCCTCTCTATTCTACCTGGTACGCCTATTTGCAAGATGTAAGCGCCAAGGAACTTGAAACAGAGGCGATTGAAGCGGCATCGCTTGGCATGAAGACGATGATCCTTGACGATGGCTGGCAGAAGGTCGATAGCGCCGCGTTTTATTCGGCCACTGGCGACTGGATGCCGGTGCCGTCGCGCTTCCCAGACATGAAAGCGCACGTCGCTGCTGTCCACAAGGCTGGACTCAAATATATGCTGTGGTTGGCTGTTCCCTATGTCGGGGATGAGTCGAAGGCGTGGGTGCGGTTCAAGGATAAGGTGCTCTTCACCCGTGGGGCAAGATCGCCAGGAAGGGTCGCCGTACTTGACCCACGTTTTCCCGAAGTGCGAGAATATCTGATTCGCACCTACGAGCGTGTAGTCGGCGAATGGGATTTTGACGGCGTGAAGCTTGACTTCATTGACCAGTTCGTCCAGCCTGCCGCTGACCCTGCCGCCAGAGACGGTTTCGTCGGGCGCGACTACCGATCCGTGCCGGAGGCGGTGAATCGGCTCATGAAGGACGTTTTGGCGCGGCTTCGGGCGATAAAGCCGGACGTGCTCGTGGAGTTCCGCCAGCACTATATGGGTCCGGCGATCCTACAGTACGGCAACATGATGCGCGCGGCGGACTGTCCGGCAGACCCTACCGCCAACCGCAGGAGGATTTGCGACCTTCGTCTCACGTCGGGCGGTATCGCGGTGCATTCCGACATGCTTGTATGGAACAAGGACGAAACACCAGAAGGAGCTGCGTTGCCCATCCTCAATGTGCTATATTCCACGATTCAGTATTCGATGATACTCAAGACGATAAATCCGACTCATCGTGCAGTAATCCGCCATTGGATCGGCTTTTCGCAGAAGCACCGCGATGCGTTGCTGAAGGGTATGTTTCGTCCCCACCATCCCGAGAACGGCTACACATGGGTTGAGAGCGAGAGCGCGTCGGAGCGCATCGTAACATCATATGCAGAGAACGCGTGTGTCGATGTCGGCAAACCATCTGTGGTTTCTTATAGAACTTTCCCAACCCTGTAGGGTTATGCGAAATTGATGCGAAAGCCGCCTTCCCGGCGGCTTTTCTGCTGCTTATCCTTTTCTGGCGTTTTTTGAGTGTCGATTCTGCCAGCGTCAGGCTTGCGAATTCCCTAGGAAA
>JAFRBA010000232.1 GCA_017405115.1 Kiritimatiellia bacterium
AAGTTCGTCGAGAACGGCGAGCTCAAGTTCTGCGTGGCGCTCGACCCGAAGGCCGAGACCCGAGCGAAGAACAGGACTAAGAAGTCGATCGCCCCCGCGCTCGTGCACCTGACGAACGCGATCTTCCGCACGACGGGGAAGCTGCCGGAAGTGGTGGACGAGAACGACTCCGCCGCGCTCGAGAAGCACCGCTACTGGCTTGTGCTAGGAGACTCGAAGCTCGCGCGCAAGGCGGGGGTGGACGTCTCGAAGATGCCGACGGAGGGGTTCGCAGTGAAGACGTTCCCGCGCGGCGTCGTGATCGCGGGCGCGGACACGTCGCTCATCGAGGGCTACAACATGTGCGCAGTCGACACGTACGGCGCGGGCTGCGGCACGAAGTGGGGCGCGCTGGACTTCTGCGAGCGCGTCTTGGGCTGCCGCTGGTACTTCCCCGGCGAGAGGGGCTGCCACTATCCCAAGATACATGACCTGGCGATTTCGCCGGTGCACTACGAGGACGCGCCGTACTTCCAGAGCCGAGGGGGACAGTGGTTCCTGATAGAGTCGTTGTACGACGAGGCCCGCACGGCCCACTGGAGGAAGTACCTCGGCGACGGCGTGAAGGTGCGCGACCTGTCTTACATCGACCACTGGCGCAGCGGGGGCACGCATCCAGGCGGCGGAGCGCACTGCCCGCATCCGCGGCCGTACGCCAAGGCGCATCCCGACAAGCTGAAGACGATCTTCTACACCGACCCGTACGGACACTTCTGGTACGAGCCGAAGGCGCACGTGGGGAACTACTACAACGTCGTGGACTTCGGGCTCGCGGACCTGCTCATAGAGGACGTGAAGGCGTTCTACGCCTCCGGCGGGCGGAAGGATCCCGGCGGGTTCAACGGATGCGTCAACGACATGTACGTGTCGTTCGGCGTGTGCGACACCTACATGCCGGTCACCACCATGATGAACGACCCGACGGTGAAGAGGCTAGGGCTCATCTCGAAGGCGGATCTCGCGCGCGAGCCGGACGCGGTGATGGCGAACGTCTACGGACGGTTCATACAGTACTTCGCGAAGCGGATCGGAGAGGAGTTCCCCGGCAAGAAGCTCAACCTGCTCGCGTACTACAACACGAAGCACGCGCCGACCGACCCGCGCTGGAAGCTGCCCGACAACCTGGCGATATGGCTGTGCGACGGCAGGCTTCCGCGGCGGGTGCGCAGCGCGAAGTACATGAAGGGGTCGATCGCGCTGTTCAAGGAGTGGTACGACGCGCGCGGCGGGAAGCCCGCCGAGAAGGCGTGGCTCTACACCTCGAACGACAATCCGTTCCAGCGCGCGGTCATCCCGGAGTTCTCCGGCGAGGTCGTAAAGGTGCTGGGCAAGTACCTCGGCCGCGTCGGCAAGTTCTACGACTTCGGCGCGCCGTACAGGGACCTCTGGTGCTACTGGTACTCCGCGTACTGCCAGTACCGCACCGAGTGGAACCCCGAGTTCCCGGTGGACGAGGCGATCGACGAGGCGTTCGACATAATGTACGGACCCGATGCCGGCGCGCACATGAAGGAGTTCCACCGCATCCAGAAGAAGGCGTTTCTCGACTATGCGCTTGAGACGGAAGACCGCTCTCCGGTCTACCCGGCGGCCGTGGTTGACGCGATGGAGCGCGAGCTGAAGGCAGCAGGAGAGGCGGTGAAGGGCGACGCCCTCAGGGAGATCCGCTGGAAGCTCGTCGCAGACATGTGGTGGCCCGCGTTCGAGCTCCAGCGCGCGCAGGCGACTTACGAGCCTCCCGTCTACGACGTGCCGCGCCTCGCCGCCGGCGAGAAGGTCGCCCTCGACGGCAACGGCGGCGAAAAGGCGTGGGCGCGCGCGAAGCCGATGCCGCTCCTCGACCCGCGAGGGCTCGGCAAGGTCGCGTTCCCCGTCGACGTGCGCTTCCTCTGGGACGACGAAGGTCTCTATGGAAAGGTCGAGGGCGCATACTCCGCGCTCGCCGACGAGCAGAAGGACCTTTGGGGCAACGACTCCATAGAGCTCATATTCGCGCCCGGCCTCAAGAAGGAGGAGTACTACCAGATCGCGTTCGACTACGTCGGCAGGACATACAAAGGCTACCAGAAGGTCGCGCCGATCATCCAGCCCCTTGACCTCAACTGGAAGGCGGAGGGCTTCCGCCATGTCGAGAAGCTCGGCGCGAACCGCTGGACGTGCGAGTTCTTCGTTCCGTTCTCGGTCTTCAAGTGCGCGCCGCCAGGGGCGTACGACAGCTGGAACTTCAACTTCGTGCGCAACAAGATGGGCGAGCCTCGCGACTATTCCGGCTCGTCGCTTACGATGCGCGTCAACACCAACCTGGCGATGTTCGGCATGCTCAGGTTCGGGGGGAGGGGCGACTGATGGCGCACGGAACGGCAATCTCCGCGCTCGCCGCCCTGTGCGCCTGCGCCGCGTCCGGATACGCCGCGTTGCCGCGCCCCGTGTGGCGGGATCCCGACCAGTCCGGGAAGCGAGCCTTCGTGACGCGGCTTGACGACGGCTCGCGGCTGCGCGTCGACGTGGTGGCGGCGGACGTCGTTCGCGTGCGGCGCACTGCGGGCGAGGTCTGGACCGAAAGCGGCATGAACCGCTACGGGATCGTGCGTCGGCTGGAATGGGACGGCGCGGGCCTCGAAATCGGCGACGGCAGGGCGTCCACTGAGGCGCTGGAGGTCTCGGCCGGGAAGGACGGCGAGGTGCGGGTGCGCTCGCGCGTCTCCGGGGCGGACCTTTCGGTGAAGACATCGCTCACGCCGGACGGTGGCGCGGTCAGGTTCCCGCTTGCGCCCGGCGAGCGAGTGTTCGGCCTTGGCGACGTCCACCGCGGCAACATCCAGCGCAGACCGGGAAGGTACGAGATATTCGTGAAGAACGTGAACAGCTACATCCCGGTGCCGATGGCCATGACGAGCGGCGGATGGGGCGTGTTCATGAACACGACGTGGAAGAACTGGTTCGACGTCGGCAAGGCGGATGCCGACGCCATGAATTGCGGGATCCCGGTTGGGGACCTCGACTTCTACGTGTTCGTCGGGAGCGGCTACCGCGAGCTCCTCGATGCGTACACGCGCCTCACCGGCAGGCCGCAGCTGTTGCCGTCGTTCGCATTCGGCTTCGCGTACGTCTGCAACCAGTACGTGAACGAGTTCGAGCTCGTCAACGAGGCCACGTGGTTCGAGAAGCTCGGCCTTCCGATAGACATAATAGGCCTGGAGCCAGGATGGATGGAGACGTTCTACGACCATTCGACGAAGAAGCGCTGGGATCCGAAGAGGTTCGGCTCCTTCCCGTTCTGGTGCCCCGTCGGCAAGCACATCTTCCCGTCCGCGCTCGAGCGCATGGGTATCAACCTCTCCCTCTGGATGTGTTGCGACTACGACCTATTTCGCTACGAGGAGCAGTGCGCGGCGGGCGAGGCGAAGCGCCGCGGCGAGTCGTTCGCCGTAAATCCCGAGACAGGCGACACGTGGGTAGACCCGCGCATCGAAAAGGAGTCCGTGGCCGCAGGGGGGAAGGTCGCGCGGCCGACGAGTGTGTACGAGTGGGACAAGTACCTCGACATGAACGCAATCGACAAGAAGTACCTCGAGGAGGCGCGCTATCCGGAGGGCGCGCTGCCGTGGTTCCGCCATCTCGAGAAGTTCTGCGACCAGGGCGCACGCTGCTGGAAGCTAGACGGCAACCTGCAGGTATGCCAGATAGACGAACATCCAGGGCGAGTCTATGTCAATGGAATGAGTGTCGAAGAGGCGCACAACCTGTATCCGGTCGTCTACGACAAGCAGATGGCGCAGGGCTACGAGCAGTACACCGGCCGTCGCGCGATGGTGTATTCGGCCGGCGGATACGCGGGCGTGCAGGCGTACGTGGCGACGTGGGCGGGCGACACTGGCGGCGGGGAGAAGACGCTCGTCTCGACGCTGAACCTCGGCCTGACGGGGCACCCGAACCAGAGCTGCGACATGACCCTGGCGTCCAAGACGCGGATGCACTACGGGTTCCTCGCCCCGTGGAGCCAGGCGAACGACTGGGACAGCTTCCACCGCCCGTGGACCGAGGGCGAGGAGGCCGAGAGATCCTTCCGCCACTACGCGGCGCTGCGCTACTCGCTCTTCCCGTACATCTACGCTGCCGCTGCCGAGGCCTCGCGCACCGGATGGCCGATAGCGCGCGCCCTCGCGTTGGAGTTCCCCGGCGAGACGCGCTACGACGACTGCTTCACGACCTATCTCCTCGGTCCGGACCTGCTCGTCTCGGCGTTCGGCGAGTTCACCGACGTCCCGCCGGGCACATGGTACGACTGGCGCACGGGACGGCGTGTCGAGGGCCCGTGCCGCGAGAGGATCGACCTCTCCGGCGTGTGGGGCGGCGGGCTTCTCGCCAGGGAGGGCGCAATCGTCCCCAGACTCGAAGGCAGGCGCCATCTTCCGCGCGGCTGGTACGAAAGCGTGGTGTTCGACGTTTGGCCGAAGGCTTCAGGCGAGTCGTCCCGCGTCTGGTACGAGGACGACGGCGACTCCCTCGGCTACCGCGACGGGGAATTCTCCGAGACCCGCGTTTCGTGCTCGAGGGAGGGCGGCGAGATCGTGTTCAGGATCGCCCCTCGCCGCGGTTCGTTCAAGGGCATGCCCAGGAGCCATTACGTGAAGCTGCGCTTCCGGCTTGACGCGCGTCCGGACGTCGACTGCGGAGAGTACGACTGGTACGCGAAGATGTTCTCCGTGGACCTGGGCGACGTAGACGCGGATACCGGCGCGGAGTTCCGCCTGAAGGCGCCCAAGGCGGTGCCAGCCTTCGCCGACGGGAGGTTCAAGGGTGTGGACCTCGGCGACATCTTCCTCAAGGACTCTCCTGGGCCCGTGCGCGCATTCGATCGCGAAGGCCGCGAGATCCGCGTCGCGGCGACCGAGCCGAGCTACGCGAAGCTGATGGAGATGAAGGACGAGGCCGGGCGCAGGCGCGGGTCCTGCGCCATGCGCGTGACGCTGACGCCGCGCAGCGTGCGTCCGGAAATCGCGCCGCTGCTGAAGCTCGTCGATGCCGTCGTGTTCGATGGCGGCTCGGAGCCCGACGCCGCCAGGCGCGCCGCCGCGCTTGCGGAACTCAGGCGCCTTGCGCCGGACATTCCGGTGTATGTCGCCCAGGAGGGTTTATGATGGCGCTCCGCATGCTGTCCGCCGCCGTCGCCGCGTTGATCCTTCCGAGTGCGTACGGAGCCGGCGATTCGGTCGTGGTGCGATTTGACGCGAAGCCGAAGCCGGACGTCAAGACGCTCTTCGCCGCCTCCGCCGACATCTCCAATGCCGCCGGCAAGTGGCAGTTTGGCGTCAAGAACCTGCGCGCCCATGGAAACGCGCCGCGCAGATTCTCGTTCGCGACGGGAAACGGGCGGCAGAACGGCTTCAGCGGCCTCATATCGTCCGTCGCCCTCGAGGTGAACGGGATTCCGTGGGAGAAGCTCCTTGTGCACGAGCGCGGCGTCCGCCAGTGGAGTCCGCCCGGCGACAGGCGCGGCGTGGAGATGTTCTTCAACTTCGACGGCGTGCCGGTGCGCGTGAGGGCGTCCATGGCGCCGGGCTCGCCGACCCTCGACTTCGAGATCACCCCGTCGACGCGCGGGCAGATGGCTCCTACCAGCATGGTGGTGAGAGTTTCGTCGATCCCGTCGTTCCTCGACTGCGGGAGCGGCAAGCCCACGCGGTTTTTCGGATACCGGCGGCAGGTGCGTACGGAGAAGCGCCTGATTGGACCGGTGAAGTCCGGAAAGTTCGCCCTCGACGCCGGCGAGCGCGTGTTCGTGATGGAGGATGCCGACTACGACGGCGCGTCCGAAGGCAGGGGGCAAGGCCCAAGCGCCGTGCTGCTTGCCGACGCCACGCCTGGCTTCGCGCACGTGAACGACAGCTGGACGGTCGACATGCGCTTCACTCCCGACCCTTCGAAGACGTTCCGTTTCTCTCTGCTCGAATGGCCGGAGAAGCGCGTCTCCAACGCCGATTTCGAGCGCGAAGCCGCCGTGTTCGCGACCAGACTCCCGTAGCCATGCCGCACCAGCGCACCATGGGCGAATTGCGCACTTGCACGATGTGACCTTTTGAGTTGCGACACGGTGGGCTTTGGCTGCGGATTTGTGGTATAATACGTGGCATAGAAGTAGAAGAGTGCCATCTGCATGTAGCTGGAGAAAGGACTTACGTCGTGAACAAGAAGCTGCCAAGTTTATGCTGTGCCGTTGCATCGCTGGTCATTCCTCTCTTGACCTTTGGGGCGACGGAAGACTGTGAGCCCGGCGAGCCGAAGATATCGGTGTTCGCAAGCTTCATCCGCGCCATCGCCAGGCAGCGCGGCGTCTCGAAGGCGCAAGCCGCCGACCTGCTGTACGAAATGGGGGTGCGGGGATTCGACGCAGGGCCGTCGGAACCGGATCTGGACGAGCTTGCGGGGACTCGCCTGAAGCCGATCAACCTATATTACTTCCCGGATTGGTTCGGGCGCAAGAAAGGCGGGGGCGTGCTTTCTCCCGAAGCGTGCCTGTCTCGCGCCGCGAAGCTTGGCGTGCCGCGCATAATGGTGGTGCCTCCGGGCTTCACCGACGGGAAGGACAACCTCGGCGAGTTTGAGCGGATACTTGCGCACATGAGGGAGTTCGTCGCCATGGCGAAAAGCCGTTCCATCATCGTAACGGTCGAGGATTTTGGCGGAACGGCGAACTGCTGCTCGTACGCAAAGTATCTGAAGCGCTTCCTGGACGAGATTCCCGACCTCCGCTTCGCGCTCGACTCCGGGAACCTCTACTATGCTGGGCGGGGCGAGGACATCCTCGAGATGATGGCGTTCGCGAAAGGGCGCATCGGGCACGTCCACCTGAAGGACCAGTCGAAGGATGACAACCGCGGATACGTGACGCTTGGAATGGGGGCTGTGCCGAACGAGCGGGTCGTCAAGGAGGTCGCGGCCTCTGGATACGACGGCTGGTACACGCTCGAGAACCCGGTGGGCGACGTCCTGAACGACTCTGTGCGCCAGGTCGCCCTGCTCAAGTCATGGCTGGCGGCGGCGCGTCGTTCCGGGTGCGCGGGTTCCACGAGCGGAAACCGCTGAACGCTTTCGACTGGAGGCCTGTCATGCAAATAGCAGTCTGCAGCTGGAGCTACCGCCTGAGCGCGGAGCGTGTCGCCGAGGAGATGTCGAAGTGCGAGGTGAAGAATGTCCATCTCGCGCTAAATCCATTCGTCGATCCGCTGGCGGTTGTGCCGGGGACGGCGGGCGAAACCGAGAACGTCGCCGGGACGGGAGGCGTCGATTCGCTCGACAAGCAGCGCGCCGACATCGAGGAATACCTTGCCTCCGGCCGGTGGAAGATATCGTCAACGCTCCACAACTCGCGCTACGACGACTATTCGACGCTCGAGTCCATCCGCAGGACGGGCGGGCTCGTCCCCGACGAGCACTGGGAGGAGAACCGCAGGATCATCGCGGACGTGGCGAAGCTGACGGCGGAGTGGAAGTCGCCCTACATGATGCTCCACGCAGGCTACATAGACCCGTCCGACAGGGCCGGGCACGCGAAGCTCACCGACCGCCTCAAATGCGTGCGCGACATCTGCGCCGACGTCGGCGTCGGCCTTACGCTCGAGACGGGGCAGGAAACGGCAGAAGACCTCGCCGAGACGCTGTCGAACCTGCCGGGCGTATACGTAAACTTCGACCCCGCGAACATGATACTCTACGGGAAGGGCGACCCCGTCAAGGCCGTGAAGACGCTTGCGCCCTGGATCCGGCACATCCACATAAAGGACGCGAAAAACGCGAAGACGCCCGGCACTTGGGGCGAAGAGGTCGAGTGGACGAAGGGCGAGGTCAACGCGGACGCATTCATCGCGGCGCTCAGGGATGTCGGCTACGATGGATGCCTTGCCGTCGAGCGCGAGGCTGGCGACGACCGCAGTGGAGACATCGCCCGCGCGGTAATGGACTTGCGCAGAAGGGGGCTCTCTGCCGTCGGCGCTCCACATGGAGAAGCAGAAGGACATGAATGAAGCGAACAAGTCTCGTGCGATGGCCGTGGCGACATTGTGTGTCGCCGCAACCGTCTGGGCCGCGCCGGTAGAACGTCCATATCAGTTTCATGCCGAACTTGAGACTGTCCATGAGGCGGGGATACGCGATCTCTCGCTGAAGCCGCAAGCCGACGAGTTCTCGCTTGTCGACGGCATGGCCATCTCGGTGCCGAAAGACGACGGCTTTCTCCGCAGGGTCGCGGAGGATTTCGCCGATTACCTGGCCGTTTCCCATGGCATCAGCGTGCGTGTGGCGATGGACGAAGCCGGCGCAGCCGTCACGGCAAGGATCGATCCGTCGATGTCGCCGCGTGAATACCGCTGCGCGGTGTCATGGCATGGCGTCAGGATATCCGCTGCCGACGGACGGGCCGTGGCACAGGCTTTCTACCACCTGGAAGACCTGATGAGCTTGCGCATGGCGCCGTTTCTCAAGTTCGGCTACAAGCGGCGCAGGACGGTGTTCGCGCCGCGTATGATCCACTCCGGCTGGGGCATTGATACCTTCCCGGAGCCATATCTCGTCCGTGCGGCGCACCACGGCTTTGACGCCATTCTGGTCTTTGTCCCGGAGGTGGGCCGGACGCAGCGCGGATGGTGCGACATCAATGCAATCATCCGTCGCGCTTCGAAGTGGGGGCTTGACACCTACCTCTACAGCTATGTGCATGCGCCGGTCCATCCGGACGATCCGCAGGCCGAACGCGTGTTCGACGAGACGTACGGGGCGATCGCCCGCGCCTATCCTTCCGCCCGCGGCTACATATTCGTGGGCGAAAGCTGCCAGTTCCCGTCGCGCGATCCGCGCACCAACGGCAAGATTCGTCCCACGCTGCCAGATCCTGGCGATGAGCGTCCGTATCCCTGCATGTATCCCTGCAGCGACTATCCGGACTGGTTGCGGGGCGTCAAGCGGGCGATTGACCGATACAGTCCTGGCGCGGAGATTGTATTCTGGACCTACAACTTCGGCTCCCAGCCGGTGGATGCGAGGCTGGAGCTCTTGCGGAAGATGCCGAGGGACGTCACATTGCTCGTGACCTTCGAGATGTTCAACGAAACGGTGAAGGCCAATGGCCTCAGGTCGCGCGTGCGCGACTATTCGCTGTCCGATCCCGGGCCGGGCGCCTATTATCTTTCGGAGGCCGAAGAATGCGGCAAGCTTGGCTTGAGGCTGTACACCCAGTCCAATACGGCGGGGCTCACGTGGGACCTCGGCACCGTGCCGTATCTGCCGTGTCCGCAACAGTGGAAAAAGAGGTGGGACGCGCTCAACGCCTCGCATGGCCGGCACCGTCTTTCCGGGCTGATGGAAGGGCACCACTACGGCTGGACGCCGTCGTTTGTCACCGAGCTGTCAAAGGAGGCGTTCACGGACGGGGGGATGCCGTTTGACGAGCATCTGCGCAAGATTGCGGCGCGGGACTTCGGAGAGGCAAACGCCGAGCGCGCAATCGCAGCCTGGCAGTGGCTCTCCGAGGCTGTCGCGGACAGTTTCCCATGTCCCCAGAACCTGGCTGGCCCGTATCGCATCGGGCCCGCGATGCCTTTCAACTTCACGACGAACAGGATTGAGTACTCCGACGTTCCGTTCCCGAAGGCGTCGCCATACGTGAAAAACTATTGCTGGACGTATTTCAACTATCTTGAGGATTTTGCAAAGCGGCGTTTCCCGCCGGTGACCAAGACGGACTGGCGGCCAGACCAGCTCAAGCTCGAGGCGGAGCTTCTTGAAGGCATGGTCGGGAAATGCGAAGCGGCGGCCGACGCGTTTGTCGCGATGGTGCCGACGGTAGACGCGCGGCGGGCTGGAAAGGCGAAAAGGATGTCTGACCTGGCGCGCTACATGGCCCGTTGCTGGACGACGACCCGAAATCTCAAGTTGGGCGTGTTGGCTCATCTCGCAAGAGATGCCGTCGCGATGAAGGCGGCTGCAAAGGCGGAGTACGCAAACAAGGCCGCCACGCTTGAGCTTGTCGACCGCAACTCCCGCCTTGGGTGGGAGCCGTCGATGGACTACATGGGCGGCCGGGCCATGATCGAATGGTCCATGAAGCTGATGCGCGACGCATACGAACTTGAATAGCCCCTGCGCCGCCATTACCGCGCTTGAATTTGTCGTCCAAATGTGGTATGATGCGCGTGTTTTATTGGAAAATAGGCAAGAAAAGCAGGAGGGGCGATCAACTTTCGCACAGAGTCGATGAGGGAGGTCACGAAGAATGGCTTCATGGGCGGGATTGCCGCCGTCGCTTTGGCGGCGTTTTCGCCCTGCACGCTCATTGCGGACGCGAACTCGTTCGCTTCGGCGAAGTTACACGTCCAGGTTGACGTTGAGAACATCGACGCCAAGAGCATGCCGCTCTATCTTGCCGACGCACGGGCGGCCGGGGCGGATGCCGTGCAGATTGCGGTATGCGACTTCTTCTGTCGAGGAGAGGCGCGTCGGCACAGGCTAGAAACGGTGAAATACGCCCTTGCCGAAGCGGAGAAGGCAGGGTTCGCGACGGCGGTGTGGACTTCGTCCATTGGCTACGGGTCGAAGGCGGCGCCGGAAACAATGGAGCGCTTTGCTGGATCGACGCGCCTGACCGCCCTTGACGGCAAGGCGCACCGCTCCGCCGCAATATGCCCGCTCGACCCGACGCTGCGCGAGGCCCTCTGCGAAAACGTGCGCGACTACATCCGCGCTGGCGCGAAGTTCATATTGTGGGACGACGACTTCATCCAGAGTGCACGCTGGTTCGTCTGCTGCACGTGTCCGCGCCACCTCGCGCTCGTGCGCGAGAAACTGGGCCGTGACGTAACTGCGTCTGAGATCCGCGATTCGTTCTGTGGCGGGCCGAACGCCGTGCGCACCGCGTTTCTCGACGCCGACCGCGACGCCGCCAAGGGGCTGGCGCGGCTTCTGCGCGAGACGGCGGACGCGACCGCGCCAAACATAGGGATGGGGCTTTGCGCGACATATACCCTCTACGACATTGAAGGCACGGACGTCCGGGACATCGTCGCCGCGTTTGCAGGGAATGGGCCGAAGGTCTTCCGTCTTAGTGGCGCCACCTACTGGCCGCTCGCAGGCAGCGAGCGCTACCCTGGCCAGGGGCTTGACGGCGTCTTCGAATACATGCGGCTGCAGAGGACGCTTCTCGCCGGGAGCGGAATCACGCTGCTCGACGAGAACGACCCCCATCCGCGCCGCACGTCAGTCGTGCCTGCATGGGCCACGGAGCTCTTCGACAAGGTGGTCATCGCCGCTGGCGGCATCGTCCGCAACAAGTACATCCTGCGCTATCCCGCCGACCGCTCGGAGCAGGGGTATCTCTTCGCGCATTTGGAAAACAAGCGCGACGACGCGAAGCTTTCCGCGATGTTCGCCGGAACGGAGGACTGCGGGTGGCGCGTCGTATTCCCCGAACATCTCGCCCGCGAGGCCGAGCTGCCGGGGAAGTACGTCGGTGACCGCGAGCTGATGAACGTCTTTTCGTTTCCATTGGCGTCGCACTTCCTCGCCCTTAACGGACATCCCTCCAAGTTCTCGGGGAAAGGTCCGTCGATAGCATTCGGGCCGGCCGCCGTGATGCTGGACGACGCGGCGATGCGGCGCGGCGTTCTGCTCGACCGTTATGCCGCGGGCATCCTGGAGAAGCGTGGCATCCGCACCGGGCCTTCCGGCATCCCCGGAAATTCCGGATTCGCCACACACGCCGATGCGCAGGGGAGAAAGTTCGCCGTCTTCGGGTTTGACGCGATGTCGCTAGATTTCGCCGGCTATGCCGCAGGCTCGCATCGCACCGCTCTCGCGGAGGCCATGGGGTTCTTTGGCGCAGAGGTGCCGTGCCGCGTGGAAAGCGATTCGCACGTCTACCAGATGGTGAGGCGCGATCCACGCACAGGCGAGATGTCCGTGCTGGTGGAGAATCTTACCGACGCGCCTGCGGACGTGAAGGTCCTCGTCGGCGGCAAGGCGACCGTGGTGTCCGCGCTGCGCGGCGAGTTTCGCGCCGTTCCAGGCGGGTTCGCGCTCGAGAGACTTGCGCCGCACGAGTTCGCGGCGGTGCGCATTCGACTTCAACCAAAAGAGGCAATTGCAAAGCCCCTTCGCGATGCGTCGTTTGGTAGGGCGGTTTCGACGAAACCGCCGCAAACGGCGGCATCATCGATGCCGCCCTACCAGGTTTTGCAATTACCTCATAAGACAAACTAAGGAGTAAAAAGATGAAAACCATAAGGCACTTGTTGGCGGTGATCGCGTTCGCATGTTCGCTCTGCGGCTACGCAACGGACTACTACGTCGACGCCGTGAACGGCAACGACGCAAACAGCGGTCTCGCCGCCGGCGAAGGGAACGCGATGGAGTCTTTCGCCGCGCTGTTCGCCAAGTACACGATCACCTCCGGCAGCGTCGTCCACGCCGCGCCGGGCGTCTACACGAACGGCGTGATGACAGGTTATCGCGTGATAGTGCCAGCGGGAGTCACGATCGTTGCGGACGAAGGCCCGGAGAATACGATCATCAAGGGCGCTTCGGCGGAAGGCGTAGCCTTGGACGTGTCGCCGTTCGGCTGCGGCACAGGCGCCATTCGCTGCGTGTATCTTGGCGAAGGCGCAATAGTCAAGGATTTCACGCTGACGGACGGCCACTCTCCCGCATACGACGGCAATACGTATATAGGTGCGGTCAACGGGTCGAGTACGACGACATATGTCATTGGATGCGTTGTTACGAACAATGTCGCCGGTCGTGCGGCGGGCGTGTACCGGTCAGCCGCCATCCGTTGTTTCTTCGACAACAACCGCGCCTATACGACAGGGTGCGACGTTATGCAGGGCAGCGCGTTCAACTGCCTTTTCGGCAATCTGCCGAACACGGGAAACTACAACCTCTATCAGGGCGGGCCATACGTGAACAACACGTTCTACGGATCCGGCTCGTGCGCCCATGCGGCAAATTCGGGAACGATAATGCTGTACAACTCCCTCATTCTGAAGGGGCCTGCAAGCAATGTGTATTGTACAAACAGCGTCCTTACGAGTGCCAGCATCGGGCGCTACGAATCGACGAAGATTGCAAACGCGGCGGCAGCGAGACTCGATGCCGACTATCGTCCGCTTCGCGATTCGCCGTGCATTGATGTCGCATCTTGGGAATTCTATACGAACAGGTTCCCGTCCGCAGTCATCGATGAAGCGACGAAGGACTTCCTCGGCAATCCGCGTATCGTGGGAGCGGCCTTGGACGCCGGCGCGTGCGAGTCGCAGTTTGCCACCGGCGTTCCGTTCGACTGGCACGTGGACGCGGTTAACGGCAGCGATGCGAACGACGGCACTTCGGCGGAGAAGGCGTTTCAGAATCTATCGATGGCGCTTACCAACTCGTATCTACGTTCCGGCGACACCGTCCATGCAGCACCAGGACTTTACACGAACGGCGTGATCACGTCGAATTGGCGGTTCCGTGCCGTCGTCCCGGCGGGCGTTGCGCTTGTCGGCGATGCGGGAGCGGAGCGGACCTTCATCGTGGGAGAGCCTGATCCGGCAGTTGAATTGAACGCCTCGCCGTGGGGATGCGGCAGCGGGGCTACGCTGTGCGTCCGTCTGTGGGAAGGCTCGTCCGTTCGCGGATTCACGCTGACCGGAGGCCGTGCGGCAGGATACAGCGGGAATAACTTCGGCGCGGCGGTCTACTGCGGCGACGACAGGGTCAACAACAAGACGTACGGCTATGTCGTCGACTGCATCATAACAAACAACTGCGCCGCACGCGGCGCGGGCACGTTCGGCGCGGTATCCGTCCGATGCAAGTTTGCAGACAACCGCGCGTCGCAGGAATCCAGCGACATTCGCGCCGGTTGTGCGTTCAACTGCCTGTTCGGCGACGTGCTCAACACGTCCACGGACAACTTTTTCGGGAGCAGCGACTTGTTTTATTGTGCTAACTGCACCTTCTACGGATCAGGTGCGGCGGGCAGGATGAACGCGAAAAACGCCGGACTTCGCAATTGCGTGATACTGAAGAACGTCGGGCAGTACATGATATTGTCGAATTGCGTCTATACGGGCAGCCTCGGGAGCAACGCCTCTGCCGGCAATTCTAAGAAGGTCGATTCCGTGGAGGCCGTCCATCTGGACGCGTCGTACCGCCCGCTCCGCAATTCGCCCGCGCTCGACAAGGGCGACGCGACGCACTACACGCTACCGGCTGCGTTGGCGGACGAGTCCGGATACGACATCCTCAAGGCCGCGCGCGTGCAGGGGCTTGGAATCGACATCGGCGCGTTCGAGTCGTCGGAGTCGTTGGCCTCGACGAACTGGTACGTGAACGTTGAGACTGGAAGCGACGCAAATGATGGTGCAACGGAGGCAACTCCGTTCAAAACGCTTGCCGCAGCCATGACGAACGGTCGGCTCGCCGAAAACGACATTGTGAACGTGGCGGAGGGAACGTATTCTGACGGCGAGATGACCACCGCGTCCTCCCGCAAGTACCGCGTGGTCGTGCCGGCGGGCGTCACGCTCCTCGGCGCTGGCGCTGACAAGACGATCATCGAAGGCGCCGAAGACCGCGAGAACGGCACGGAGGCCGGCCATTGGTGCGGGCCGAACGCCCTCGCGTGCGTAAAGCTCTACGCAGGTTCGATCGTTCGCGGCGTGACTCTCACCAAGGGCCATACGCCCGCGTGGGAGGCAAGCAGTACGGAGAACTGGGGCGGCGCGGTGCAGGCTTCAGGAGTGGCCGCATACGTCGTGGACTGTGTGATCTCCAACAACTTCGCCGGACGCGGCGCGGGATTCTATGGCGGTACTGCGGTTCGCTGCCGCTTCAACGGCAACGGCGTTGCTTCGACAGGAACCGACATCATGCAGGGCAGCGCCTACAACTGCATCTTCGGCGACATCGTCAACGTCGGCCAGGACAGCGTATACCAGGGCCACCAGTACGTCAACTGCGTGTTCTACGGCGCGGGGAACGTCTCGCACGACAACAGCGGTACCGTCACCAACATCTGGAACAGCATAGTGCTGCGGCAGTGGCCGGGGACGGGCGTCAGGCTCATAAACTGCGCCACGACCGCGTCCTCTACGTATTCCTACGGGGGGACTTCCATCACGCTCACCCAGGCCGAGATGATGCTCGACGAGAACTATGCACCGCGCAAGGGTTCGCCGCTAATCGACAGGGGCCGCAACGACCTGTACGCCAAGTTCCCCGTGGCAGTCGCCGAAGCCCTTGCGAAGACCGATCTCGCGGGAAGCCAGCGCGTGTACAACGGAACGATCGACATTGGCGCGTACGAGTACGACTGGCGCGGAGACTTCGCGAAGAGGCTGAAGCGTTCGCAGGTAGAGGTTGTGTCTGCAAGCGCAGATGTCGTCACTAACGTAGTGAGGGCGCTGACCGTGCCGTCCGATGCGTCCATCGAGATCGACTGGCGCGTGAAGGCTGACGGACGGCACACGTTCTATGCGGTTGCGGAGGGCGAGGGCTCCGTGTTCGTGACATGCGACGGCGTGGAGCTTTCGCCGACCGCCGACGGGCTGTATACGTTCATCGGGACAACGGGCGAGACGCGGCGAATCGTCGTATCTTGCTCCGATGGCGCGAGTGCCGTTCTCCGCGACTTCCGCGATTCCAGCGGCCTAACGATCTCGTTCAGGTGAGGGGAAAGGGACATAAGGGACGAAAAGGACGCAAGGGACAGACGATGAAAAAGCTAATCTTACTGGCGGCAGCAGCTGCATCGCTTTTGGCGCACGCCGGCGACGAAATCGTCCTGCCCCCCGACGCGAATGCCGTGGAGCGGACTGCGGCGCAGGAACTCGCAGAGCATTGGAAGAAGGCGACAGGCTCGGAACCCGCTGTCTTGACAAACGCTACGGGAAAGGCAAGGTGGACGTTCCGCCTCGGGTGCGCGGCGCGGCAGATTGACCTCACTGGACTGGACAAGAACGACGCGACAATAAGGGTCGGCGACGGCACCGTCGACATCGCGGGCGTGGACGGCGCGGGGCGGGCCATGAAGGCCAGCACGCCGTCGGGCACGCTCTTCGGCGTATACTCGTTCCTCGAGCGCAAGCTTGGCGTGCGCTGGCTGTGGCCGGGCGAACTCGGCACCGTCTGCCCGAAGTTCTCCGGCGCATCCATGGCGCAGGAGACTTGGACTGTGCGCCACATGGCGTTCTCTCAGTGGCGCGCAAGCGCAAACCTTGCGTCGCCTGGCTGGCCGGACCGCTCGGCCGCGCAGAGGTTCTACAGGAACCAGTCCCTTTGGCTGCGCCGTCACCGATTCGCCGCCTGCGACTCTCTCGCGAAGGGGCATGCGTTCACGAAGTGGTACGCGCAATACGGCAAGACGCACCCCGAATGGTTCAACGAGATGCCGGACGGAACGCGGCGCGGCGACCCGTTCTACTTCGGAGGGCGGGCGGACATCATCTCGCTGTGCGCCTCCAACAGGGAACTTGTGCGCGAGATCGTGAGGCGTTGGGCGGAAAAGGATCCGACTGACATCATCAACGGCAACGAAAACGACACGGCGGGCAAGTGCTGCTGCGCCAACTGCCTGGCGGCCGACGCGACGGGCGACGACGCCGGGCG
>JAFRBA010000025.1 GCA_017405115.1 Kiritimatiellia bacterium
AGTGGGGGAGTGGAGGAGTGGGGGAGTGGAGGAGTGGGGGAGTGGAGGAGTGGAAGAGTGGAAAAGTGGAAAAGTGGAGGGGTGGAGGGGTGGATCCTCAGAAGTTGAAGTATATGAACGGATTGTGTGCGTTCATGACCAGGCAGGAGATGCTCAGCACGAAGAGCGCAAACTGCAGGACATAGCCGACCACCACGACCTCCGCGCCTTTGATCTGCTTCAGGATCGGCGTCGAGCCGACGGCCGCGATGACGAACGGCACGGCGACTTCGCGGCTCCAGAAGACAAACGACCCGTCGACCAGGGGCGCGCCCGCGCCGAACATCGCCGAAAGGTAGCGTCCGGCCGCCGCCAGGTCCGCAGACCTGAAAAGCACCCATCCGAGAACCACAAACAGGATCGTCATCGGCTGGCTGACCAGCCTTAGCGCCCGGGACGAATCGACCCGTTTCACCCATCCCGTGAGCTTCTCGGCTGTGATGAGGACGCCGTAGAGGACGCCCCAGATGATGAACGTCCAGTTCGCGCCGTGCCACACGCCGGTCGCGAACCACACCACCGCGAGGTTGAAGACGAGCCGGCGCTTCCCCACGCGCGAGCCGCCGAGGGGGAAGTAGACGTAGTCGCGGAACCAGCTGCCGAGCGAGATGTGCCAGCGCCGCCAGAACTCGGTGACGGTCTTCGATATATACGGATAGTTGAAGTTCTCAAGGAAGTTGAACCCGAACATCTTGCCGAGGCCGATCGCCATGTCGGAGTAGCCGGAGAAGTCGAAGTATATCTGGAACGTGTATGCGGCGGCCCCGAACCACGCAAACGCCACCGACGGCGCGTGCGCGGCGAACGCCCGGTCCGCCACCTCGGCCATGATGTTCGCGAGCAGCATCTTCTTGTTGAAGCCGACGACGAACCTGAAGACGCCCTGCGTGAACTGGTCCCAAGTGGTGCGGCGCGAGCGTATCTGGTCCGCGACCGTCGTGTAGCGCACGATCGGGCCTGCGATCAGCTGCGGGAAGAGCGCGATGTACAGGGCGAGCGAAATCGGGTTGCGCTGCGCAGGCACTCCGCGCGAGACGTCTATCACGTAGCTCAGGGCCTGGAAGGTGAAGAAGGAGATGCCTATCGGCAGGAGGATGCTCGTCTGCGGAATCGCGCCCTGGACGCACGGGAACCATGCGCGCAGTGTGGCCGTGACGAAGTTGAGGTACTTGTACGCCCCGATGAGCAGCAGGTTCCCCGTTACGGCCGCCGCAAGAAGCCACCGCGCCGCCGCCGTTTTGCCGCGCGTGCGCAGCGCCTCCAGCCCCAGGGCCGCGAAATAGTTGAACACGATGGACGCGACCATCACGAAGACGAAGCGCGGCTCGCCCCAGGCGTAGAAGAACAGGCTCGCCGCGAGAAGCCATGCGTTCTTCAGGCCGAACCGGAATGGCAGGACGTAGTAGCCCGCCAGCACTATGGGAAGGAACAGGAACAGGAACTCTATCGACGAAAAGAGCATGGCTATTTCAGGTCTCCGTAGTTGAACAGCGGCGGGCTCGACGACGTGCGCATGTCGGCAAAGTCCCTGCTGATGCCCAGCGCGCTCGGATTGTTGAGCTGCAGCACGAGGTCGGGCTTGAACTCCTCCACGAACCCCGCGACGGACATTCCCTCGGAGAACCGCCGCTGGTCGAGGACAAGGATGTCGGTGAAGATGGAGGAAAGCATGGCCTGGAGCGGACGCACATAGCTGTCGCCGACGATCAGCAGCCGCTTGCCCACGGGCGCGCCTCTGTTCTCGTGCCGCACGACGTCATACATGCCGCCGATGTACAGCGACAGGTAGCCGTCCTTCCTGACCCCGTTCTCGGGAATCGTCTGCATCGTGCGCGAACGCCACATGACGGTATTGCGGAAGTTTCCCGAATGGCGGATCCGCCTTGACGGGACGGTCATCGTCATCTTCGTCTTGAATCGGGGGGTGTATGCAACCGCGTCGTCCAGCACGCCCCCGAAGAAACGGCCTGTGCGCCAGGCCCTGGTCCCCATGAAGCACTTTCTCCAGACCTTGCGCCTCCATGACGCCGGCGCAAGGAAAGTCGCCGCTTTCGCCGGGTCTTCGCCGGCGGCACTGACAAGTTCCGGCGCAAGGCGCCGGAACACCCTGAACACCGCGTCGTTGTTCCAGTGATGGTCGGTGAAGTAGAAGTAGCGCATCACGTCGTCCTCGGTGGCCGTCAGCATCCTGCGGAGGTCGATCGTGTGCACTCCTCGCTCCTTGGCGGCTGCAAGGAAGATGTCCGCCTTTTCGTTGCCGGTGTTCACGAGCGGCGGCGGCAGCATTCTGCCCTCCATGTCGATCTTCGTCGGGGCCTGGGCATAGACGTACGGGATGTTTCGCTTCGCAAGCCAGTCCGCGAAATACGCCACGACGTCGGCGAGCTTCTCAAGTTTCTCGGGACTGTTCTTCATCTCCATGAGCAGCATCCCGCGAGGCGTCCGGTAGACCTCGTTGACGAACCTTCGTCCGGCAAGGCGGGAGGCGCCGCCGTTGAGTTCGATGAACTGCTCCTTCAGTGGGAACTTCTCGGCGAGCGTACGACCTTTCGGATCCCCGAGTCCAAGCGCGAGCGAGACCGCAAAGCCGACGATCGCCGCGAGGAATGCAAAGGTGAAGACCGTGCGCATCGCGTCGTCGCCCCTAGTGGAGCAGTCCCTTCAGCTTCCGGACGGGCCAGGTGATCAGCCGCCCGATCCTGTATGCACGCGAATTGCGCAACGCATTCAGCTCCTTCTTCAGCTTGCGCGACTTTTCCTTGTAAGCCTTTGCCTTCTCCTTGCGGCGGCGCAGCTTCTCCCTGCACTGCCTGACCTTCTCCCTGCACTGGCGCAGCTTTTCGGCGTTGACGTTGATTTCGTCCAGGCGCCTGAGGAAGTGGATGTCGACATGCCCGATGAGGATTCGCAGGATTTCCGGCACGACGGCGGGCGCCTCGACCAGCCGCCGGCCCTCCGGGTGCAGCGCGACCTCGAACGCCTCGTTGTACAGGGCCTTCTGGTCGAGATGAAGGAACCACTCGAAGTCTTTGCGGGCAAGAGCCCCAAGCCGGTGTCTTTCGTCGGCGTCGGCCAGGAGCCTGCAGACCTCCTCGGCGGCGGCATCCACGTCGCCCTGGGGCACGGAGCAGTAGCCTGTTCCTGGACGGGTGGTGTCGAGGTAGTCCATCTGGTAGCCGACGGTTGGCAGGGCGGCCATCTTCGCCTCGATGAGGGAGTGCATGAATCCCTCGAAGGAGGTAGTGACGAGAAAGACGTCCGCATCACGCAAATAGGACGCCACGTCATTGATGAAGCCCGGCAGCGAGACGTGCGCGGCCAGCTCGGGACGCTCGGCGAGGTAAGCCTCCACGTCGCGGCGCCGGGATCCGTCCCCCAACATGGTCAGCGTCGCGTCCGGGAACCGCACAAGCACCTTCTCGAGGATCTGCACTGCGTGCAGGGGACGCTTGCTCGGGACGATTCGGCCCGTCCAAAGGAGCTTGTGCCCGTTCCCGTGGACGGGCACGCTCTCGAACATGTCGGGATCCGAATATGGAATGTGCACTGCGGGCACGCCCATCAGCTCGAAAAACGCCTTGTCGGTGCTCGACAGGGTGATGACGCCCTTGGCGTGGCTGACGACTCCCTCGATCTGCTCGAGCACGTGGCCTTCCCAGGCCTTGATCATGTTGAGCGCGCTGAAGCAGCTGTGCCACTGCAGAAGCGCCGGGACGCCCATCTCCTCGAAGAGGCTGAGGTCGTCTATGGCGAACCTGGCGTAGTATTCGTGGTGGATGACCAGGTCGCAGCCCGACTCGGATATCGCCGCGCGGAGTTTCTCCCTGCGTTCGGGGCTGGATTCATCGCGTATGCCCACATCACCGATGACGACATGGCGAAACGGAACGCTTATCTTGAAGTCGCTCTCGCTCCTGGGCTCGCGCGTGAACACGACCAGCTCGTGACCCATGGCATGCTGAGCGGCAAGTATGGCCTCGGTTCCGCGCGGCATTCCGCCGCCGCCGAAAGCCCGGTACATATGGCCTATGACCATGGTCCTCCTTTAAAAAGACTCTTTTACGGTCAGATGCGCTCTTCGTGGCCTCGGAAGTGGACGTTGAGGGTGTGCAGGGGCGTTAGCAACTGGCCGAGCGGAGTGCCCTGCGTCATGATCGTGAAGGCGTTTACGTCCTTAGGGAAGCACTTCCCGCCGTAGCCGAACTTGCCGTCGGGGCCGGGCACATAGGTGTGGGAGTCGTTGATGTAGCCCGAGAGCAGCATGCCGGCGTGGACGCTCGCCCAGTCCGCGCCCATCCGCCTGCAGTAGTCGTACACGGCGTTGAAGTAGGTCACCTTGTAGGCGCCAAACACGTTGTGCGCGTACTTCGTTATCTCGGCCTCGAGCGGGGTCATTCGCACGAACCTCTTGCCCTTGAATATGCGCGAGAGGAGCTCCACCTCGCCGGTGAACACCATCGGCTGCCGGCGGAAGTCCTCTATGTAGGTGCGTTCAGTGAGGAACTCGGGCATGAAGTACACGTGGTGCCCGGTGGTCTTAGAGAGCTTCTCGGACGTACCGGGGAGTATTGTCGTTCGCACGAATACTGGCTTGTCCGGCAAATCGGAGATCAGCTTCGTCATCAGCGTCAGGTCCTGGGTGCCGTCGTCCTCGGTGGGCACGTGGATCTGCAGGAAGTAGACGTCCGCCCCGGAGATGTCGTCATTCATCCCTTTGGGCGGGTCGCTGACCACGACCCTCACCCTGGGGTTGTTCTCCTCGAGCCACGCCTTGAGCGCGCCGCCAACGAAACCGCAGCCTATGATGCCGACAGTTATGTTCTTTCCCATCTTCTTTCCTTACTGGCAATCTTGTGGTTTTGCGTATGATACCATTTTTCTCCGTCCGTCACAATAGCGTAATGCGCATTTGGGGTGAGCGGGGCATGAAAAAAGGGCCGGCGGCGTCCTACTCTCGCGCGGGCGGGTCCCGCACTACCCTCGGCGATGGGGCGCTTGACTTCCGTGTTCGGAATGGGAACGGGTATTTCTGCCTCTCCATGGCCACCGGCCCGGAAATGGGCTGGTCAGTCGGGGACTAAAGAGAACTACAACCCGCACGGCGGGACCGCGAGGTCCTTTCTCACCTTGGGGTGAAGTCTTCCTTTTTTTGAAAAGGAATAAAAAGCTAAGCCTCACGTCTGATTAGTACCGCTCGGTTCAGCGCATCGCTGCGCTTGCGCCCGCGGCCTATCGAGGTCGTGGTCTGCGACCTGACTTGAGAGTGGTTGCCCACTGGGGTGATCTTGTCTTGGGGGAGGCTTGGCGCTTAGATGCTTTCAGCGCTTATCCGTTCCCCGCATAGCTACCCGGCCTGCCGCTGGCGCGACAGCCGAAACACCATTGGCGGGTCA
>JAFRBA010000233.1 GCA_017405115.1 Kiritimatiellia bacterium
CGCCATCGCTCGTGGACCGTGGCGCCGGGCGGCGCCGAGAAGTCCCACGTCCCGTTGGTCGTCACTGACGCGGAGCTGAACAGCGGCGCGGGGGCCGGCGCGGACACCCCGCGAAGGCCGTTCGTTCCCTTCGACCCGCCAACCTTGAGGAACCCAAGAACAGACGAAACCAGTAGCAGGCACTCGACCATGCTGCGGGGAAGCAACTTGGCAACGCCTCGGAGCGGATTGACACCACGTCCGCGAAGCAAGCCAATGACAATCCATGCGAAGAGCGTTATTGGAACGAGCGCGCCGAGTAGTGCGAGTCTGATGAAGGGGTCTGCCATGTCTTGTGTGCTGTAGTATACCAAAAACTCACATGGCGCGTTTCGACTTGTGCGTATGCCATCACCTGTCGCTCTTCTTGAGGTTGCATGTACGGCACAGCATCTGCAGGTTGTCGGGCACGGTGTGGCCGCCCCTGGACCACGGAAGCCTGTGGTCGCCGTGCATTTCCTCGAACTCGAAGTGCCTGCCGCAGTCGGCGCACCTGCCGCCCTGCCGCTCGTATGCGGCGCGCTTCTGCGAATCGGTGAACTTGCGGATGGAAAGCGCGCGCTCCTGTTCGCCGCCGGAAAGAAGGTATTCGTAGATGCCTCCCTTCCGGGTCACGTCGTCGTCGGCCATGAGACGCTGGACATCACTTTCCATCATGGCCGGGTCGTACTTGTTCCTGCCGTAGAGACGGAACATCCCGCCCCAGTCGAGGCCCTTCATCTCCCTGCGGTACTTCGGGAAGAGCGTCTGCACCCAGTCTATGACGCCCTTGAAGTAAAGCCACTCGGCCATTGCGGTCGTGTCGTGCTGGTGCAGGGCCATGTACTGCTTCACGCAGCCATTTGAAATCCACTCAAGCGCAGTCTCCATGTAGTCCTGCCGTATCGGCTCGCCCTTCAGGTAGCGGCTGGCGAGGGTGTACGCCGGGCCGGACGGCTTGGAGAAGAAGCGCTTCATGTCCGCAGTCCAGGGCCCTGCGTAGACTGCGTTCAGGAGCTCCTGGTCCGTCAGCTCCTTGCCGGCGATGTTTATCGTCTTGAACCATTCGAGCTTCTCGTCGTCGCCGCCCTCGCAGAAATACACCGTAAGCCCGTAGTCGAGGATCGCATCCTGCTCGTTCTTCGTGAGGTTCCCGAAGTAGCGGAAGAAGTAGTCGAACTTCCCGGCGACGTACTCGCAGATGGAGAGTGTGCGCTGCTGGCCGTCCATCACCTCGTAGGTGCCGTCGCCGCGAACGGCCCAGTACATGACGTTGAGCGGATAGCCCTTCGTGACGGTGTCGATCACGGCCTTCTGCTCGTCGTCGGAGTAGATGAACTCGCGCTGGTACTTCGGGCGCACGTCAAGCTTCCCGCCGTAGGCGACCACGCCCTCTTCCTCGTCGTTCTTGTAGCCCGCCACCAGCTCGCGGACGGTTATCGTGTGCGGCTCTATCTTCATTTCCTCCTCCTAATTACAATACGGTCAAAAAGACGAATCAATTTGCCATCGCGCTCTATATAGAAACACGGACCGCCGCCAGTTTTGCCTTGCAATTGCTTTATCTTCTTCATGTCGGCAAGCGTTAGACTCTGCCCAACAATCTCAAACTGATCAGGGTTGTATTTGTCGAGAAATGTAATGGGAACACCCATCATTCCGTTCCAATCCTCCGGTATGTCAACGGTTTTACACACATCTATTGCATCGAAGTTCACATACTTCGGATAGTCGATAGGATTGTAGTGTCGTACAAACACAAACTCATCGTGCCGCTTCTTGTGATCGAGATTCGTAAACCAACCCGTTCCAGCAACGCTTATGTACTTTCTTCCATCCTCCTCGTACATCTCCGTTCCTCGCATTGGATAGTCGTCTGGAACTTGAAATGTCATATTCTTGCCTCCGACTCGCTTATTGAAGCGCACCCCAATCCACATTTTATTTTGCATAATGAGCGGGAAAATCTCCTTGTATGTGATAGCATTTACGTTTCCGATGATAAGAAACCTCTTGTCGTATTGGACGAGCTGTGCCACATATTCGCGGAAGAGGGAGAACGGCGGATTGGTTACGACAATGTCCGATTCCTTCAGAAGCTCGACACATTCGGTGGAGCGAAAGTCGCCGTTGCCATGCAGCTTTGGCAGAACGTTCTTGTCATTTTTGATGAGCCATTCAACGTCGGCGAGATCTATGCGCCCATCGCCGTTCACGTCCGACACCTCGTTGATGACGATCTTGTGGGGAACTCTCTGTCGCGACAAGCGCACACCTCCCAAATCACTCCGTGCCTCTGCGTCTCCGCGTGAAAAATCATCCTCGAAAAGATCCAGCTGCCGTCCCGCGACTGGAGAACCGGCGTAGCATGTGGCTATTAGCCGTTTTAGCTTGAGGGCGTTGAAGTTAGCGGCAAAGTATTTGAAGAAGTTGGACTCGTATGGATCATCGCAGTTGCAGAATACTACCTTGCCCGCAAAATGGTGCGTGTAGTGCCTCAGCTCATTGTTGATGTCTGCGAGCTGCGTGTAAAACTCGTCCTTCTTCTGCTTCTTGGCATTGCCAAGCTGTGCGTTTCCGGCTTTCGCCATGTTTTAGAGCCTCTCTTCGATGCTTAACCGAGGCCCTGAGAAGCCCATGAAAGGCACACGAAGAGAGGCCACGCTTGCGCGTGTCCCCACAACGAATCGCCTTTCACTGAAATTCTCAGGTTTCGGTCAAACGACTTGCTGCAGTTCCCTGCAAATGAACGCCCGGGCGTGGATGGGAGAGTGTAAAGTTGAAAATGGAAAATGTAAAATGATGCGTTGTCGCCACAGGCGACTTCACAACTTTACATTTTACACTTTACACTTTACATTCACCTCTCCGCTCCCGAACTATGTCTTGCCCCCAGGCAGTCTGCCGCGATTGCAGTTTTACGCCCGAAGACGGCAGAATTATACCAAAGCCGCCGCGCTGAAATCAAGCGCGGTAGCAGTATGAAGGTTTCCCAATTTAGTGAACGCCCGCTTGACGATCCGCGCGTCAGCGCCGCAGCCAGTCAGCCAGCTTGCCGCGAATCTCACGCGACCCGCTATGTCCGCAGCCAATCGCTTTTTCGATGCCCTTGTCGGACGAGCCGAATGCGTTGAACGCCGCGTAGACGCACGGCGGCGGGCATGTCGTGTCGGAAAGCCCGGCTTCGATCCTGAGCGGAATCCTGACGCGCGGCGCGAAGTGCGCGGCGTCGAAGTACGGCGCGATCGCCTCGGCGGCGGCCTTCGCCGCAGGCGTCTTCTGCCGCTCGACGAGGGACGGCCATCCGCTCTGGCGACCGGCCCTGAATCCACAGAGGTCCGTCATCGCCGGAACCTGGAACACCGCCCTTCCTATCGCCGGGTTGAGCGCGCAGAGCGCGATGCCCATCCCGCCGCCCTGGCTGCCGCCCGAATACCGCACGCGACCACGGTCCACCTCAGGCAGGGAGACAGCCCACGAGACAACACGGTCGATCCCAAGCAGGGCGTCGTGGAAGAAGAACTCCTCGCGGCTCACCGCGCCCCCCGCTATCGCGTAGTTGCTGCCGTACTTCTTCGCACAGGCCGCGTCCTGCTCCGCATAGAGCCGCTTCTGCCCCGCAGCGTCCCTCGCCGGCTCGTACGGGTGGACGTTCACGATCAGGTGCATCTCGCCAGGCTTCATGAACAGCCTGGTCTCGGCTTCGCACAAGGCGGGCCCCGCGCCAGGCACGTTCACGTAGAGCGGCAACGGGCCGGACGACAAGTCCCTCGGCGCGACCAGGAAGCCCCACGTCCGCTTGCCCCCGAACGTGGCGGCGCTCACCTTCCACACCTCGAACCCGCCGTCGCAAAGCCAGTCCATGCGCTCCCTGCGGAGGTCCGGCGGAACCTCGCGAGCAAGCCTGGCCTTCTCGCCGTCCCAGTACGCGTCGAAGTCGTCCGGCCGTGCCGATCCCGGCCTTATCCTCTCCGGCTCGAAGCCGACGGACCAGCACGCGTTGCCCTTGCCGAGCGCCCAGATCGCGCCGGCCTTGCGCGGCGCGGACATCGCGACGACGCGGAGGAAGCCGGGCTCCTTTATGGTCCCGGACATCTCGAGGACTGGTTCCGCTGCCGGATCCCATTCGCGCGTAGCGAAGACGCGCTCGCCGAAGTTGTCGATCTTCACCTTGACGACGCCGCCCCGCGAGACGTCGTTCGTCGCGAGGTCGCGGGCAGTCAGCATGAAGCGGCACGTCTCGCCCAGCTTGTACATCGCGTCAGGCCTGCCGTCGGAGATCTTAATCTCGTACGGCGCCGCGACCGCGGCTACGGCAGTGAGAGCCGCCGTGCAGGCGGCAAGAAACGTCTTTGCTTTCATGTCCTTATGATCCCATCGGGTTCTTAGCCATATTGAACGGAAAATCAGGACTTGCGCACGACGGCTGACTTGACCTGCGCAAGCACATCGGGCGCGGTGCCGATACCATAGCGTTCGCCGACAAGAAGAACGTCTTCGTCCGTTATGCGGGAGAACTTTCCATTGACGGAAAGCGCGTGCTGGTTCTGCCAGTCGCCCCAGGACGGATCCCCGTCGGAGAAGTGGATGCCGGTGAGGTCGTAGGCCGGGGCCAGCTCCCAGCCGCCGCCTTCGCGCATCAGAAACGAAAAGTTCTTGGTGTGATCGTCCATCTCATTGATGCAGACATTGAACGCCATCCGCCTGAACAGCTCCTCGAGCGCGTAATAGCCAAGGCCAAGGGCATCCGCAGTGTCAAACAGCGTTTCGTAAGCGTAGAGTTCCCTCGGTCCGCCCTGCGGCAGATGCCGCAGGGCGCATAGCGTCTGCACCAGATGCCGCCGACTTCCGTCTCGGTCAAACCGCTTCGTCATGAAATGCCTTACGCCATCCAGTTCGTACAGGCGGCATTCGCTCATCTCTATCCCTGCGGCGCGCGCTTTGAGATGGACGGCGTACTCTTCCTCTCCGGCGGACGGCTGCCCAGGATTCGTGAACTTTATGAGCCAATGCTCGAATCCAGGCGGAAGATTCTCCTGTCCGGCAAGGAACTCGCCTGTCGCCCTGTTCCAGGCGACAACCGCCTTGGCCTGCGCACCGCCGGCGGACGTTCCCACGCGGATTATCTCGCGCAGCGCATCGTCGCCGCCCAACTTTGAAAGGTCGGCGTTTAGTGCCATGCGCGACTCCTCGACAAGATTCCGCATGTCGATTGCAGTCGGCGTCAGGCGCGACGGCCCCATGTCGGGTTCGTATGTCAATGCGCCCATGCCGCGATTGCCGACATAAGCCAACCTGTCAAGCGGCGTTATCTCGGACACGTCAATGCCCTGTAATGCCATCCATTTCAGCACAAGCCTGTTTCCGAAGGAGTCCGGGAGCGAGTCGGCAAACAGACCGGGCAGCCCCATAAAGGCCCTTCGCGGGAGTTCAAATTCATCCGCCGTGTATATGGCCTTTGACAGCGGCATCGCAAAGGGAGCTATCTCAAGACCGCCACGCCGAAACTCTGGATCGTACTCAAAACGGGAATACTGGTCATAGGCGTGGACAATCACGCCAACCCGTTTTCCCCAGAGGAATGCCGACACTGCCCTTACGGGAACATAGCTCATGCACCCCCCCTCTTTCTGCCCGTCGCTCGCATGCGGGCCTTTACTTGCCGAGCCTTGCCCAACGCCTCCGCAAACGCAATAGGCGAAAGCTCTTCCTTCGGTTCAAGGTCAACTATCCAACGATCTTTGCCAAGTATGCGGCAAACCTGGACGAACGTCCACAAAGTCGCCCCCGTGCCATGCTCCAAATGGCGAATTGCATTCAGCGAGACACCGCATCTCTCCGCCAGCACCTGCTGCGATATATTGGCTTGCAAGCGATGCGACGCAACACTTGTGCCAATTCGCTTCAAAATGTCCTGCCTTGTGCCCTTGACCATTACAACAGTCCTTTTTAGGGTTATTAAACACGTATATTATACCATAACTGTCCTAAAAAGGTTTGAGGGGTTTGAAAGGTTTTGAGGGGCTTCACTTCTTGCAGACTCGGCGGTAGTTCTCGCCGATGGTGTCCCAAAGCTTCAGCGCGTCGGGCGCGCCGACGACGGTTCCATAGCCGCCGCGGTACGTCCACGCGGCGATGCGGTCGACGCCGGCCGCCTCCGCGATGTCCACCCACTTCGCTACCTGCGACCAGTCCTTCGGCTGCTTGTAGTAGCCCATGAACCACCTCTCGGACTGCTTGCCGTACTTCTTCGCGATGGCGACGGTGCGCTCGGTGATGTCGCGGAAGAAGTCCTCGGGAAGCGCCCAGTTGATGATCGTCGTCGAGAACACGTCGAAGTAGGGACAGGCCCCGACCATGTCCCAGTTGTCGTAGCCGCGGTACTCGGAGACGTAGTAGCCGTTCTGCGTCGCGTGAACGCAGCACGTGATCTCGATGTGCGGGTCGATCTCCTTCAGCGCCTTCGACGTGTCGGACAGGACCACGAGCGCCTCGCGCCAGCGGAACTGCTTGACGTCGTTCGTCATGTACTTCGGCATCGGGTAGCCGTAGTAGTCCTCGAATCGCTTGCGGCAGACGGGGCAGTAACACGTCCAGTCGTCGGCGACGCCGCCCGTGATGGACGCGATGCCCTTCGGGAAGGCGTAGTGCGGCTCGTCCCAGAAAAAGCCGTCCGGCTTGCACTCGCGGGCGAGCGTCGTGCAGAAGTTCTTGAAGTAGTCGCGGTACGAGTTCGTGTTGAAGCACGCATAGGGCAGCTTCTCGCCGGTCAAGGCAGAGACCTGGCGGTTCTCCACGTTGTCCTGCAGGAACTTCGAGACCTGCTCGCCGCCGAAGTACTTGCCGTTGCCCCACGGGTCGATCAAGACCCGCAGTCCGAGTTCGTGGGCCTTCTCGACGATCTTCGGGATGTTCGGCCGCCAGAAGTCGAAGTCGAATTCGGTGACGGCGAGTATCACCTGCGTGACGCCGTGCGCCTTCATCTCCCTGAAATCCGCCTCGGCGTGTTCGACGTAGTTAAGTCCGTAGTAGCTTATCGATGTTTGGGTTATCATAGTCGTTAGTTGTTAGTTGTTAGTGGTTAGTAGTTAGTGCGTAGTGCTTAGTGCTTGGTGCGTAGTGGGTGGGGGCTAGACTTTGAGAAAGACCTTCTTCCTGTACAGGAACAGCAGCACGAGCCAGCATGCGGCGACGTATCCGCACGCAAGCACGAAATCGCCCCAGGCCTGGGGCAGGAGCGACGCTACGCCCCCGAGGAAGAACCGCGAGATACGCTTGAAGTCAACAAACCACTGCAGAACGTATATCGTTATCGCGTTCATGCCGATCACCGTGAAGAAGAACATGGCCCGCCTCCAGCCCTTCACGTCCGCAAGCCAGTAGAACGCGGCGAAGGCCGCGGTGGAATAGCTTCCCACGCACAGGATGAAGCTCGGTGACCAGAGCTTCTTGCAGAGCGGGGTGAATCGCGTCATGACCAGCCCGGCGACGAGGAGCCCCGCCGCGAACGCGAGCAGGTGCAGCGTCTTGCGCCCGCCGGAATGGCGGCCGGAGCGCACGATCTCCCCGGCAAACACGCCGAGCATCGCCGTGGCGGACGCGAAGAAGTTTGCATACAGTCCGCTGGGCTCGCAGAGGCTAGGCACCCACTTGCCGTCGATGTGCGCCCCCTGGTAGAGCACCCCGGGCATGGTCATGCGGTCAAGCCAGCCGATGAAGTTGCCCTCGACGGAGAACGACGACGCCCCGGGGTGGTCTGGCGCCACCACCACGTTGAGGAGGACGGCGTATCCGACGACCAGCGCCGCGCAGATCGCGATGCGCGCGGCGCGACGGAAGTGCACGTAGCACAGCGCCGCGATCATCCAGCCTATGCCTATCTTGCCCAGCACGCTGCCGTAGCGGAGCCTGGCGAACCCGACGGTCAGCAGGCCGTTGCACACCCAGCCGAGGACTACGAGAAGCGCCGCGCGCCTGAATATCCCGAGGTACACATCCAGGCGCGAGCGCCCGTTCTCGACCTGCTTCGCGAAGGAGAACGGGAACGTCATCCCGGAGATGAAGAGAAAAGTGGGGAATATCATGTCGTAGAACGTAAGGCCGAACCACTGAGGATGGGTCATCTGGGCGGCAAGCCACCCTCCGCCTTCGCCGTAGATGCACTTGCCGAGGGCAATGAGCGCAGAGGCGAGGCCCATGATCATCACCATGTCAAATCCGCGGAACGCGTCTATCGACACGAGACGCCCCGCGCATGCCCTGGTGTCGGCCGGGATCACTTGTCGCCCCTTCTTCCCTTTTACTTTGCATAGCACGGCGGGTATTGTATCAGAACCGGCCCAAGTCTACAAGGGGGGAATGTTCACCTTTTATCCATCGCAGAGGAATTTCTTGTCTGTCACCCGACTACTGCTCCAAATTCTTCTAAGTTCACCAATATACATTTTCATCTCCTTACTTGTTGTCAATCTGAAACGAGCGGTTCAAAAGCGGCGACGGCCTTGCGCCCCATTCTAATGGCGAAATAGGCGTTGACGCCGCCTTCGACAATTTTCCCGGCAAACTTTGCCACAAACGGCATTGACTGCGCCACTGTTCCGGACCAATCGCTGTCCAGCCACCCCAGATCCGTCAATGAGTCCTTTACGGGTTCTTTCAAATGCTCCCCAATGGCATTGGCAGCCATCTCGCTGATTTGTCCCAGCTCGCCGGAAATGTAGATGTTCAGAAACCATCTGAATACGAGCCGGAACGCCGCACTCCTGTCCACTCTCCGATTGTATAGTTTAGCCAAGGCGGCGACCATCAGGGTAGAATTGAGAAAAACGCAGATGATGTCTACAAACTTCCAGGGGCTTGCCGCCGTCTTCAATCCAATCAACTTGCTATAGTGACCGATAATCTTGTTGGCCCTCGATCTCTGCAGTCCAGTGAAATGATTGAAATCGTCAAGCCACCCCACTTCATCGGAATAGTGCGCCTTCTTCTTGCCGCGCATCCGATCCAAGCGACTGACGACGTCTTCTTTCTGCGCATCTTCAAATCCAGCCGACTCGGCGTACTCGGAAGATTCGGGAAGTTCATCAATGTAGCCGTGCAACAACCTGTCCTTGAGCTCGTAGCTTTTCCCGCCCGATTTGCGGATCTGTGGAAATGACGGCAGCCTGCGAAACAGGAGAAACACGCGACACGAAACAAACAACAACAATGCGAATGGGATCAGGACAAGACCACCTGTCACATAGAATCGCCAGTCATGAAAGCTGAAACGGAATACATATGAAACCAATGGGAGAAGCTGACAGCTAACCCAGAAGGCAAAGGCGGCAATGATCGTCCATATGGCAATCGGAATGAATACTGATTGCTTTGGGGCACTTGTATCCTTCCCATTTCCGCCATGAGGTTCATCCGGCTTGCGGACATCTTGATCTCGATCAACATGCACTTTTCGCAATGCGGGAAGTCTCGGTTGCGGATCCGAACCTCTTGCGCGCGTTGAATACATTTCGACTTCAGCTGGAGGTTTCATCGTGTTTCCGTCGGCAACACGTACTTCCGAAGTTGCCTGTTCGTCATCGGAAAGGACTGATTCTATGCGAATCTTCCTCAAGGGGGGCAATGGCGTGGTTCTGTCTTGCTCGTATGACATTGCTCCGGACTCCCTCATTGTAAAGACAGCAACCGCATGACAAGAGATTCCAAGCCAAGTTGACTTGGAGGCCTGTCCAGCTTCTTATCGAATTTTGGGAACGTTGGACGGAAGTCGTAATCCTCGCGACACGAATTCCACTCGTCTTCCTCTGGCCAGTCCATCGGCACGTCATGAACTTCGTATGTTGTCTCGACAACGCTTTTTCCGTCATCATCCTTGACTCGCGCCGTCAACGCTCTTTCCTTGTCGTGGTTCTCTGAAGTCTTTACGCTCGCACATGAGAGAACCTCCATTTGATTGGCGGGAAGTCCCAAATCCGACAAAGCGGGTTTTAGCATCCTGTTTGCAAGCTCCTTCATGCGAGAGCGATTCGCCTCTCCGACAGCCGTGTCGGCCTTCGTCGCAACGACATAGACGCCATCGGCGTGCGTACGGACAAGCGCCCCCATAAAACGCTGGACGCCTTTCAGGAGGGGGCTGTCAGAATATGTGCGGCGGAACATCCTTAAGGCCTGACCTGCAAAGCTCTGTTCTGCATTGTACTGTTCCGGCCCATTGCGAAGTAGTGATAGAACGTCGACGAGATAGACCGCCTTGTTGACATGAAACAGCCATTCGGAGATCGGATTGACGATGCGGGACCTGTACTTCCCATAGGCCTTCTTGAATGCTTTTACTATGGCGCGTTGCTCTGACGATTTGCCATTGAAGTACGAACGTGGCAAGGGCGCGAACTGGCTGTCCTCGTCCACCCCGATGCAAGTGGATTCGATGTTCTTCCGATAGGCACTCAAGGGCTCACCGTCTTTATACTTGAACTCCCCGTTCATGTCGAGCTTGAGAACCGATGGCGTTATCGTCAAGATCCATTTCTCAAACTGCTTGGAAACGCAGTCTTTGTAGGCGGACAGGATGGCATCCCTATCGTTCTCGGACTCGATGCGCTGGACATACTCGGAGTAATACGGCGAGATGCCTTCGACTCCGCAGAACCTGTCCTCCATCCACTCGCACCATTCGCGGAACGAACGGCCAACCATTGAAAGGTCCGCAACCCGTTCGCCTGGCAAATCCAGCAATTCTAGGATAACCGTTCTGCGCTTCGTCTTTTTCCCAACCGTCTTCTCAAGGCGCAGTTTCAGCCTAACAACGGACAGGGATCTCGTGTTGTCGGGCCATTCTCCCCGACTCAACTGCTCACGGGCCTTGGCATATTGGAATGAGGGCATGCCGCCTGTATTCCCGCCATCGCATTCGAGATTGGTGACAGACCATCCCTTAAGGTCAAGCCGTTTCTTATCGTGGTTGCGCAGGTGATTCGTCAGCGCAGTCAGGAACACGGTCTTGCCGCTGCCCTTTGTTCCAATCACTGCAACACGAATATGCTCGCGTCCGGTGAGGCCTTGCGTTACGAGGCTGTAGATGCTTTTGTCTAACATGGTTCTCCTTTTAAGGAATGACATTGTGTATTGTACCAAAAAACGGACGCTGTGCAACAACGGGTGAATCTGATCTCATCTGCCAATTGGAAACGCAAATATTCATATTTCAGCCGAATCGGTGATTATATCATATTCCCGACGAATCGGTGACTTTCCACTCCTGTCTGCTTTCAAACGGAACTTTCTCTATTTCTTTTTGAAAATAGGGACCATTGTCTCTAAAATCATTCTGGGGCTTCTCGGAGGTCGGCTACCGCACGGTCATCAGCTCGTCCCACCTCGTCGTGGGGCGGGAGGAGAGCTTCTGCCGCTTCATGTGCCACGACCTTGCGCTTTTCACTTCACTTTTATTCCGAGCTTGTGTGCGGCAGCCATGAACTTCGTGTCCTTGACAGTGCCTTTCTCATAGACGCCGCTGGCGCAGACCATGCCGCACTCCTTGCTACCTTCGTAGCAGGCGAGAAAACCGCGCAACGCGGCAAGTGAGCCGTCGAACATCTTACGGTTCGTATCAGCCATCGTGAGGAGAAAATAGAACTTCTTGTTTGTGAGGTTCGGATAGACTACCACCGTGCGGTCGAAGAGCGCCTTCAGCTGCGCCGAGATCGAATAGAAGTAAACGGGCGAGGCGAGAACGATCACATCCGCCGCCATCATCTTGTCGATGACTTTTTGCGCATCGTCCTTGATCGCGCACTTACCGGTCTTCTGGCAGGCGTAGCAGCCGGTGCAGTAGCCGATCTTCTTGTCGGCGATGCGAATCTTTTCGACCTTGTTTCCAGCCTCCTTCGCCCCCGCCGCGAACTCGTCGCAGAGGATGTCGGAGTTCCCGCCCTTGCGCGGTGTGGAGGATATGATCAATACGTTCTTGTTCATGGTTGTTTCCTTTCTCAGATTTGTTTGATGATTTTTGCCGGAACTCCGGCGACGACCGTCCTCGGCGGGACATCCTTTGTGACAACCGCTCCCGCGCCGACAATCGCTCCTTCGCCAATGGTCACGCCGGGGCAGATTGTCACTCTTGCGCCAAGCCATACCTTGTTGCCGATGACGACTTGCTTTGCGAACATGCCGCCGCGCTTGTCGGGATCGGGATCGTGGTTGAGCGTCGCAATGATCGTCTGCGGGCCTATCAGCACATCGTCGTCGATGGTGATGCCGCCCTGATCCTGGAACTGGCAACCGGCGTTGATAAACACGCGCTTGCCGATCTTCGTGTTCTTCCCGCAATCCGTATGGAACGGCGGGAACATCGCAAAGGTCTCGTCGATCTCGCTCGCCGTCAACTTTGACATCAACGTGCGCACCTCTTCCGGCGTATGGTACGAGCCGTTAAGTTCGGCTGTGATCTTCAGCGCCTCCTGCGAAAACGCATGGAACGCGAGGTGAAGTTCACTCCCCGCTGGAATGTACTTGGCTTCCGCCATCGCCTTTCTGAATTCATCGACCTTCATCTGAGATGCTTGCTGTAGAACGCCGTGATCCGGTCGAACGGAATCACGTCCATCTTGTCGTAGAGGTCGCAGTGCGACGCTCCGGGGACAATGACGAGCTCCTTGTTGTCGCCTTTGAGAAGCTTGAAAGCGTCTTCGCCGAAGTAGCGGCTGTGCGCCTTTTCGCCATGGACGACCATCACCGCGCTCTCTATTTCGCTCGCGTATGCAAGCAGTTTCGCGTTTATGAACGAGAGAAACGACGTCTTGTTCCATCCACCGTTCGAGTTGAGCGACCGCCTGTGGTAGCCGCGAGGCGTCTTGTAGTGGTCGTAGTAGTCCTTGACGAACTGCGGCGCGTCGGCGGGGAGCGGATCGACCACGCCGCCGCCAAGCTCATACGTGCCGGACTTGAAGTCCTTTATGCGCTGCGCGTTCATCGTCACCTTCTTCGCCTTGCGCGCTGCAGGCGAATCCTCCTTGTCGAAGTAGCCGTTCGCGGTCACGCGAGTCATGTCGTACATGGTCGAGGCCACTGTCGCCTTAACGCGGGTATCGACCGCCGCTGCGTTGATGGCGAGTCCGCCCCAACCGCAGATGCCGAGGATACCAATCCTCTCCGCGTCCACGTCGTCGCGGGAGATGAGATAGTCCACCGCCGCCTGGAAGTCCTCTGTGTTGATGTCGGGCGATGCCACGTAGCGCGGCTCTCCGCCCGATTCGCCCGTGAACGACGGGTCGAAGGCGATTGTCAGGAAGCCTCGCTCCGCGAGCGTCTGAGCATAGATGCCGCTCGACTGCTCCTTGACCGCGCCGAACGGGCCGGACACCGCGATGGCCGGAAGCTTGCCATTCGCCGCCTTCGGCTTGTACACATCCGCCGCGAGCGTGATGCCAAAGCGGTTGCGGAACGTCGCCTTGCAGTGTTCGACCTTGTCGGACTTCGGGAATATCTTGTCCCATTCCCGTGTGAGCGGCAAAACCGCATCCCCAGCGCCAGCCGTGCAGACGCCTCCCGCGACCAGTGTCGCCATTGCCAGTTCTTTCATCATTTCGTTTCTCCTTTTGAGTTGTCCTGTTGAGTTGAAAAAAGAAAACGCGGACATTGTAGCCCATCGCGTGAGAAATAACAAATACATATTTTCTATGTGAACCCATAATTGATGCTTATGCCGTATTGTGGTATAATGTCGCGCATGGACATCAGAATACTCAGATACTTTATCGCCGTAGCCGAGGAAGGAAACATCACGAAGGCCGCCGCGCGGCTTCACGTTTCGCAACCTGCGCTCTCGACGCAGCTCGCCGCCCTTGAGGACGAACTTGGGCAGAGGCTCTTCGAGCGGGGGGCGCGCGGTATCGAACTGACCGAGAAAGGGCTTGTGCTGAAGCGGCGCGCGGACGATCTCGTCGATTTTGCCGAGCGCATCGAGTCGGAGATGAAGGCGAACGGTGGTGAAGAACTCGAGGGGACGGTATCGATAGGGGCAGGCGAGACGCCGGCTTTCCGCTTCATCGCACGAGCCGCCACGCAGCTCGCCCGCGACAATCCACGACTCCGGTTTTCCATAGCGTCAGGCAACGGCGAGGACATTCTCCTGCATCTGCGCGAGGGCGTTCACGATCTCGCCCTGCTCGTGGGGCCGGGACGCTACGAGGGTTTCGACTACCTGACCCTCCCGTACACGCATCATTGGGGGCTTCTCGTATCCGCAGACTCGCCCCTTGCCGCGAAGAAGCGCATCGTTCCGGCGGACACGAAGGGTATTCCCCTCATTAGTTCTCGACAGGGGATGGTGCGCGAATTCATCGCGGGGTGGCTCGGGTTCCCGTATTCGCGTCTCAACGTCGTGGCCACTTACAACCTTTTCTACAATGCGGCCATGTTTGTCGAGGCGGGGATTGGCGCGGCAATCTGCATTGACGGCGTTGTGCCGCACGAGTTCGCGTCCCGCGTAGCGTTCCGCCCGTTCTCGCCCGCCCTCACCAGCGACGTCTATCTCGCCTGGCGCAAGAATGCCGCGCTTTCCCCCGCCGCCGCCGCCCTTGTCGAAACAGTCCGCGCCATGTCATCAGATGGGGCGAAATAAAATTAGCTCTGCCTGCCCTTGCCTTCATCTGACCGTCATCAGCTCATCCCACCTCGTCGTGGGGCGGCGCGAAAGCTTCTGCCGCTTCATATGCCACGACCTATGCCTTGAGCAGCGCGAAATGAGACTTGCGCGAGGAAATGATGCCTGCTTTGCTGAGGCGGCTGATTTCGTCGGAGAGAGCGCTGCGCTCGACGCAGAGGTAGTCGGCGAGTCCCTGTCTGTCGAGCGGTATGTCAAACTCACGCGAGGCGTTCTGCTTTGAGAAGGAGTAGAGGTACGCCATGAGGCGGTCTGCTGTCGCACGTCGGGATAGGATGTCTATCTTGCGGTTCAGCTCCAGCGTTTTCACTGCGAGCGTACGCATGATATTCCTGACGATGCGGGTGTGGAACGCGCAGGCGTTTTCGCACGGCGTGACGATGCGGGCGGCCTTGAGCAACAGAACTTCGCTCTCTTCGCTGGCTTCCACGTCAACGCTTATTGCATCCGCGCCTGACAACGCCTGCGCTGCCGCCACGCTTTCGGGCGCACTTATGAGCTTGATCAGTGTCCGCTTGCCGTTCGCATCGTAGGTTGAGACGGCAAGCGAACCGGACAGGACGACGCCGAAACGGTCTGCCTTTTCACCCGTGCGCATGAGCGGTTCGCCTTTCACAAGGCGCACACGCCGTGCGCCGAGGCACGAGAAGAGCGCAGAAAGGTTGTCGATCCCGATTCCGTCGAAGAGCGGCGACCGTTTGGCCAGCGTCGCGAGATATGTGCTTTCCTGTTGCATGGCGGATATTGTATCATAATTTCGTGAAATGTTGGCGCGCCAACATATTTCACAAATCGGTTTTGGTATAATACGCGCCGTCAACAAGAAACAGGAGGCAAGAGACATGAAAAGAAAGATTGTCGAGATCGATGAGGCGAAGTGCAATGGGTGCGGGCTGTGTGCGAACGCCTGCCACGAGGGCGCAATCGCAATCGTGGACGGCAAGGCGCGGCTCGTCAAGGACGACTACTGCGACGGCATGGGCGATTGCCTCCCGGAATGCCCGACGGGCGCGATAAGGATAGTTGAGCGCGATGCGGTGGCGTATGACGAAAAGGCTGTGCAAGAAAGGAAGATGGCGAAAATGCAAGAGCAGATGAAGGCTGGCGGAATGTCGCTCGCGGGCAAGACGCCTCCGCCCGGCGGTTGCCCCGGCAAGGCGATGCGCCAGTTCAACCGCAAGGAAGTGCCGCAGCCATCTGCGTCCGGAGCGGACGCGCAGGAGCGCGTCCCTACCAGCGAACTCGCCCAGTGGCCGTGCCAGATACGGCTTGTACCTGCGACCGCGCCGTTCTTCAAGGGCGCGAAGCTACTCATCGCCGCCGACTGCACGGCCTACGCATACGCCGCGTTCCATCGTGACTTCATGCGCGGCAAAGTGACGATTGTCGGATGCCCCAAGCTCGACCCCGTGGACTACTCGGAGAAGCTGACGGAAATCATCCGCGAGAACGACATCAAGTCCGTGACAATCGTCCGCATGGAGGTTCCGTGCTGCGGCGGTCTTGAACTGGCCACGAAGAAGGCGTTGCAGGCAAGCGGGAAGTTCATCCCGTGGCAGGTCGTGACAATCTCGCTCGACGGGCGGCTAATCGATTCGTGAAGGAGACGCCATGAACGAACGCAAAGGAGAGGTTTTTTCGATAGCGGCGGAGAATGCGCCGGTTGACGGCTGCACGGTCTCGAAGGCCGTTGCCGAAGTTGGCGGGCGGCGAATCTCCCATTTCGCCCTCGCGGCCGGAACGAATATCAGCCCCGAAACATACGACTACCATAAATTGTGGATAGTCATGGACGGCGAAGGAGAGGTTTTAGGCGAAAGAAACGCAAAGGTCGCAAAGGGAGGTGCTTTTGTCACGCCTGTCGGCCAGCCGGTGGGCGTAAAGACGGAGGCGGGCATAGTCTATACGGAAATCGAAACAGGAAAGGAACACAAAATGAAACTGAATCCAGGCGAGGCATTCGCGCTCAAGGACGTTCTTCCCTACGCGGAGGGGCGCATCGTCAACAAGGACATCATCAACGAGCCGAAGTTGAAGTTCGTATTGATGAGTTTCGCCGCCGGTACGGGTTTGAGCGAACACGCCGCGCCGGGCGAGGCGCTGATCTTCGCGCTCGACGGCGAGGGCGTGATCGGCTACGAGGGCAAGGAACACACCATCAAAGCAGGGGAGAACTTTGCGTTCGCCAAGAACGGCGCACATTGGGTCCGCGCCGAAAAGCCGTTCAAGATGGCTTTGCTGCTAACATTGGATTGACAAACAAAAGGAGAATCAAGATGAGAGCGTATGTTGACCAGGAACTATGCATAGGCTGCGGCC
>JAFRBA010000234.1 GCA_017405115.1 Kiritimatiellia bacterium
AACTACAGAAACTCGGGCTGATAGCCCTCACAAGAAGGAGATACCGATAACACCAGTTTCACACGGGAAGCCGTGTGCGGGAAATCCGCACGCACGGTTTGATGAGGGGGTCTCCGCATCGGAAGAACCGAGGCGGAATGCCCTACTCCACAAGTGTAACAATTGAAGCGGAGAAGTACATTCATGTCTTATGGCACTGTAAAACAAATCGTCGCTTTGTCGTTGGCGGCTGCGGCATGCATGGCCAGAGGAGCCGATTTCCATGGCAGGGCGATGCCGCTTGAGCGCATTTGGGCCGAGAACGCGAAAGGCGACGAGTCCGCCAAAACCTGGCGTGCCGTCGCGTGGCGCAATGAGCGCGTTCATGGCGCGTTTGCCGTCTGGGGCGGTGACACGAACGCCGAGATCCGCGCCGAGGCGGAGCCTCTTGCGGGGCCGGGCGGCGCGACAATCCCCGTTCGCGTGCGATGGGTGCGCGAAACGCTGGCCTCCCGATTCCATTTCGACACGCCAAGGGGGAAGTGGGATCCCGCGAAATATCCGCTTTTCCCTGTCGGCGATGTGCTGGACGACGCCCAGCCCTTCTTTCTGACCGACAGGGGCTTTCGCGGAATCTGGGTTTCCGCCAAAGTGCCGGTCGACGTGCCGCCTGGAACGTATGCGGGGACGCTGCATGTCGCGAGCGGCGGGGAGGAGCTGGCGTTTCCGCTTTCGCTCGAAGTGCTGAGCGCGACGCTTCCGCAGAGGAAACGCATGTATCTGGACATCTGGCAGACTCCGTGGACGATTGCCCGCTACTACGGCGTGAAGCCGTTCTCGCTCGAACACTATGCGCGGCTGGAGCCGATCTACCGCGAACTCGCCGACGCCGGGCAACGCGCCATTACCGTCACAATCACGGACTATCCGTGGAACGTACGCGAGAACATCGACACCGTGCGTTCGATGGTGAAATACGTGAAACGGCGCGACGGATCGTTCGTGGCGGACTTCACGCTGCTCGACTCCTATGTGGCGTTCGCCAAGAAGTGCGGGCTTGGGCCGCAAATCCATTGCTATGCGCTTGTGAAGTTCCAGCAGCATGACGACTACTGGTATGACGACGAGGCCACCGGCAAGCCGACGTGCGTCCACTGCAAGCCGGGTTCCGGGGAATTCAAGGCGTACTGGGCGCCACTTCTCCGCCAGCTGGAAAGCCATGTCGCGGACATGGGGTGGAAGGACGACGTCTACATCGCGCTCGACGAACTTCCGCGCGACGACACCGCCGCCGCGGCGGCGCTCATAAGAGAGTGCGCGCCTTCGTTCAAGTTCCAGATGGCCGGCAGCATCAACCCATCTCATTTCAAGGGCATAGTCATCGACAATTATTCGCAGGGCATGCACAAGCCGTCGTTTTTCACGCCGGAGTTCTTCTCCGAGATCGCCGCCCGCCGCGCTGCGGGGTTGACGACCACGGTCTACGTGTGCTGCGAACCGCCGCGCCCGAACTGTCTCGTGCTTAGTCCGTTGGTGGAGCAGCGCTGGATCGGGCTTTTCATGGCGGCGAAGGGCTTGGACGGATTCCTCAAGTCCACGTCCCACCGCTGGACGCCGTCCGTCGATCCGCTCGTGGATACGAGCTGCCTTCCCCACTTTCCATGCGGCGACTCGTTTCTTCTGTATCCGGGGCCGCGTTCGTCGGTGCGCTGGGAGTCGTTGCGGGACGGATTCGAGGACTACGAGAAGGTGGCCGAGTTGCGTGCGACAGGACGGTTGACCCCGGAATTGGCGGCGGCGCTCAGGAAGATCGACTACACTCGTTTCAGCGGTTGCGACGAAGCGGCAGTCCGTATGGATGTCTCGGCCGCGCTGTCTGCAATCGATGCGGCGGCGGCTACAATAGACAATGGCATAGAACACAACGGAGCGTTCTCGATTGCCGCCGCGTTCACGAATTCCGCAGTTACAATGTCGTTCGATCGCCTCGGCAGGGTTTCGTCGCTGCGCGAAAAGGCGTCAGGACGCGAACTGATTGCGAAGGCTGTTCCGTTCGTGGACGGCGCGACGGCGCTTTCGCGCCGCGCCGATGGTTCGCTCGCGTTCTCGCTTGCGGGCGGAGGGGAGCTTGTCCTCGGCGTCGAGGCGTTCGGAAACCTTGGGTGGAC
>JAFRBA010000235.1 GCA_017405115.1 Kiritimatiellia bacterium
CGCGGCGGGCGTGGCGGGCTTCGCCACCCCGGCCACTCCGCCGACGGGACGCGCCCCGGCGTTCGCCCGGAGCTTCGCGGCGAAGATGCGGTCAAGTGCCGCGCTCTCGTCCGCCTCCATCTCCTTCTGGCCCGCTCCGCCTCCGACGGGGTTTATCCACTTCACGCTGGAGTGCGTCTTGACGTTGCCGTTCTCGTCGTACTCCGGCGGGGTCTTCGGTTGGTTCTCGATCACCAGCTCGACTTTCAGGCCCGCGATGTTGTTGGGGAACCAAGAGAACGAGGTGCCGTCCCACCCCGTCGCCCACTTGCGGACGTTCGCCATCTGCTTCTCGCGGATTTCCCCGGTGTTGCCGATGATGAGGCAGTCCCAGTTGCGGATGGTCTTATTCAGGGAGGGTATCGCCCACTCCGTCTGCAAGATCACGTTCCCGTTGTCCTTGCGGTATACACTCGCTGCAAGCCCCGTGGCCTCGTAAGTGCCGTCCTCGATATACTTTGCCATGATGCGTCCCTCCGTCACTTGATGATTTCGCCCCAGTTGAAGTTGCCGTCCAGCGGATATGATCCGTCGGTCGTGCGGGACTTCGCCATGCAATGCGGACGCTCGGACGCATAGATGGTCTTCGTCCCGCCTCCCTTGGCGACGCCGTTCTTCACGTCCACGTCGTACCCGATGAAGAGGAGGTGGTCGCACCACTCCTTCACCGTGAGACGGATCGACGCCTTGCCGCTCGGCGGGTTCTGCAAGCGCGGCTCGTAGCGCAGCCAGTCCTCGCCCTCCGGGTTCGGCACGGTCGCCGTGCATTCGTGGCAGACGAGGACGACGTTGCGCCCGGCGCGGGCGTGGCGGTCGAGGCGGGTCAGGAGTCCGTTGAAGGTCTCGGCGACGAGGACATATCCCTTGCCGAATCCGTACCCCTCGATGCTGTTGACGTACTGCCCCTTGTCGGTCGGCTTCGTTTTCAGCGTGTGCGCGAGCGCAAGGGCCTCCGCCTTGGTCGCCGTGTCAACCACAATGGTCTTCACCGCGTCCCACCCGTCGGCGTCCAGCGCAGACATGAGGCTCTGCCAGTCCGTCACGCCCTCCACGGGCACGATGTTCTGCGAAAGGCCCTGCTCCGTCAGCCGTGCGGACAGGACGGCGAGGCTCCCGTCAAGGTCGATGAACGCGACGGGGCCGGGAAGGGCGGCGCAAAGCGTCGTCTTCCCGATGCCGCCAGTCCCGTAGACGACCACCCGGTGTCCGGCTGGCTTGGCGAGGCTGCCAAAGGCAACCTTGGCCTTGGCCGTCCCCGCGCTCGGCGGCGGCGGCATTGCGTTCTTGATCGTCCGGGCGGCGGGCTTCGCCGCCGGAGGCGTGGCCGACGCGGGCGCAGCTGGCGCGGCGGTCGGCATTGTAGGCATAGTAGACATTTCTACTGCTCCTTGGTGTTGGTTTGGTTTTGGTCTGTCGTCGCCGCCACGGTGGCGGCAACGGAAGATGATTTCAGCTTGAATCCGACGGGGAGGTGCTGCGCGTCTACGTGGACGCATTGCATACAGAACCCGGCGTACTCGCAGTTGCGGCAGGTGAGGCCGTTGCAGTTCCTCGCCCATCCATGCTCCGGCAGCGCGGCCTTTCTCGCCGCCGCCTTGCAATGGAGGAGCATCTTGCATATCACGTCGCGCTGTATCTCAAACTCCGCTATTGCCGAGTCGAGGATCGCGACCTCCCGGCGGGCGTAGTAGAACTCCGGCCTCTCCATCGCGTCCGCCACCAGCCTGTCCCCGTACTCCTCCGCCGTCTCGTTCTGCTTCTGGCGGATCGCGGGCTTGCGTATCACGTCGTAGATCACGGTATCGACATCCCACCCGTTCGCCCTCGCGGCCAGCACGTACAGGAACAGCTGCCCGTTGAACTGTAGCCGCGTCCAGTAGTCGGAGGTGTCGGATATGTCTTCGCCCGTGGTCTTGTGTTCCACTATCGCCGTGCGCCCGTCCTTCAGGACTGCCAGCCCGTCGATCACCCCGACGTGCTGGAACGTCCGGCTTGACGGGATCGGCAGCGTCCATTGGCACTCCGGGTGCATCTTCGCGATGGCCTCCTTCTCGCCGTCCGCCCTCCCGTAGAGGTGGAAGTACCCGCCGAGAAGCCCGTAGAGCTTCGCCAGCTCGATGGGGTCTGTGAGCTGCTGCCCGTCCTTCGCGGCCTCGTAGGACTCCAGAAGCCCCTCGCCGTTTGCGCGGGCCTCCAACGCCCTGTGCATCGCGGAGCCGAATCGGAGGGCTGGCGCGGACTCCTCGCGCTCCAGACCGAGTTCGTACTGGTAGTAGTGCTTGCGGGGGCAAGCGAGGAACGCCGCCATCCGGCTTGCGCTCAATGTCTCCTTCATGGTTTTTTGTTCTCCTTGTGGTTTTGGTTCAAGAGTTGCGTTGTCACATCGTTTGCTATGAGCTTTAGGATTTCGTTTGGCAGCTGCTTCGTGATGACGCTGCCGCGTTCCGTCGTGATATTGCCGAACAGCGTGTTGTCGTCCGAGAAACGCGCAATGCTGATCGTCAGGATGTGGCGCACGTTGACGTATACGGGTTCGCTGCGCCGATTCGTCACCTCGATGAACTTGTCGTGTCCGTACATCAGCGCACCTCCTTCGCCTCTTCCGCCGCCCGGTCGTATTCGCCGCTCATCTGGTCTGGCGTCAGCTTGCAGAACGCCCAGACGAGCCAGATGACTGCGGCAACGAGGATGAGGCACCCCGCGCCGTCGCCGATGGCGTTCAGCCTCCGTCGCCACATACGGCGCACCTCCGCGTCGTACTCCGCCGCGTCCATGTCGGACGCGCTGCGGTCGCACCAGTTTTTCAGTTCGTTGTTCATGGTTTGGTTTTACCTCCTGTGGTTTTGGTTGGGTCACTTCGTGTAAGCGTAGAGCGATTCGGCGGTTATCCGTTTGGTCTTGCGGACTTTGCGGGTCTTCAACTCGCCGTCTCGCTTCATGCGGGCGATGGTCGGGATCGACACGCCCAGCACAAGCGCGGCCTGTTTCTCCGTGAACAGTCGCATTTCCGGCTCTGCCGAAGGGTTTGCGATGAAGCGGAGGAGCTTCGCCTTTGCGGAGGGGCTGATCGTGAGGTCTGCCCGGATCGCGCTGGTGATGATCGTGCGGGTTGCGGCTGTCATTGCGCCCGGCCCTTTCTGCGAGGCTTGCGTATGCCGCGCTTGATGAGGACTTCGGCCTCGCGCATCATGGCGCGTCCGTTCTCGGCGGCTTGCCGTTCCAGAGCGTTTTTGTCCTCCGGCTGGAGTTTTACGATGATGGCTTTTTCGTTGCTCATGTGGTTGTCCTTTGTGTGGGTACACATACGGCCTAATGCAATGTGTGGGTACACATACGGCTGAAAAGTCACGCCGCGTCCGTCTTCGTCGCTTCGCTATGTGTGGGTACACATACGGCTGAAAAGTTCTTGACGGCTGCGCGTACTACCTCGCCCCGGGTGAGGCCAAGACGCTCGGCTGCGTCTGCAATCTGCCGTTCCTCGTCGTCTGTGAAGGGGACTTCGCAGAGTATTTCCAGTTCCATTACATCGCCCCTTTCTCTTTCAGAGCCTTGATGAAGTTACTGACCGCCGAGCGTATGAACACGCTTTTGTTCGTCTCCTTGATCGCCTCCATAGCTCGCAGCATGGCGGCGTGTTCCTCGTAGGGGAACCAGATGTTCTCCCTTCGTCCGAGGTGTCTGTCCTGTTCTTTTGGCATGGCCGATTACCTTTCTTGTCGTTGTGAGTGTATTATACCAAATGTGTGGGCACACAGTCAATAGTGGTTTTATAGAAAATTGCTATAGCGGAATATGGTATAATTCGCGCATGGGAATCATAGGGATCGAGTGGGGGCGCGTAGAGCATATCCAGTCGCCCGCCGAACGTGCCATGATGGAACGTGAAAGCGAACTCCGCAAACAAGCCACGGCCTACAAGCGGTTGAAGCAGTACGACAAGGCCGTAGAGTTCATGCGGGCGGCAAGGCGGCAACAATACCAAACGCCAATGTGGTACGATATAGAAACGCTTTTGAGAATACCAAAATATCTGATTCTCGCAGGGCGATACCAAGAGGCAATAGACGAAGCAGCCGATATTCTGCGCGGCAAATGGGGAGTGTCCGGGACTGCCGAAGGGAATGGACAGCGCGAAGCCCGTGCGTATGCGGCAATGCGTACTCACGATGTTGCGGCAGAAGCGGCGCGTCGAATGGGTAATTCCGCCGTCGCCGCCGAACATGAACAGGCGGCGAGATTCGCAGAAAGTTCCATGCCGTCGATGCGTGTTGCAGACATAAAGGACGAGGCGCGGACGTGCCGCTGGACGATAGGAAGAATCGGCGATTGCGGGCTGAAAGATGGGCCATGTGCTAAATGGCATGGTAAGTGCATATCCGTTGACGGCAGGAACCGCAAGTATCTTTCGATTGACGACGTTGATCTGCAAGCCGTATTTGGGAATGATAATCCGCATGGCGTGTATGCTGTAGATGTCTAGATGTAGAGGAAAGATGCGCAGCCCCGGTCGCGCTTGCGCGTGGCCGGGGCGCGTGTCGTTTACAGGCACTTCGCGATCCCGGCCTTGGCCTCGCTGCCAAACGCCGCGCCTATGCGCTCCAGCAGCTCGTCGGTCTCGTCGTTGCGCCACTCCATGTAGTCGTCCGTATCGTAGCCGTCGCCCTCCGAGCGGGCGGCGATCAGGTGGAAGTCTGCGGCGATCATGGCGAACTCCGGGACGGAAGGGGCGTTGACCGCCGCCCATTGGGATATGGCGATCCGCACCTCGTCGTGAAGGTTGCGGGCCGTCATGTCGCGCCATTCGGCTGCGTGTGCGTCCCACGGCGACGGCTGGACGGCTGGGGCCTCCGGCTGCGGCTCTGGCTTCGCGGCCCTGCGTGGCTTGCTGGCCTTGCGCTGGGGCCTCGCGGCCTCCGGCTGGGGAACGGCCACGGGCGCGGCTGCGGGCGTCTCTGGCGCGGGAGCTGGGCGTCCTGCTGGCGCGTCCATGAGCGCGTCGATCTCGTCCTCCGCCGCGATCCGCTTCTCGATGCGGGCGATCTCGTTCTGCCGCTGCTTGCGTCCCTTGCTGTACCCCTTGCACTCCAAGAAGTATTCGGACATCTTCTCCAGAAGCACCTTCTTGTCGCCGCACTTCATCCAACCGTCAAACACCGCCTTGTTTTCAGGCGACAGGCTTTCCCATTGCGCTGCGCCCGTGCCGTCGTACACCTTGCCCACGTCCGTTTCGCCGCGCTTCCACGCTTCGGTGATAGCCACGTAGAGGATGTTGTCGCGCACCCCTTTCTCCACGCGCTTCACCTCGTCGGCAAGACCCTTGCGCAGATCGTCCGCCCATGCGCGGCCCGTCTTCTCTTCGCCGTCGCTCCGCTCCGGCGCGGAGATCACGCGGCCCGTTATGGTGTTCAATACAATTCCACGACCGTCGCCGCGCCCCGGCCTCAACTCAAAACTTACGTGCGAGTGGGTTTTGGGAATATAAGTCCTGATCGGCATTGCGACGAGCGTGGTGTCCGCGTTCTTCGCAAGAATCGCGTGTACGCCGTCCACGGCCTTGAACTCGGTGATGCTGTTCGCGTCCATCGCCTCCGCGACCCTGCGCAGAACCGCCGCGTCAAAGGCTATGTGCTTTCCTTCCGGCAGGGGGATAGCCGCGTACACGTTCATCTTGTGGTCTATCGCCCGCGCAAGGCGGATGCCATTTGCGCACACCTCCGCGACCTTCACCGGGTCGATGGTCACGCCGCAAGCCTCGTCACCGTACTTCGGCACGACGCCCTGCCAGTTCGGATAGTCGCCGTCCGGCGCGTCCGGGTTGAATCCGTGCTTGGTTGCGATCAGGGCTTTTCCGTCCGTCGCCACGACTACGCCGTTCTTCTTGTCGTGCCACGGCTTCATCAGCGTCTTGCGCGTCTCGTCGGTGGCGACGAATCCCTCCACGATCTTCGCCGCCTTGGCGATCCTCTTGGCCTCCGCCTGAATCGCCCGGTTCTCCGCCGCGATTGCGCGGGCGGACACCCGGCAGCGCGGCTGCTCCGGCTGCTCCGTCGTCGGCTGCGTCTTCTCTGTCGTCTTCTTCATGTTTGCTCCTGTTCTGCCGTTTCCGGCTTGTTGGTTTGGTTGTCGTGGTCTCCGCCGAGCCCCGGCGTGGTTTCCGGGGCCCGGACGGACATCACTGGTGATCTTGGCTTGCTCATGGTTTGGTTTTGGTCGGTGGTTTGGTTTTGGTCGTCCGTCAAGCTGCAACACGCCCGCAGTTCTTCTCTCGGATCGCTTGCCTGCCTTCTTCAATCAGCAAGGGGATCTCCCGGCGGAGATATTGAACGACGGTGATGCCTTCCGCTCTGGCTTCCGTTCGGATCATGTATTGGTGATAGCCGGACATAGCATGGTAAAAATCCATGCAATCGTCCGCCGTCCGACCGTACCCCCGGCTGCGCGTGGTCTTGCGCCAGCGGCGCGTGCTGTTGTTCTTCGCGGTCTTTCCCGCTGTCCGCGCGTCTCTCCGCGCTGTCGCTGTCTGCTTGCTCATGGCGTCTTACTTCCATTTGCATGATAAAGCCCGCCTCGAATGGGGTAAGACGTGTGCGCGGACGCACAGACCCATTCAGGGCGGGCAAATCGTGGTTGTGGGATTCCGCGATTCGATTCTCGGCAGGCGTCTTACTTCCTGTTGTCCGAAAACGAGTGTATTATAGCATATCCCGAAGCGCAGCGCAAGGGGTATTTTACACTATTTTTGACCGTAGAAAACGGCGAAAAACGCGCATATTTTGCTAATATATGCACGTTTTTAGATTTTGCGGCCCGTCGGCTATTCTACGCGCTTCCCCAGACGGATCATGTACAGCCCCTCCGTCTCGTCTACGTCGATGCGGCGCACCTCCCACGTCATGTTCGTCTTCGTGTAGCCGCGTGAGAACTTGATGAACTTCGCTGGCCGTCCGTCCCGGAAGAGGTGGCTTTCCCAGTAGTCGGAAATGTCGCGGTACTCCGTCCGCTTCTTTCCGCTTTCAATTTCGTCGTACCACTTGTACGCGAGGTTTGCCGCGACCGTGAAGGGCTGCGGCTTGGCGGTCTTGCCCTTGGCCTTGGCGTCGGGCTTGGTTCTGGTCTTGGTTTTCATGTACTGTATTATACCAAAAATCCCGTCAGGCGATCCCGTACCCCGGCAGGGCTGCGATCTTCGCCCGTGCGGCCTCCGCGTTCGCCCGGTAGTAGTGTATGCTCATTTCCGGGGTCATGTGCCCCACAATGGCCTGTACCATCGCCATCGGTGCGCCGATGTTCGCCATGTTCGTGATGAAGGTCGAGCGGAAGGAGTGAAAGCCGACCGTGGCGACCGCGTGGCGGAAGTTGTCCGGCTTCTCCGTCTCGTCGAATCCGCACAGCCGGAAGTGTTCCATCACCCTGTCCGACAACGCCCACTCCGGCAGTCTCGCCAGCCCCGGCGTCACGTAGCCAGAACGCTTCCGCTTGCCGACCACCGCGCCCAGAGCGGGATGCACCGGGATCGCCACGACGCGCCCGGTCGAGTTCTTCGTCTTGCCGGGGCACACCGTCAGCGTCGTGCAGTCCGCGTCGAAGTCCTCCCAGCGAATCCGGGCGCAGTCGCTCATGCGCAGACCCGTGAACGCCCCGAACGCAAACAGCGTCCGCAGCTCCCCCTTCGCCGTCTTGATGAGTTTCCCCACCTCGTCGTCGTCGAGGGCGCGGCGAAGGTGCGGCGTCGCCCTGATCGGCCTGTACCGCTCCCACGGGTTCACGTCCATGCCGTTGAACTTCCAGATGCGCTTAAACGTCCGCACGTACTTGTTGACCGTGTTCGGCGACGACACGCCACGCGCAAACTTCACGAACGCCTGCACCACCTCCGGCGTCACGTCCGCCAGCGTCGCCACTCCGGGGTATGCCGCCTTGCAGTTGATCCGGCAGCGCGGCCCTCCGTCGTAGCCGAACAGCCAGCGGGTGAGGAACCGCCAGCGTCCGCGGTCTCCGTCTTGCGCCTTTTCGCTCTGCCCCGCGTTCTCCGGCGCGTCCTCGTAGTTCTTCCACGCTTGCGTGAAGTCCGGGCGCGGGGCTTCGTCGCGCAGATGCTCCACGATCACCGCCAGCCGCTCCTTCGCCGGGAGGTCGCTGCCCCTCGTCTGGTCGTTGAGGATCGCGAGGGCCTTTGCCTTGTCGCCCGTCCCCGTCGTGCGCATTATCTTCTTGCCGTTCACGTACACCTTGGTGTACCACACGCGGCCCCGCTTCTCCAGCGTCCCCGCTCCGTTCTGCCGTCTTGCCATGTCTGCTCCGTTTTGGTTTTTGGTTTTGGTCGCCTGTTGATACATGATGATACCATATGATATAATATCGCCATGCAAAGCGAGACAATTATACCACAAACTATCCCACAATCGCAAGAGCAAGCCGATGAAACAAGGGGTGGCGTCTAACTCCGAAGCCGAAGGTTGCTGGTTCGATCCCAGTCAGTCGCACCAATTCGGGTTCGGAACCTCGGGGCTAATTTGGGTGTAATGAAAAGGAACACAAAGCGTTGGGGCGCCCTATTGACGACATGGGTGTTTATTGCCCTCGCGGGCGCGGTGTCTGCGGCGCCCGTTACGGAAGGTGAGGCGCGCACGGCCGCGTCCACATTTATTGCGGCCGATCCCGTCGGTTCCGCAGTCCTGCGCGGACGGACGGTTTCCTCTGTGTCCGAACGCGATGGACTCTGGATTGCCGCGCTTTCGCCCTCCGGGCACGTCATCTTGAGCGGAAGCGACCTTGGCGACCCGATCGTGGGCTTTTCCACGAGCGATTTCGCGGAGCCGGACCCGGATTCCCCGGCGTACTCCTACCTCGCGGGGATCAGCGCTTCGCTCGCGGCGCAGGAGTCGAATGGCGGCGTGCGCCATGCCCGATGGAATCGTCTGCTCGGCGGCGGAACCAGGCAGAGACTCATGGCGGCGGACATCGAATCTCCGGCGACAGTCGTGATTCCGCCGTTCCTGCAGTCGCACTACGACCAATGTCAGCCGTACAACGACTACGCGCCCGTGTACGAATCCAGCACAAACAGCCTAAATTACTATCGCGGGCGCTGTCCGTGCGGATGCGTCGCCACCGCCGCCGCACAGGGGTTTCGTCATTTCCGCTGGCCCGCGCGCATGGACCGCGTCGACTCCTTCAACCACTCTTTTAAAGACACCAACAATATCGTGACGACGTTCCCGATCCGCTTCGACGGGCGCATCCCGTTCAATTGGGATTCGCTTGAGAACGACTACCTTGACCATGTCAGTGTTTGTGTGACGAACTTCTATCCAGGCGGATACAGTTGGCGGTGGGAGTCTAATTACGATTTGCGTGGTGCCGTGCAGGAGTCTGTGCGTTATCCCATCGCCCGTCTTGTCATGTTTGCGGACGTTCTCGCGCACATGTCCTTCGAGAGCGGCGGTTCTGGCGCGAACTATGGCATGGTGGCGCAAAACGCAGCCGACTGGTACACGCCAGGAACATGGGTTTCCGCCAACGACGCGCGCGTCCCCGCCGACATCGCGAACGGCGTTCCGGTGCAGGTGACGATTCCGGGACATGCGGTGGTGGGCCACGGCTGGGCGACCGACGGCGGCAACACGTACATTTACCTCAATTATGGCTGGGGCGGCGGCAACGACGGCTACTACAACATTGTCGGGATGATAGAGGAGGTATATGTCGGGCACTACCCGCGCGCGAAGCCGCAGATCGACCCGTTGCCGAAAGTGTGCGGCACGAGTCTCGCGCTGAATTGGCATTTCCCCGACTTCTACACGAACAACCTTTCCGGTTTCACGGTGTCGATTTCCAAGACGGCGACAACGCCAACGTCCTTTCTCGACGACTTCTCGGCATCGACAGGCGTGTCCTCCTCGGAAAATGGCATATACGTCGCAACCGACAGTGCCGGTTATGACGGCAAGCTTCTTTTCACTAAACCTACGGCCGTCGGAACCTATACGATTCCTGATTCCTACACACTTACCTCTGCGTCTGTATTGACGTTTGAATTGTATAGTTTCGCAGCACTTGGTGCCGTGTTTCAGATTGAGGCGCGTTTCGATGGCGGGGAATGGACGCCACTTTGTACACCCGCGCTGAAAGCAGACTGGGGTGCTTCTGGCTGGAGCACGGAAAGCATATATCTTGGTTCGCATGGTGGACAGACGGCGCAATTCAGAATCCGTAACAGCCACAGTGGTTACTATTACTCGCAAGACGAGAGTAGAATCCTGCTTGACGACTTCATGGTCACTAATGTTCTTGCGCCTGTCGCCCCTGAGACGCGGACAGTCGGCAAGGCGGCGCGAAGCCTTGCTCTGGCCGAACTTACGGCCGGGGCGACGTACTCGTTCACCGTCACGCCGAACGTCTCAGGAGCCCTTGTTGACGGCGAGACGTCGGAATCCGTTTCGACATCCATCGCCGGAACCAGGAATACGCCGATTCCCGGCGAACAGACGTACAGTTCGTCCACTGCCGTGGCGTGGGAGACGGAGACGCTGACTGCGCTCGGAACACCGGAGATCCGCTCGGTCTCGTCCGTCGCTGAGGGCTTCTACGGCGAGTGCGGCCTGGGGACGGCGACCTTTTCCGTGACCTGCTCCGAGAACGTCACGAGCTTGCAGGCGCTGCCGAGCCACTTGGCGCTCGTCAGTGACAACGACGTGACCGTCACATCTCAGGGCAACGGTAGGTTTACGGTCTCCGTTAGCCCAAGTGGCATCACGGAGGACAACCTGCGCTCGCGCATGATCCTCACGCTTGCCGCGAGGGACGCGAACGGCACGACGGCGTACAAGGACCTGTCGCTCCGTTTCGCGCCGATGGAGGCGGTGGCCGCCGTGACGGTGACGGCGCAGTCCGCTTCGGGCGCCGAGCTGACGGCCGTCATTCCCTACACGTGGTTTGTCGAGAACGGCCTTGTGTCGAGCGGAGCTGCCGATGCGGCGTTCCAGCAGGCCGCATACGCCGACAGCGATGGCGACGGCATGGCAAACTGGGCCGAGTACGTCTGTCAGACCAGCCCGTGCAATGCGGACGAGAAGCTGGTCTGCTCCATCGAGGTCGTGGACGGCAAGGGCAAGGTGTCTTATTGGCCGCGCGAAATACGGTCTGGCTACCGGGCCGTGGTGAAGGGAACGGACGATCTTCGTGCCACCGAATGGACAACGGTGACGACCGAAACTTCCCCACTCCATTTCTTCAAGGTTGTCATTGAAATGGAGATTCCATAGCCCCTGTGCGGGGCCTGTGGGGACAGGCCCCACGAAACCCTTGTAAAAACGGCCTTTTGCGGGGAATGTCCCCGCATGGTCTTGGGACCAGCCTTAAGCCTTGAGGAGATGTCGGCGGATGGCGATGGATGCCGCTTCCGAACGGTTGGCAGCACCGAGCTTCGCGAAGATTGCCTTTAGGTGGTGCTTCACGCCGTCCTCCGTGATGCCGAACTGCTTGGCGATGTCCGGGTTCGAAAGCCCGCGCGAGACGGATTGGAGGACCTCCATCTGCCGCGGCGTGAGCTGCGGCGGGGCAGGGTCCTCGTCCACCTGCCGCGCTATCTCCGGGGAAAACGCTGAGCCGCCCGTCGTCACGGTCCGCATGGCGTCGAGCAACTCGTCGTTCGAAGCGTCCTTCATGATCGCCCCCGCAGCCCCTGCGGCAACTGTCCGAGCCACGTCCGCCGATGTCCCGAACGTAGTCAGGACGAGGACTTTCGCGGACGGGTCGTTTTCTCGTATGCGCTTGGTCGCCTCGACTCCGTCCATTCCGGGCATCATCAGGTCCATGACCACCAGGTCTGGCTTGATCTTGTCTGCAATCCGGACGGCCTCTGCGCCGTCCGCTGCCTCGCCGACCACCTCGAAGTCCTTCTGGCACCCAATGAGCGCCGAGAGTCCGAGTCTTACGAGCGAGTGGTCGTCCACCAGCAGAACCCTGTGCTTTCTCATGTTGTTTGGCCCTTTCCTTTTGCGTCGCCGGGAAGGTGTATTGAAGCGACCGCCTTAGATCCGGTGCCAGGCTGCGACTCTAGTTCGAACGTGCCGCCCATTTTCCTGATCCTCTCCTTGACGCCTGACAGGCCGAAGTGCCCCGAGCCGAGCCCAGGGGCGGCCGACGGGTCGAACCCGGTTCCGTCGTCCTGCACGGAAATGCGCAGGGCGCCGTCGCAGATCTCGCCCGTGATGCGAACGTTTTTGGCGTGTCCGTGCCTCGCCGCATTCGACGTCAGCTCCCTCGCCACGCACAGCACGGAGTGTGCCGTCGCGTCGCTCAGCCGCGTTCGCGGAACCTGGAAGTCAATCGCCAGCGTCGCGTCGCCGGCCACCGGTTCGCACGTCTTGCGGAGCGCCTCGGCGAAGTTCCTCTCCTCCAGGGCCTCGCTTTTGAGATCCCAAAGGCACTGTCGCAGGCCTGTCCGGCAAGCCTTGAGCATCCTGTCGGCGGTGGAAAGATAGCGGTCGGCCGCATCGGGGTTGTTTGGCCTTTCGGTCTTGTAACGGCGCAAAAATAATGGTTAGGGTTTGAAGTTGCGATAGCTCTGGAATCAATAAGGGTTGACGCCGGACGGAATCGCAGTAGTAGGGTTCGGAGAATCTGGTATACTTCGGCTTGCCGACTACACTGTGCGCCCGCTAGCGGTGGTTCGGGTCCAGCCTTATCATCATCTCCACCTGCCGCAATGTCATCTTCCTTTTGCCGCTCAACCTCAAGTAGTGCTCCATCGTGTAGTACCCGCCTCTCATTCTTCCAAAGGTCGTGACTAGACGGCTTCTCCGACCTATTGTCTTGTATTGCTTCTGGAAAAGGTCATAGGAGATGGTCTTCACCTTTACGACAAATCTCTTCCGCCGGTTCTCCTGCGTCTCTTCCCTCTTGTCTTCGTCCTGCTCAGACAGGTACACAGGTCGGCCCTCTGCGTCCAGTTCCTTGACTATCCGCACTTCCCCTTCGTCTCCCTCTCCCTCCACCTGGGCCTTCGTCGGAACGTTCAGCTTCCCCGACAGGTATTCCTTGACAAGGGCAATGCTCCTTTCCCTGAGAAACATCGCGTAGGTGACGGGAATGCCGAGAGCTTTGCTGATAGAGTCAATGGTCTCGTACTTCATGTGCCGTTCGTAGACCATCCGCATGGCGGAGAAGTCCGCTCCAACTCCATAGCGCCCCATTGCCTCGGACTTCAACGCCACGGCCGCGTCGAAGTCGCCCATCAGCCTCTCCACCCTCTCGGTTTCCGTCTCGACCTGCCGAGCGATCTTTATCCTGTTATCGCAGAGGAACGCATAAACCGTCTCCGCCGTCACCCTCTCCTTCGGTTTCGCCTTGTGCCTGTCTAGGACGTCGTGGAGCTCCGTCCCAGGCTTTGCCCGTGCTATGGCTTTTGCGATCTTCGGAATGTAGGTGACTAAAGCATTCTTGACAACGCCCATTCTGATTTTCAACAGTTCGCAGATCTGGCTCATTGACTTCCCGCACATATAGAGCCGGCAGGCATTGAAGCAGCTTTCCGGGGTCGTGTCGGGCAGGATGTAGTTGCACAGCCAGTCTACCAGTTCCTGGTTTTCTTTAGCCTTCCGCACCCGCTCGAGAGACTCGGCGGGGTTGGGCGGTGCCCAGTTGGCCGGGCTGGAGTTCAGCACAAGCCAGTCCCCTATGGTGCCAGCATCGGACTCTTCTGTGCTGTAGGGGGCATCGAAGATTGCGCAGGTGATCTTGTTGGCCTGGACATCTGTCAGGTTGGAGTCAAAGACGTTTCTCGTCGACTGCCTGATGTAGAAATCCGCAAAGGTCGTAAACTTCTTGCCCAGAGAGGGGTCGAACCTCTGGGCGGCCTTCACAAGCCCGCGAACGCCGTACATGAAGAAGTCGTCGCCGTCCACCGTCCGCATCCGGTAGTCCTTGACCCTGCTCATCATAAAGGTCAGGTTGTGGTACACAAGGAGTTCGTGAAGCTTCTCCGGGTTGTCCGCGTACTTGCGGCACATCTCGGATTCCTCCGCTGGAGTCTGCGGCGGGTATTCGGATACGATCTTGTCAACCATGTCCATCGTCAGCTGACTACATATCTCCAAAGTGGTCCTCCTCGTCGAAAACAGGTTTCTCTTCCGCCTTTATGTCGAGTAAATCTCTGTCATCAAATTCTTCCTCCGTGCCGCCGCGAGAGCGGAGACCTAGATAGGCGAGAGCTTTGCTGTGGTCTTCCTCCGTCCACTTCGCCATCTCCGCAAACTGGCATTCCTTCTTGAGCGAAAAGAGGGTCTTGAAGTATTCGTGGCCCTTCTCCTCGCGCAGGGCGTCCAGTTCCTTTGGAAGAGTGTCTGACACGACCAGCGATATTGTGTCCTTCCGCAGCCTGTCACTGGAGCGGGACTCCTTGTCGGCCAGCTTCTTGCAGGCGTATGAGCAGAACTTCTGGTTCATGTGCTCGGCGCTGACCTGGAACGCCTTTCCGCACATGGGGCATACTCGCTTCTTGTTGCCGTGGCGGAGAGCTCTTCTCCTTGATCTCTTCGCCGTCCAGGCCCTTTTTCCGCAGGCGGCGGAACAGTAGTTCCTTGGCCTTGCGGACTGGAATTCCCGGCCACAGAAGACGCATTTGCAAGTCTTGAGGCTTGCGCCGCCGGAGAGGCCGTCCATCAGTCGATCTTGCGTCCGTTGCGGTCGTATTCGCCGTCGGCGAGGTGGAACACCACGGCATTGGCCGGGGTCCCGAACGGGAGGCCGGCTGCCCTGGCCTGCTCTATGCCGACCTTCGGGAGCCACACGTTCAGAAGCTTAGGGCAGCCTGCGAACATCGAACTCCATCCGGTGAGGTTCGTCAAGACCCCCAGAGAGACAGCTTCCAGACTGACGCAGCCGCGGAACGCACCGGCGCCGACAGACTGCGCGTAGTCCCCGTGAAATGCCTGCAATGCGCGGCATTCCGCAAAGGCACCGGCCTTGACGTTCGTGACGGCAGGGCCGAATGCGCACGTCTCGATGCTGCCCGAAACGAGCTGATCGAAGTCCGTCGGGACGACGTTGTTGATGGTGTCGTCGGCTTTCGCGGCGACTGCGAAGAAAGCGGCTGCCGCCGCCATGGTTATCGGCTTCATGTGATTTTCCTTTCTGTGTTTGTGTTTGGTGCGTGACGCAAACCGGAGTTTTCCGAGTAGTAGCTTGTAAGCCCGGACTCGGACAGGCTCAAAGGCGGCAGGACCCGCGCCGAATCGGGGTCCCAGTTCGCCTCGAACATGCGACGTGCGGCGCGGGCGTGCTCACCGCGTGTGGCATGTGGTCCCACAACGTCGCGCGTCGTCCGACCATCGGCCAGCCGATTGACGACGGAACGCATGTCGTTGGCCTTGGCCTTCGTTACGATCGCGCAGTTATCGGGGCAGAAGTCGCGCCGTTTGTCGATGCGCACGACCACCATTCCCGCCTGGTAGCCATGCGCAATGGCCCAACGTGAAAACCCCCAGTAGTTCTCGCACCATTCCCGGCAGACGGCGACGCCCTGGTAGTACTTCCGCTGCTTCGGCGTGGCACCGCCGATATGCCCACAGTACTGGCGCATGTGTGTCCAGGCTATGTACAGCGGCGTTCTGGTCCTTCTGCTCATAGCCCCTCCCAGTAGATCCTGTCGGGCACGGCGTTGGTGTCCGCTATCGCGCGGAGCTGTCCCTCCCAGTCGAGCCCGACCCTCACACCGTCATGCGCCGACAGCGACTTGACGTCCCGTGGGCGTATCGGAACCTCCTGGCTGGCCCATTTCCAGAGGGGGAGCGGGAGCCACGTCCGCTCCCCGGAGTCCGCCACGGGGCGGGCCCAGTCGACGGAGTCGACCCTGTACGTGGCGTGGAGCCTCTCGAGCTCCTCTGCCGTGACGGGGCGGAACGCCGGGAAGTTGGTCCACACGCCAGGCATGACCTGCACGAACGCGTTGACCCTGAGGCTCGCGAAGTCGTACCGCAGGACGGCTCTCCGGTCGTCCGTCACCCTGTAGCAGAGCGGACGCGAGCGCGTGGACGGCAGCGGCCGGAACCCGGCGTTGTCGCACGTGTACGCCGCGACGAGGTACGGCGGCGGAAGTGCCGTGAGGAATGTGACGGCGCACTCCCTCCCGTCGGCGCGGAACTGGTCGATGGCCATCCCATGGCTGAAGACGTCCAGGTAGGACTCGAGCGGGTCCGACGACTCCGCCCTCCATGCCGCCGCGTTGGTGGCGTCTGGGTACGCGAACGCGGCGAGCGCCAGCACTGCGAACAGATGCGTCACAGCCCGCCCCTCCGCCAGTCGCCGTCCATTATCTTTTCCGCGAAGAAGCACCCGTTGGACACCACCACGCGGTAAGACACGCCGGCCGCCGAGTCGTAGTACAGGTGCCTGTCGGCGTCGAGCGTCGAGAGGAGCTTGTAGTAGTCGGCCGTCACGTCCTCGAAAGTGGTCGCTGAGTCGCATGGGATGGATATGCTCATGGTCGTGAGCATGTTCGTGACTGACACCGCGTGCACGTAGTGGTTCGTGTATGGCGTGTGTTGGGCCGGGGTTCCTTTGGCCGTGGTATAGCGGACGTGCGTCTCGTCGCACCGTTGGTCGCTGATGAAGGACAGCTTGAGCGGGATGGTGTTGTCCGACGACACGGGGGTGGTGCCTATCATGGACGGCACGACTCCCACGGCCTTGAGCACGGCAACGACGGTGCCGGTGCCTTTTTCGTATAGGTTGTAGTATGTATAGCCTGTGTAGGTGTAGTTGCGGATCACCGTGTTGGTGACGGGAGGGAGGTCCACGAGCCTGAAGTACCCCGGCACCGTCCCGCCGGAGACCGCCACGGGGATCTCGAACAACGAGGAGTGGAGTTCGTTGGTCAGGAGTGTCGTCAAGAACCGCATGGGGCTCGTCGAGGTGTGCACTACGCTGTACCTCGCTGCGCAGGCGCTGTCCCCGCCCGTGCCGTCCTCGGAGAGCGACCAGAGGCCGACCGCGTAGTCGGCGAACTGGCAGGCGTCGGTGCCGTAGATGCCACGGGTCTCCAACACCCTGCGGGAGAGCGCGCACTGCGGGAACCTCGAGGGCAGGGCCGACAGGAACCCGCCATACTCTGTGCCGAAGCCGGTGTCCTGGTTGGAGGGGTCGTCCACCGTGCGGTAGTACCGCGTGAGAGAGCCGGAGCTACTGGCCATGGCGGAGGCGACGTTCCATTTCGGGACACGGAAGCGCCAGCGCCTGTGGTCGTTGGTGATGCTGTGCGAGATGTAGCCCCATCCGGTGCCAAGCTGCCCGGGCTCGCCGGTGCGCAGCACCTTGGTCTCGCCGTCGATATAGCTCTTCACCAGCGACACGGAGGCGTTTATGGCCGTGATATCGCTCTGGTGAGCGAATGTGTCCACGGGGTTCGCACGGTTGTAGCCGCCCGGCGCGCGGGAGCCGACGACCGTGGCGTAGTCATAGTGCTCATCGCCCGTGGAGTCATCCCAGAAATAGCCGTCGACGTAGAACTCGACCTCCGGGCTGTTCAGCGGCGCATAGGCATAGCCCCAGTAGTTCGTCGCCCCGACGGAGAAGTCTAGGTGCCATTCGCCGTAGTTCTCGTACTCGTAGCCGAGATATGGCTGCGTGGTGCCCAAAGCGGCGAGAATGTCGGCCCTGTCGGACGACCATGTGAAGTCGCCCATGCCCGTTGACTCGTAGACGTACTCGTCGCCGAAGGGACGGAAGAGCGGCGCTGTGGCCGCGACCGCCGCGTTCGACGCGACTGTCTCGACAGCGGATACGCTGGGCCAGGGAGGGTTGAGGACCTCGACCTGGGAGAAGTCGATCCGCCTCGCGGGGAACGGCACCTCGTTGGGGACGAAGCCGGGGGAGTCGAGCATCCTGAGCGACCCGTTGGCGGTGTAGTTGATTCCGTCGGGGTCGGTGCAGCGGATGAAGAATCGGTAGAACGCCGCGCCGCAGTCGTTGGTGGGGCCGAAGACGGTGCCCGGGATGGGCCCGAACCACTCGGCCTTGCCCATGCCGTTCGTCTGGTAGTAGATGGCGACCGGGGAGAGGTTGGTCATCGCGCCGCCGAGGCGGAGGTTGAAGCGGACGGTCTCGCCGTGGTAGGCGGTGAACTGCCGCGCGCCCGCCGTCGGGGCGTCTATCGGCCAGTCGAAGGTCTTGGCGGAGGCGCAGAAGGCCGCCGCGAGGGCCGTTGCAAGGGCTGTGCAGAGGTGTTTCATGGTGTTTGGTTTGGGTGGGGTGGGTGGTTAAGTTGTGATGTCGAACGAGACGCCTTCGGCTTCGGCCGCCGTCACCGCGAAGCCGCCGTTCTTGTTGAAGGCCCAGAGCATCCGCTTGAGCTGTGCCTCGTCGATTGAGATTATGTAGCCCTTGCCCTTCGGCTGGACGGTTATGCCGACGCCTGCCTGCGGGTTGGTCGCACGGGCGATTTCCTCGAAGTCGGCCTTCGACAGGTCCGTTATGCGCTGCGGAATCTTCACGACTGCCAAGCTCCGTTGTCTTCCTTGACTTGGATCGTGTCCGTCGTGGTCGTGAGTTCGTAGAGGTTGCTCTCCCCTATCTGCGAATACGACACGTTGACCTGAGAGCCCTTGCAGTTGAAGTAAGTCCGCGTCAAAAAACCGCTGCCGAAGGTATGGTGAGACATGTTGACGGAGCCCTCCGCAGCCTGCGCGGTGGCGAGCGATACGCCCGGCCTCCGGTTGACCACCGTCGTCTTCTTCTGGAAAGCGGTGTGGTAGCCATCCCAGATTCTCGACTCGAAAGCCGCGACGGTGGACCCTCCGCCTGATGTGACGCCGGTGCCAGTGTAGTAGCCCATGTCAGAGACTCCTTTCCGCAGTGAAGCTGTAGGTTGTGAAGTCTACGTCGCTCTCCTCCTTCGGGACGCCGACGGCCAGGAAGCCGCCGGAGGCTACGGGTGCGCTCTGCGCCGAGTACGCGGCGGTCGTTGCCTTGACCGTGGCCTTGCCGCGCACGACGTCCGACGCGACCGGCTCGCCCTCGATGTAGACGACCACGGGGTCGCAGCTCCAGGTGGTGGTGCACTCCAGGAGCTCGCCCCCGCCGGAGACCGCGCCTGCGGGGTCCTGCGCCGAGTGGTCCGGGCTGACGCCGAAGGAGACAGTCCAGGTGTTGATGGCGTCCGCGCCCTCGTTGGCGACGCCGCGCAGCGTGAGCGTCGGCTCCCCGTCTGCGGCGGTGCGGTATTCGACGGACACGAGCATGAAGGAGCCGCCGGCGTAGGAGTATGCCTTGCCGAGGGTGAACGACACCAGCCCTTCGGACTTTATCCTGAACGAGCAGACTGGGTTGAGGAGCTCCGGCCCGCGCCAGTAGCCGGCGATGGCGGAGTCGCCCGTCTTGATGTCGAGGCTGCCGACCATGCTGGTCGTGACGATGTTGCCGTTCGTCGTCCTGACCGCGCCTGCGGGCGCCACGGAGGCGCGCGCAGCGCGGGACTCGGAGCGCACCAGCATCAGCTCCGCGCCGCTGCCGCCGAATATCGTCTGCCGCCCGTCTGCTCCGAAGTAGTCGGTGAGCATCCCCCAGTAGTAGCGCCACACGGGGTAGGCGGTCTGGTTGGACTCCCACTTCCACACCGTGGCAGGGGTTATGGCCTTGCTGCCGACGGCCCAGTGGTCGAAGACGCCCTTCTGGCTTGTCGGGGGCGTCGGCCACGAGCCGTCGTGGCCGATGGCGGTGCCGTAGTCGATGCCGTTGAAGACGGTCTCGCCGTAGGGGTCGCTCTCGGGGCCGCCGGAGAACGTGAGCTTCAGGCTCTTGAGGTTCCACGTGGCAGGCAGTGCGAGGTCTGCGGCGGAGTTGCCGTTGAAGAAGTTGAAGATCGCGGTCTTGAACTGCCTGTCGGAGCCGATGTAGGTCGTGTTGCCGTTCTTGTAGCCGCCGAAGTCGTAGCCCTTGAGCGTCGGTGCCTCGACGGCGGCGACTTCGTGGCCGGCGGTGCAGGCGGTGTTGTCGTAGAAGCTGCGGTTCTCCAGCGAGCCGCGCGGGGTGTAGAGCCGCCGCGTGCCGCCGGAGCCGCCGTTCGGGTCGAGTGTGAGGGTCCAGAACGTGGGGGTCCAGGCGGCGTAGATGGTGAGGTCGGCCTTGTCGTCGCTCGCGGCCCACGTCTTCAGGGCGTTGCCGACGTTGCCGTATGCGGGGTTGGTCTGCGCGAGGACGTAGACGGAGCCGGAGCCGTCCGGCTGGGCCCTGTGGGCGGCGTACGTGTGTGCGGCGCGGGTGGGGGCGTCGATGCGGGTGACCTCGTGGCCGTCGGAGCAAGTGGAGTTGTCGTAGATCGTCTCGGAGGAGTCGGTCTTGGTGTAGAGGCGGAGTGTGCCGCCGGATCCGCCGTTGGGGTCGAGAGTGACGCGGAAGGAGACGCGCTGCCACTTGGCGTAGAGGGTGATGCCGTCGACGGTGGCGTCTTCGGAGGCTGCTGCGGCGAAGAAGTCGGCGGAGACGTTGCCGTTCTTGTCGATGTACTGGGTGCCGCCGGAGGTGGCGGTCCAGAAGCCCATGAACCTCCAGCAGGTGCGCGTGGCCCTGACGGGCACGCTGGTGGAGGTGCCGGTGGTTACGTAGACGGTTTCGTTCGAGGCGTTCTTGTAGAAGAACCTGCCGCTGCCGGTGGAATACCAGAGGCGGTCGTCGCCCATGCCGGACGGGAGGGCGCCGCTGCGGGGGTCTAGGTATATCCTGTAGGTGGCCATGTCTACTTCACGGAGAGCAGGGCGTCCAGCTTCTTGGCGAGGTCTGCGGTGTTCTTCTCTATGTTCTGGAGGGCGCGTTCGGCGGCGTTGGCGTTCTGGTCGGCTGCGGCGGCCTTGACCATCTGCTCGACCTCCGGGGTGAACTTGGAGGACTTGCGCCATTCGGCGAGCCTGGACTGCATGCCTTCGGCGTCGCCGTTGCGCATGAGCTCGGCGTACTCGTCGATGCGCCACTTGCCGCCGTAGCGGTCGACGGACTTGCGGAAGCGCTTCATGTCGTCCTCGCGCTGCCGCTCCTGGTTCTGGGCGGACTTGGCGGCCTCGGGGTCGCGCCAGAGGTCGAAGGCCTGCTCGAACTGGGACCTGGCGCTGTCGCGGAATGCGGAGAGCGCGCCGGCCTTCTCCGCCCGCTCGGCGGCCTTGCGGTCGGCCTCGGCCTTCCTGCGCTGCGCCTCGGCCGCCCTGTCGGCCTCCTTCATGCGCCTAAGCTCCGCCTCCGCCGCCTTCTTCTGCGCGTCGACGAGCCTGCGCTCTGTCTCCTCGGCCTCGAGGATGCCGCGCGTCGCGTCGTTCAGCGCGGCGGTCCTGGCGTGCTCGGCCTGCCTTACGCGCTCCGCCGCCGCGTCGGCCTCGGCTTGCTTGGCGACGCTGTCGTTGACGGCCGCCGCGTACGCCTTCTCCGCCGCCTCCTTCGCGGCCTTCGACTTCTCGACGTTGCGCTGGTTGTCGCCGTTCACGTCCTCGTTGTAGGTCTTCGTCGCGAGGTCCCTTGCGGCGAGCGCGTCGCGCACTGCCTTCTCGGCCATCTTCGCCTGGCGCGCCTTTATGGCCGCGTCGTCCTCGGCGTATGCGACGGCCCTGTCCTGCTCCGCCCTGGTGTCGGCGAGATTCTGCCGCGCGATCCGGACGTCGTAGCCCGCGCCGACGAGAGCGCGGGCGTTGTCGTCGCCCGCGCCGGCCATGGCGCGCGACTTCTCGAGGCCGAGCGCGGACATCGCGGCGCTCGCGCCGCTCCTCGCCGTCGCGTCCTGCGCCGCGCCGACCTTCATGTACGCCGCGGCAAGCGCGTCGAACGCGCTTGCGGCCTCGCGCGCCTTCACGGTCGCCTTGTCGAGCGCCTTGTAGACGCCGTCCATCCGCTGCCTGTTCAGCTCGTCAAGCTTGGCGCGGACCCTCTCCGCCCGGTCCTGCACGACCTTCAGGGCGTCGTCCGCGGCTTTCTTGATGCTTTCGCATACGCGGTCGAGCGCTATCTGCACGCCGGCGATCAGCGCGCCGACGGCGCCCATCTGCGCGAACGCGCTCACGAACCTCGAGATGTCGCCTACGGCACCGCCCGCCGCGCTTCCGGCGGCCGCCATCGCGGAACTAAGGTTCCTCGCCGCGCCAGTCGTGCGCAGTGCGGCCTTGGTCGCCTCTCCGGCGCCCGCGACGAACTGCCTCGCGCCCGCCCCGTCGTAGGCTGAGCCGAACACCAGTTTGACAATGTCAGCCATGTCTTGCCCTCTTGCGAATCTCCTCGCGCGCTCGCACGTACTCGCCGAACGCCCGTGCATGCGTCGACTTCGGATCGAACTTGCCGTCCAGGTCCCACGCTCTGTTCACGGCCTCCGTCAGCTCCGACGCCGTCATGCGCTTCGCGTCCTCCAGCGTTATCGGCAGCCTGAGCATCCGGCAGTCGGTGAGGAGGCCAATGGCCGTAGAAGGGGGAGAAGTATCGGCGTCTTCGGCTTTCGCGTCTTCCTTCTCCCTTCCTGCCTTGGCCGCTTCCCCGGCCGTCCAGTCCGACCCGAACAGCGCGTACTCCACCGCCGCGCGCAGCTGGTGCCGCGTGAACCTGCAGAGCCTCCGCGCAGCGAAGCGGAAGACGGCCTTGACGACGGCCTTCGGCCGGTCGGCGTCCGGCAGTGCCTCGACGCGGCGAGAGAGCGCGTAGGCGTGGAGGAAGAGGAAGCCCCTCTCGGTGGACGTGTCGATCCAGCGCTCGGCGGCCTCCAGCCAGAGGTCGTGGGCGATGGACGGCTCCCTGAGGACGATCGGCTCGCGCCACCAGGAGTCGCGCGGCATGAACGCGAGGCGCGGCAGATGCACGTCGCGCGCGGCGGTGCGGCTGCGGCGCGCCCTGACGGAGAGCGCGTTGAGGCGCACGATGTCCTCGGGCGTGAACTCCACGCCCTCGGCGGTCATGCGCCGCCAGTCCTGCATGAACTGCGAGCTGACCATGGCGGGCCTACGACTGCGCGGAGAGCGTCTTCGCGAGCGGACGCGAGATGGACATGGACCAGGTCGGGAAGTCGCTGTCGGGGTCGTCGCACGTGAGCGGCGAGCTGACGTCCCAGCCGCTGGCGGGCGTCACGGTCGGCTCGGCGCTGCCGTACTGCGCGATCGTGATGTTGACGACGATGTGCGCGTTCGTGACGTCGTGCGCCTTCGGCGCGCCGTTCTTGTCGTTGGTCTTGACGCTGCAGGAAATCTCGCCTCCGCACTCGAGCAGCTCGCAGCCGGTGTTCGCGTTGTTGGCGGTCGGCAGCGAGAACGCCGGGGGCGCGTTCTGCTCGCCGGCGAACTGGAACGACGGAATCTGCGCAATGTGGTCGGGCAAGATGGAGAACTGCGGGACCTTGAACTGGTTGCGTGTGGTGCCGGCGACCTCGGCCGCCGTCGCGGAGAGCGTCGGCTCGGCGTCCGCGCCGGTGGTCCAGCTGATGGACTGCAGGGCGTAGTTCTTGCCGTTAATCGGCGTGACCTTGCCGAGGCAGACGAGCCCCTCGCTCGAGGGGCTGGAGATTGTCGCGGTTCCGGCGATGGTGTAGGTGTTGGACGGAGCGGAGCGCTCGCCGAACGCCTTGCAGCCTGCGGCGATGTACGCGCCGTCGCGGCTGTGCTTCTCCAGGTACTGCCCGGAGTTGTTGAGTGTGGACGTCTTGACCAGTATCGTACTGGGCGCGTTGTCGCCGGTGCTGTTGTTGAGCCCGCAGTAGTCTGTCTTTGATTCCCAGCTCATGGTTTTCCTTTGTCGTCTATTCGTGTTTGTGGTCAGGGGTCGTTATGACCCCTGTTGTGGTGAATGTCAGCGAAGCCGTCCAGTCGTCGCCTTCCATGTATGGCGCTTCGCCGCCGGTGAGTTTCGACGCCGTGGGGTGGAACCCCCCGGCGTCGAGATCCTGCTTCAGCGCCTCGCGGCAGGTCTGCCACCTCGCCAGCAGCAGCTCCACGGCGTTCGCTATGTCGAGGACTGTGGCCGCCGCAGCGGCCTCGGAGGCGTTACGGAACACCATCTCAATGGAGCATGCCATCTGCGCGCGGCAGAGGCTGAAGGCCGAGTAGTCCGGCGAAGAGACGCTCACGCGCAGCTCAGAGCCGGTGGGCTTCAGCGTCGGCCCTCGCGCGGCGCTCGCGGCGAGCTGCCACGCCCCGCGTACGACGGGGCGCCGCGCCAG
>JAFRBA010000236.1 GCA_017405115.1 Kiritimatiellia bacterium
AAAGGGGAGTTTAAGCCGATTCGCACCGCAGACGGAACGGCTAAAAAGATGTATTTTGTTGGCAGTGAACAATATCCAAGAGTGAAGCCTGTAAGCGCAAGAATCCTTCCAGACGGTAGGGACCTGTCTCAACTTACTAAAACTGAAAAGGAGGCAGCACAAGCAATCGAGATTGCCATCTCGAAGATTGGGGAAAAAACTTTGAGTGGAGGGATGGTCTTGCCTGAAACAGACAATCTCAGAAAAACACTTGGAGACAACGTTGATCGTGTCCGCAAAGAAGCTAAACTCGAAGTTTATAATAGTTCCATGCCGTTTGACGAGGCAATGGAAGTCATGGTTAAAATAGATCAAGCAGACTTTTCTAAATGGAAGGCGAGGCTGCCGGAAGATTCGGTACACGAACACATATACGAGCAGACGTTTTTCACAAATAGGGACGCGGGAGACGAAACGCATTTGATAAACCTTAGCCGTGGTCTTACGGCAGCGCAAAAACGATGGATTCTAAGTCAAGCAAAACGAGAGAATCTTGACTTATCTTCGATTGACATGAATGGAAGCGCGTATGAAGTCCTTAGTGGATTGGCAAAAATCACAGGCAGTCCACGAAATGCCTCCGAGTTTCTTGTCAGAAGCGACATAGATGGGACGGTTCGAGGAGATGATTTGAAATACTACGTCTCCTTCCGCGACGACAACATACGGGTAGACCACAAGTGGACGGACGGCGTGGTGAAGTTCGCGGCGAGGAGGGCACCGTCGCATACCGGGCAAGAGTACACTTACGCTGCGCTTACTGCGAAACCAGACATGCCGGTCGTGCAGGTGGATGCGGAACGTGCAAAGCAGTATGGCGACCATGTGTCGTGGAAGCTTGCCGATGCTCGCAAGAGCATTCTCGCCGCCGGCGGACGGCTGGAGAGGGGCCATTACATCATCGACATGGAGGGCGAACCCGTCGAAGTTGGCAAGAGAAGCATTCTTCACGGCAAGCATAACCGGAACAACGACTTCATCTACCCGGTTCTCGGCGAAGTTCTGAAGAACGCGGTCAGGGTGAACGAGCTTGGCGTAAGGGAAGAATTACACGTCAAAGGCAAGAAAGACGATCAGGTAAATTCAAAGTTCGTATATCTTGGCGCAGCTGCATACGGCGACGAGGTTCTGCCAGTTCGCATACAGATCGACCGCAAGGCTGGGCTAAGTCAGATTGGCGAGATTGACGTGCTCAAGTCTTTCAACACAAAAAGGCGAGACACGCCGACCGAAGCCGACTCGACGGGTCATAGGCCGCCTAGAAGTCTCGCCGATGCGAGAGCCGAAGCGCCGACCGAAGCCGACTCGCAGGGTCCTACGCCTGCTCACTCCCTCGCCAGCATTAGTATATCAAATTTGATTGGCGTCGCGCAACCCCTGCACCCGCAGATTTTCAGCAAGGATGTTGCCGCTGCGCTAAATAAGCCATATCAAGGCGGTGAGATAGGGGCGAAGTTCGCGGTCGGCGGAAGGGTTGCAGCGTCTAACATGGGCATCAAGGGCGCGGCGGAGGCCGAGGCCATGGAGAAGACCGGCGCGGACCGCGAGAAGATCTGGCGCGAGACCGGCTGGTGGAAGGGCAAAGACGGCAAGTGGCGCGTGGAATTGCCGGATGCGAAACCGTCGGACGGAACCGTCGTAAACCTTCGCACGCGACAATTCAAAGATGACAACGGTCATTATTTCGTCTTTAGGCTAGGCGAATTGGTGGACGGCGGTCAGCTAAATTCCGCATATCCTGGAATGGTTGACGAAATCACGCTACGGTTTCGTCACGGCATGCCATCATACAAGGCGACATACAGCCCGAAGGACAAAGCGATCGAGCTGTCCGATACGTACATGCAACGCGCCAACAAGTATGCGGACGAGACGAATGTGCGGATGTCGAATGACGCTACGACGTTGATCGTACATGAGCTTCAACATGCAATCCAGCAACGAGAAGTCTTCGCGAGTGGCGCAGATGCCGACAAACTCAGCATAGAAGATTATCACAACACGTCTGGCGAGGTTGAGGCGAGGAACGTTCAGGCGAGGCTTGGCATGACCGCCGAGCAGCGCGCGGCGACTCCGCCGTGGGAGACCGAGGACGTGCCAGAGTCGCGGCAGATAGTCAAGTTCGCGGCGGGGAGGGCGGTCAACAGAACGCCGGAAGAGACGGAGGCGATTCGGCAAGAGGCAAAGTCCAAAAATGACGAGGCAAACAAGACCTTAGACAAACTCACGGCCCTCAAGCAAGAGCTCGATGCCGCGAAGGAAGCTGGTGGCGATACGGCTGCGACAGCAAAGAAAGAATACTATCAAAAGATTAATAAGCAGTTCGGTTCCGACTTTGCGTTTGATTTTGGCAGACCATACGGGCGCCTGGCTTCGTATGTGCCGGATCGTCCGTTGCGCCTTACAATGCAAGTGCTCCTCCGAAAGATGAAGGAGGAATATCGCAACCACCATCCGTTCACTTTCGACGAGGCAAAGGATCTTGCAATCAATGTGAACGATCCTGCATTCTTTATGCGTCGAGATGGAGCGACCACAGGCGTCAGGGCGTTTTACGAGGTCGGCAACGGACGTATATTCTGCGTATCTATCAAGCCCAATGGCGAGATAAACGAGATCGAAACACTTTATCCAAAGGACATCGATCGACTTGCCACGATGCTGACATCATTGAAGAATGCCAAGAAAGCACTTCTTGACCTTGATGCAACTAAGGCTGTCGCGATGCTCGAGCGGCAGTACAATACTGCTATCATACCCGAACTTCGTGACAGCCTTAAGTCTGCTATTAGTGTACTAAAAGATGTCGCAGGCGTCAATGGGGAGAATTTAGAAAATTCAGGCGCTGGGGATGCGGCGAAATTGGCAGCCGGCGGGCGGGGGCTGGACTACGGGGCGATAGACCTGGACGTGTTCGTGTACGATCCCGGCGCGAAGGTAAAGGCGATGGGTGAGGGAGAGACGCGCCCGGCCGGGCTTGCGGCGGCGGTCGAGAAGCGCGAGGCGCTGAGGCCGTGGACAAAGAAGCAGAGTCCTGCGGACCTGGCGAAGCCGATTGCGTTCGACGCGGCGGACATGGTGATGTTCTGGAAGGCGGTGTCGGGCGCGAAGGTGAATCCGCACGTGCAGAAGGGCGAGCGGATCAACGGGCGGAGAGACGCGGTCGGGCTGAATGTCGGGGGCGACAGGATAGAGCTCGTGTCGCGGCTTTTCGGCGTTCTCGACCAGGGCGACATACCGAAGTTGCACGAGGAGTGCCGCGCCGACGGGTTCTTCAGGAACGAGGATCCCGAATGGTGCGCGGGGCGGTCGAAATACGCGATAGAGAAGGAGCGCGACCGCAGCCAGGTGGAGGTGGACAGGCGCGCGCGGGAGCTGTACGAGCTGCGCGTCAGGAGCGGAGAGGGCGGCGAGCACTACTCCACGCAGGTTCTCGGGCACGAAATCGGGCACACGCTCGGGATGCTGCCGGCGGGCAAGAACCTGGGGCCGGTGGGGAACGCGGCGCGGACGCTCTACGACGCGATGACGGGCGAGCTGAAGCGCCAGGTCGGCGGGACGCGCAAGGTCGGAGAGCGGGCGAAGACGATCAAGGACGAGGCGAGGCGTCTGATCGCGTGGTGGCACGGCCAGGAGGAGATGCCGAAGTACTACGAGAAGGACAAGGAGATGTTCGCGGAGGTCTTCGGGATATTCCTCACGCAGCCGGAAAGCGTGCAGGCGTCCGCGCCGACGGTGTACGACGCGTGCGTGAAGATCATCGCGGGGAACGAGCGGCTTGCGGAGTCGTACCGCAGGATCGCGGGGCTGAAGTGGAGCGGCAAGTCGAACGACCGCGTGATGGCCGAGGTCAGGAAGACGTGGGACCGCGAGGCGCAGGAGCAGTTCCGGCAGCTGGAGAAGATGAGCCGCGAATCGGTGAGCCGCAAGCGCGACTGGTTCAACTATGCGCTCAACGACCGGTTCGGGCCGATGTTCGCGATTTCCCAGAGGGGGCTGAAGGCGGAGCGGAAGGCTCTGAAGGAGGCGGTCGCGCGCGGCGAGATGAGCGAGGCGGAGGCGGCGGACCGGCTGAAGGCGAAGGAGGACGAGATAAACGCGCTCAAGACGTCGCTCTACAACTGGCAGCGGCAGTCCGGCGGGCAGACGCGGCTGATGGTCGCGGGGTTCGACGAGGTGAGGAGCGCGGCGGAACGCGACGGCGTGAGCTGGAGCGACGTCAGGGACTACGCGCACAACATGCGCGTCATCGAGCTCGGAGGCCGCGCCACGGCGCACGGCATAGACCCCGCGAGGGCGGCGGCGATCCTGGATGAGATGAAGGGCAAGCTCGGCGCGGCGGGCTACGCGAAGGTCGAGAAGACGTGGAAGGCGTTCCGGGCGGTGTACGAGCGCGAGGTGCTGGAGGACGCGAACGTCAAGGAGCTGTTCGACGAGGCGACGAACAAGATGCTGTTCGAGAACAAGCACTACGTGACGATGAAGCACCGCATGGGCGTCGAGGAGGCCGCCGAGTGGAAGGCGAAGATCGAGGAGTACCGCAAGGGGAACCGGGACGCGTGGGATCCGTGCATCGACATCCAGAGCAGGCTGCACAAGGGGCTCGGCGGCGGCTCGGGCGAGGAGCGCGGGTTCGTGCTGTACCATCTCGAGGGTAGCTTCGAGGCGACGGAGGACCCGATAGCCGCGACCATACGCCGCGCGATCGAGATCAAGGAGTCTGCGGCGCGGAACCATCTCGTCAAGCAGGCGAGCGAGACGCTGAGGGCGCTCGGCGCGAAGGGCGTCTACGACACCGCGCTCGAGGGCGGCGCGAAGCCGCATGCCGTCAACCAGCAGGTGTACGGCAAGCTTACGTACATGGATGGTGGCGTGAGGCACGAGGTGATCGTGCCGAAGGTCGTGTTCAAGAGCTTCAAGGGCGATTCGCCGAGCTTCGGCGAGTTCGGCAAGGCGATGCGGTTCATACGCAACACGATGACGCTGTGGAATCCGATGTTCATAAACCGCGCGTACCTGATGGACCGCAGCTCGCTGGAGACGAACCTGAAGGGGATGCACCGTGCGCCGATAGACGTGTTGAGCGAGGCGCTGTGCATTCGCGGCGTGGGAGTTCCGCTCTACATGGTGAACAACTACCTTACGAGGTTCACGCCGATCTGCAACACGTGGCTAGGCAAGCTGCTGTGGAACGAGAACACGGCGAACCACTACGCGTACCGTGCGCAGAAGATAGCGCGAATCTGCTACGAGGGGCGGTTCGGCGAGCGTCTGGAGGAGGCGCGGCGGCTGAGGGAGATCGGCGAAAACGGACGCGCCCAGGAGATCGAGGAGAACGTCGCCGTCGCGAAGGAGATGCTGCGGAAGAACATCTTCCAGAGCGCGTACCAGTTCGACAAGCTCCAGGCGGGTTTCGACGAGACGGCCATAATGCAGCAGTTCGGCTACCGCATCGAGGGCGGGGCGAATCCGGCGACGTGGCGAGGCCGCGCGTGGGAGAAGGCGAAGGCGGCGGGACGGCGATGGAGCCGCTTCGAGGAGGAGCAGGAGGCCGTCACGAAGATAATCGCCTACCTCTACGAGATGAAGAAGGCCGAGCGCGAGGCTGGGCCCGGCGGCAAGGTGGACGGCGACGCCGTGGCGCGGACGGTCATCGAGCAGGGCGGAACGCCGAATCTCGCGGCGCGCGGCGTCGCGGCGACATACCTTGAGAACGCTACGGGGTTCTTCTGGAACGTGCGAAAGGAGGGCATGCTGCGCACGTGGCGGGCGCTCAAGGACCACCCGACGGAGTGGCTGACGAAGAACCTGGTGCAGACGGCGATTCCGGCGTTCCTGAAGGGGCTGATGGTTACGGGCGGACTCGAGATGCTGATACGGAAGCTCTTCGACGACGACGAGGAGAAGATCAAGCGGTCGTGGTGGGCGCCGGCGGTGATCGAACACGCGCAGTTCACGCGAGAGGCGATGAAGTGCGTGCCGGGCTACTACCAGCGTAACTACAATGTTCTGCCGCTTGCGAAGTTCGGCGACCATGTGCTTTCGCTCCGCGTCAAGTACTCGCCGGAGGAGTTCGCTATCCAGAACGCCATACACACGGCGATGCAGAAGTTCGGCGCGGACCCGACGGATCCGGACGCCGACTGGTCAACGCTTGCGAAGGGGGTGTACGACGAGTTCCTGCCGAACATATTCGGGAGCAACTACGGGCTTGACTGGATGGGCACGATTATCGGCCCGCTTATCGGTGTGAACCCCTACGACAGCTACCGCGGGCGTAACATCTACGACGACGCGACGTGGAAGGCGCGGTGGGATGCGCCCGGGAACATGCTGCAGGAGATGGGGAAGAACTTTTGGAACTACTCGCCGTTCGCGCCGTTCGTGGGAACGTTCAAGGGGCAGGACAGAGGACCTGACGACGGGGACGTTCCGGCATGGTTAGACCGTGCGCTGACCTGGCCTGTCATCAGCCGCATCCCGGCGAGCATGCTGACGATAACGTCAAGCGACTCGTACACCAAGGCACTCGGGCGCGTGGACGAGAGGCGGCGTGCGTACGCGCGGCTCGTTGCGAGGGACGTCCTGGCGGAGTGCATCAAGAACGGGAAGCTCGGAGGGCTCGCGGAAGGGCTGAAGGACGTTCCCCAGGACCTGAAGGCCATTGCCGTGAGGCATGTCGTGAACGGCTGGCGGCAGTACCACATGGATCCGAAGGCGAAGGAGCTGAAGAGGATGCGGGCGATCAAGGATCCGGAGCTGAAGGCCAAGGCCCGGAAATGGATCGAGGACTCAATGCTCGACGACTGAGTTACACAAAGTAACCAAATTTACACAAACTTTCGCGTGGATTCGCGGAAAGACCGCGAAATGTCGCTCTGTCTTACAGAGAGGCGTTTGACGGCGCGTAAGACAGTGTGGTATACTACGCGACGAAACGAGGAAAAAGATGAAACCCGGATGTGAGAGTTTACTCGGCAAGTCAAAGGAAAACTTTGACCTCGCTTTGGAGTTGAAAGAAGATGGTAGATTGAATGCGGCAGCAAACCGCTTCTACTATTCTGCATTTCAGGCTGTCAAGGCATATGCTGTGTCGACAGGCAAAATGCGCATAGACGAAAATTCTGGCGTTCATTACAAAGTAAAGCAGATAGCCACAGACGAAGATAAAAAATATCGAGACGTAATGGAAGATGCGTGTACTCTTCGCGTTACAGCTGACTACCTTGCAGAAGATATCCAAGATTATGAACTGAGCTCGAAGTTCCAAAATGACATTCAGGAAATACATGACCACTTCAAAACTCTTGCAATATCTGCTTAAAGAGGTTGTAACATGGAATATATAACCGACAACGAAAAAGCTGAGGTTAAGTCCGCCGTTGAGACGGAGTTCCCTGGCTATTGCATTTCGTTTATGGAAGACCCAGACGATTCAAGTGTAGTCTTGGTTCGTCTTTATGATGTTGACGTATCTAACATTAGTGAGTTCAAGGCAAGACTGCGAGACGTCCTGCGCAATAAGGTCAAGGTGCTTAAGGCCGACCTCATCCCGTCCATCGTTTCTTCGGAGAATACGAGAAAGTACTATGCCGAATACGTGCGGCAGGAAGTATTTATTGACGAGACAGTTGTCAAAGTTCTTATCGGGATGGGTGATCAACAAGGTCACTATTCGCCTGAACCAGTTTCTATTTCAGATTGTGACAAAGAAATCTTCTCATCATCAGACATAGGAGACGCCCATGTCGGAGCCTATACAAGATTTGCCGCTTAGCTGTGAACTCCTTGAGTATTCCGTCTTGCATACATGGACGGAAGTGCTGAAAGAACCGCAAGGGCAAAAGCCCATTGCTATTAGGCCCGAGATTCGCGTCGACATGAAGGGGCGCGAATACAGTGCTTTCATTCTTTGTGAATATGGAGTCGACCGTTTCAAATTCCGTTGTGCGATCGATGGTAGATTTCGTTTTGGCGAACCATTGTCGTCCGATAATGTTGGAAACGCCTGGGTTAATGCCTGCACGATGTTGTATGGCATTGTGCGCGGATTGTTCTCTTCTGCCGTTATGCAGGCGATTCACAAGCCGTATTACCTTCCTTCGGTAATGATGGCAAACTACGTGAATCGACGTCTGCAAGAAATCAAAGAAGCTGCGAAAGTCGAAAACAAGACTCCTGCAAAATAAAACAAATGTGGCATTTGCCCTGGCTCCGCGCCCGACCGGCGCCGCGCGCTGCAGATTTTACCCACAGGTGAATGCGGGACGGGATTCGAGCGCGTCGACGCGGGCGCGCAAGGCGCGACGGCTACGTGCCCATCCAGCGCCGTGCGCGGCGGAAACCGAAGGACATCGCCTCTTCGACGGTGAAGGCGTAGCGCTCGGCGGACGAGCTGATAACGGCGAGAAGGTCAGATTGCCGGAGATACGCGGATTGTCAACCCCAACGCGTCGAGGACGCGCATGACCGTCGCCATGGTAGGATTGCCGCCGGGAGAGAACGCACGATAGAGGTTCTCCCTCGTGACTTTGGCCTTTCGGGCAACCTTGGTCATGCCTTCGGCCTTCGCAACATCGCCTAAAGCAACCGTCAGGAAGTCGGGGTCGTTCTCTTCGATCGCGGCTTCAATATAGGCTGCCCTGGCTTCAGGGGTCTTGAGCGCGTCTGTCACATCCCAGTTGTAGAGTTTTGTTTTCATAGGAACCTCCTTATATTGTTGCCGCTAATCGTTTTGCCTTTTCAATATCCTGTTTCTGTGTTGCCTTGTCGCCTCCCGCCAAGAGAACTACGATTTCTCCATCTCGCTCCGTGTAGTAGACTCTGTAGCCGGGCCCGAAATCAAACCTCAACTCAAACACACCGTCGCCAACAGACTTTGCGTCTCCCACATTGCCAAGCTGCATACGCCTGATGCGAACGGCAATTCTGGTTTTCACCAGATTGTCTCTCAGGCGATTGAACCACCTAATGTATAGCTTAGTCTGACGAATCGTTTTCACGGCGCGTATTGTAGCATATATATCACAGTCGTGTCAAATGGCCTCGCGGCGGATTTTACCCACAAGCGAATGCGCGGGATTCGAGCGCGTCGACGCGGGAGCGCAAGGCGCGACGGCTATTGTGACATGACAACTTAGTCAACATCATTAGTAGTTGATAATTTTTCGTCTACTATTTTCTCAAGCTCAATTGTCGCGTGACTTATAACAGAGGATATCCTAACTTTGGGATTTGACATTGTAAGTCTCTCATAAAGAATACCTTTTTGCGTGTCAAAAATCCGAGTTGTTCCCATTTGTCCATCTGGGCTTTCGATTACTTTGTAGGTATATCTTCCAGTATCATTATGGATCTCTCGAAGAGTCATTCGGAATACGATTGTGCCGATGACGATGCTTGCACCAAGGATCGCGGCCGCGATGATGTTAGGGTTGATTTTCATAGTTGCGCCTCAACTGGGTTTCATTATTGGGTTTACACTGGTTCACTTTATTCTGCAAAATAAATGCACGAACGATATTCGAAGTGTTTGCCAACTTCCTGAGAGCGGATTGGGTCATTTGCTTTCCGTTAGCGCAAAATTTTTCATAAAGATATTGTTGCCAATCATGCGCATCGGAGAAGATTGAGCATTCAGACGTTGTGCTACTCTCTATTGTCCAGTTCATGCAAATGTGTGTCTTCCATCCGCACTTGGTCGGCACCTCCAATGGAAGGACAACTGCAACGTTAGAAATTTTGTAGAGTTTGAAGAGAGAAAAGGCATCTGGAGTAATAACAACACCAGAAAAATCTAATGACTCACTAATCTTCAAGGCGTTAACGAAAGGCTTTCCAACTATTAAATCTTTAGATGTGTAGGCATAACCAATGTCAATGCATCCGCGAATCGGATATCCGCTGACTAAAAACTCATATGTTGCAAATCGAACTTGAAGGAAGAAAGCCATTAATGCATCTTTAATGTTTTCTGGCGTTGTATTTTGCAGATCGCATACAATTACCATCGTGTCTGAAAAATTGTATATCGTTGTGGTTGCTTTCAGCACGGAAGAAAACTTTTCCATAAATTCCAATCCACGCGATTCCTCAAAAAACTTCCTGGTGGATTGTTCGGCGGCCTCAAACGTTTGTTTTATAGACGATGCAATTGACATCACATTTTTAGGTGTCGCTTTTTGCATGAGTGCAGAAACGCCAAGAATGTCAAGGGTTGCTACAAGCATATTGTTATCGTCCATGCGTATGCGCCCTCATTCCATCAACAATACCCTCTGCAAGAACCATCAGAGCATCATAGCGATCCTCGGCAACGCCGTCCTTTGCAAAGCAAGCTGTATCGTATTCTCCATCTTTTAGTTTAAGTCCATCGGCTTCGACACTTCCTCGCATGAGTGAAAAGATTGTGGAGAGGACAACCCCACGCTCATACGAATTCAACTTGTCAAGAATCGCCATGTGTGAGGCGTTGAGATGTATAGTTATTTCATCATTCATTGTTTTGTTCCTTTCTTCGTTTGGTTGCAAGAGGCTATTTCACCGCCTCCTGAAGTTCCTCGAAACCCTTGAGCGCGTGTCCTAAGGCCTTCGAGACCCGCTCGAGCTTCTGTTCGGCCTTGAGGGCGCGGCTATGCCAATCGGTGTTGTTTACACCAAATGGATTATCGGAAATGCCGAGCAGCCAATCGGAAGTCACTTCGCAAACGGTGGCGATTCGTCGCAGCGCATCGGCGTTAGGTTGGCGCAACCCCTTTATATAGCGGTCTATTGCGGCTTGGTTAAGTGAAACGCGCCGCGCGAATTCGCTGACGCTCCTCTCGCCGATCAGATGGCTAATCCGTTCGGCAAAAATATTTTCTCCATTCGGCATTGACACCGCTACTCCTTTTGGTGTATAATTCCCGTGTCTCTGTAAGACAGAGTAAAAACATGATACCACAAAACGCCCGAAAGGGCAATGGAAAGAAGGGTCGAAAAGATGAAGATACCGAACGTAGTGGCCGAGGCGATTACCTCGTTGTTAAAGGACTATCGCAATCGAAGCGATTCTACACGTTCATTTGAAGCTGCAATGATGGCACTGAAAATCAACATCACTCCAGAGACATACGAATTTTGCATTGCGCTTGAGACGATGTTGCAGCTGACGCATGGCATAGCTATGCAGCATTTTAAGAATAAGACTTGGAGGAGGCGGCAGAGGATGGCAAGGCTCGAGAAGGCGGCGAAGGAGGGCTGAGGGATGAGCTACGGGGGTATCATCTGCACGAAGCCGGGAAACAGAAAACGCTTCTATCACCCGTGGGCGAATGTCATAGTAATCTATACACTGCCATGTGGTGCGAAGCTATGTTTTCTGGCGGAGGACACAGCCATCGCACATGAGGCACACGCCATCAGACAATTCGAGTACAACGCGGGAGCGGACATTGACAGATATGTGCTTTGCGTCACTTGCGAAGAAGTCGAATTCGATAGATGCCCCGCATTCCAGAAAATGCGGGAGCTTGTCGGGTCTCATGTGCTGGATGGGCGGGAATACGACCGTCAAGCTGTCACCATTCAGGTCGAGCCCGATCTGCTTGACGGAAAACCCACGGTCGCCAGTGTTTGTCACGGTGATGGTCGCTGTGGCCCAATCGCCGTTGACTATCGCGACAGCTCGGAGAACTGGCTTCCTGCGTTGAAAGCGATAGCTGAAAAATGCGATCACAATTCCTATCACAGTGGCGATGCCAATGTAGTTGTCAGTGACAAAGCTCCAGACGGCACCGGCCAGCTTTCTGGCCAAGCTGACGTAGTGGCAGACATTGGAGCATCCGATGGCGTAGAGAATGTCCATAGCGGTATTATAGCATTTTTCAAAAGGCTGCTTGGAAGGAGGACAAATGAGCACTGACTACGAGGAGGCAGTGATTGCGTTCGCGCAGTCGCTGGAGGCGCCGTGGGGCGACGCAAAGACGCGCGAAAAGTGCAGGCGAAGGCTCCAGCACCTGTTGACGGTCGAATACGACGACACGCAATATGGGATTGCGATGCTCCGGATTATCCAGGGCTGCGCAAGAGACGCGGGAATGGAGGGCTGAACAATGAAGATAAACGAATACATTGACTGCGACTGTGAGGCCGAGGCCAGGGATTTCCTGAAGCGAGCCGGTTTGCACACGCTGGAGATCGAGAATCTCAAGGATATCGGCTACTTCACCGCGCCGGCGTCGAAGGGACACCACCTCGCGTGCGCTGGCGGGCTGATGCGGCATTCAATCAATGTCAGCAAGATCCTTCTCGGTCTGGCGTCGCACAATATGGACGAACGTTCTTGCTGCAGGATTGGCATGCTGCATGACCTGGTGAAGTGCTATTGCTATCGGTCTGTGGATGGCGAGGATGGGCGCTACGAATATGTCCAGCCACCATATCCCGGACACGGTGTGGCGTCGGTGCTGATTGCGCTCGATTGCGGCTGTGACCTGACGACAAAGGAGAAGACGGCGATTCTCTGGCACATGGGTGCGTTCGGTCTGGACGACAAGGATATGAAGGCATACCGTGAGGCCTTGAGGTTCTATGGCGAGGAGATGGTTCTGACGCATGCCGCAGATCACCTGGCGTCGATACGAGAGGAGCAGGCTGAAGCAGTGAAAGGAGCAGTGCGCGATGAATGACACGTGTACGCAGGCCGAGTGCCAGCAGGAAGCGCAGAAGGAATATTGGCCGATGGTCAATCTGCGGATGCCGCCGGAATGCCTGCGGCAGCTCAAGGACTACGCCGGAAGCCACTACATCGGCGTCTCCGCCGTGATCAGGACTTCGCTGATCCAGACGGGCATCATCACGCCCGCCGAGACGAAATCGGAACAGAAGGAGGCATGACATGGTTAACGACAGGTTCCAGTTCGGCCACGTCTACTGGGCCACGCCCGTTCTAAAGGGCGTGCCGAAGCGCGTGGTCATCATGATCGGACGCGAAGCTGGCGCCATGCAGTTCGCCTTCGTCGACGACCTGCGAGCGGCGGACGCTAGCACGATCGACTTCTGTGGCACGGGCCGAGAGTTTTGCCAGATTAAAGGCCGTGACTACGTGTACAACTGCTCGTGCGCCTGTGAACTTCCCGCGGCGACGGCTGCTGAAATCTACGCCGCCATCAGCGCGACCGTGAAAGAGAGGCGTGAACATGTTTCTTGACCGGCTGAAGCTAGTCAGCTGCGACAGGGCGAGCCATATCGCCGGCGTCGACTCGAGCGTCATCGCCAATGCGATGAAGACGTATACGCTCACAAAGGGCCAGCGCGGACTTGCGCACGTGCTGCTGCCAGGACGCAAGAGAGCGCAAATCAGGCTATGCGCCATCGACGACTGGCTCTCGCAGCTGGAGGACGACTCCCGATATGTCGAAGTGTAAAGACGAGTCGCTGACAGCTCTGCCGGGCTTTGAGGACACGATAACACCGCGTCGTCCTGGCGAAGCCGACTTGTCGGACGAGAAGCGCTACACGGGCGAAGTCCTCTACCGCGAGCATCCAGGCGTGTTCAAGGCCGTCGCCGCTGCTTTTTTTATAGATGGATTGTCTATCCGCGCGACGGCTGCGAGATATCGTGTATCAGTCAACACCGTTCGCGCCATCCGAGACATGGCGCTCGCGAGCGCGTCCACAGACGCAGGGCGTGCCGTCCTTTTTATAAAAGCGAAAGCAGACAGGCTGAAAGGAATTGTCCGTACCCGTGCCCTGGAAGTCATCTATGATCGGCTATCTGACCCGAAAACAGCAGCGGAAGTCTCAGTAGATACATTGATGAAGATTGCGGAGATAGGGCAAAATAATGAAGATGGAAAGAAGACCACTGTTCCGGCGTCCGCTGAGGTGATTGACGTTGATGAGTTCGATGATGTCATGAATGGGTTGGAACGGGAAAAAATTTCCGCGCGGACGGACGGCGAGGAATCGGCAGGCGGAAATGGCGCGAACGAAGGTGCCGAATGTTCCACGGATAACACTTCAGAAGGGTCTAGCTCATTTGAATTGAGCAACACACCATAGAGAAATAAGGGGTTTATGAAAGTTTGTGTAATTCTTTGTGTAATCGGCCGGATAATGGCTAAGTCGGAAGCGCCTGACGTGCGCGGCCACTTAAGCCCCTCCCCTCCCTCGGGGGCGGGGGGGACCCCGGGGGCGGCCGCGCGGGGGGAGGTCAACTAAAATGTATTCGCAAAGCAAGAACTCTTGAAACGAGAAAGGAGAGCTGCCATGTCAAAGAGAACGACATTCAAGCGACTGCTGCGTCCGACGCAGACTGAAAAAAAGACGCCGCCGCAGGAACCATGTGAACGCGGAGCGGCTTCTTGTGCACAGGAAGCGAAGCCGTGGGAACGGGAAGACTTTGAAATGAACCGCGGCGAGGAAATTGGGTCCTCGCCTGCACCTGGACTGTCAGCGGACGCGGACCAGGGTAAGGGTGACGTGCCGACAGCTGACGCAGCAGCAGGCCCTGTAGCCTCCGATCCTGGCGACAGCGGCGAGAGCTGCGTCGGCGTCGGCCAGTCCGCTTCGACTTCAGAGCATGAGCCTATACCATGTATATATACCGACCTTAGCGTCTGCAGGGCGCTTGGAATAAAAAGGCGCGTGCTGGCCGAGGCACGGACTGCGGCGACGAGAGGGCAGGACTGGGACGCCGTAGGGGACGAGGTCGGCATGACGCCTCGGTGGGTGGCGGACTTCGCGAAGGAGCTTGGAATCTCGCCAGACTTCAACCGTCTGGAGCCGGTCAGCGGCCGATATGTCTCCGTGAGGCTCGTCGGCACGACGCCGAACAGATGTCTGGTGCAGGTCGAGCTCGAGGCAACGAAGGCGCGGGAGTTCGCGCGGACGCGGAACATAATGGATCATCCGATTCACTACAGGGAGGTGTTCTGCTGCGAGCGGATAAACCTGCCGACGGATGTGCATCTCGAGTGGGTTGCGGCACCTAACGAGGTGAAGTACTGACATGGCGAAGTGGTTCGAGGAAGTGCGGCTGGGGAGCCGTCCGCTGGAGGAGATAGGTGCGGCGTTCTACGTCCGCGAGATACTGGGCAACAACTGTCTGGTCAACAAGTGGGATCTCCGGGCCGTCTTCGGTGCCGGGTGTGCCGACATGCTTGAGAGGCTGCGGAGAGACGGCATCCTCGTGGTGGAGTCCGTCGGCAGCCAGTTGAGGCTGTCCATCGTCGCGCCTGGCGACAAGAAGCGCCGGCGGTGCAAGGAGCTTGTGCAGATAAACAGGGCCGTTTCAAAGTTCGAGAAGGGGATTACGCGGGGCAGAGCCCGCGAATCAGGACACGGAGGCCGCGATTCGGGACAGGGCGCGGCGAGGCCGACGGGATTGCAGGAAGGGTCATTAGAATGAGGAAGAAGTCGCAGGACGAGCTGGGGACGCTTGTGACGCGGGAGATGAAGGTCATGCTCCAGGACGAGAGCCTGACGAAGGAGCAGCGCTTCGACCTCTTGGCGGCCGTCATGTTCGACACGCCGGTCAAGAACTCGCTCCTGGCGTCGTTCGCGAAGTCGCTGAAGGCTGGCTTCGAACAGATAAACGCCTCTCGCTACCGTGCGATCGAGCGCGAGCGGGAATGGCGGAGAAATGCCGAGAAGCGCCGTAGACACGCCGGTTACATTGATGATAATGGAGATACATCAAACTCCATGTCACCCCATGAACCCCCATATAACTCCATGTCACCCCATGACGGTCTAAAACAAAACAAAACAAAACAAGGTATATCCCCCTATAAGCCCCCCAAGGGGGGCGGGAAGCTGCCTAAAGTCGTTAGGCCGGAGGATCTGCTGAAGGCTGGGCCGAAGAAGACGGCGGTGCGGCGGACGGAGCCGCCGCAACAGGAAGGCCTGACGCTGGCCGATGTCGCGATGGACATTGCTGATTGCCTTGCCCGTCAGGAAGCCTTCGGCCATATGAGGGCAAGCGAGAGGAGTTTGAGACGATGCCTTATCCCGATTGTCAAAAAAAATTGCGCCGTCGGGAATGGGGACGCTGTGAGCCTCGATGATGCGGCTATGCTGAAGGCTAAGATTATCAGCGGCCTTATCGCCTGGACGGAGGCGTGGAAGGCGGACGACTGGCAGTATGCGCCGGGCAGGATCACGAAGTGGCTTGTCGACGAGAAGTATTTGCAGCCGCCGCGAAAAAAAGCGGCGCCGGCCGAAGGCAGCGGCTGCGGCGAATGCGGAGCGGAGATAGCTTAGCCGCGCCATGTCTGGCGCGGCGCACAACGAAACAGGAGGTGAAAGCAGATGAAATACATGGAAGACATCGGGAAGAAAGTCGCGGACGCTGTGAGATACTTTCGCGACAACAGGGCGACGCTGACGCGGCACGGTCCGCTCGAGGTGCTGGACTGGCGCAGGCCGGATACCGTGGTGTGCAGCGTTCGGATTGTATTTGACATTGGCTACCCGAACGCCGCGTATATCACGGGCGACCTGGGCGAGGCAATCATAAGGCCGACATGCAAGGCAAGTCTGGCGAGCATGGCGAGTTGCTTCACGCGCCGTGGCGAGAACGGCGACCTTGAAGTGAACTGCGGATACTTCATGGAGAAGATTGCGACGGCGAGCGATCGCTACGAATGGAGCCGGGAAGATTTCGTAGAAGACTTCAAAGGCAGATGCGCAGAATGCGGCTTGACTCCGCCAGAGGATTTTCTGGACGAGCTTGACGACTATCTCTCGCCAGTAGAGTTCTTCGACGACAAGCCGCCGGTTATTTCCGTCGACGTGCAGCGCGATCTTGAGGAAATGGATCGTGACTATTGGGAGTGGATTTATGACTGCGGCAAGCGCGTAAGCAGCCGCGTCATCGCGTGGCTTGTCGCGCTGCGTCTCGCTGCCGAGCAACTGGAGGTGTTGTGATGGACACGATGAAGAAGCTGACGGTAGGCGACATGAGCGGCTGCAACCGCTCGGGCAAACGCTGCACCGTGGTGAGAAACAGCATTGGCGACATCGCAGTCGGCGAGGTCGTCAAGATCCGCTTCAAGGGCGAGTTCGACGTCACGCCGTGGCGCTACTACAAACTCGAGGAAAAGCACTTCCGCGACAAGTCTGACGAGCAGCGCGGCAGATACACCGGCACGTTCGCGAGGGTTGAGGTGGTGAGGCGATGAAGCCGCTCAATGGAAAATGCGCAATGACGCGCGAGGAGAAGAACGCACGTCGGCGGGAACTCGATGCAGATCCGTTTCACCATTCGTTGTCACGAAAGACGGCAAACGCCTGGAGAGAAAAGCATAAGGATGAGCTCAATGCACGCAAACGGGCATGGTATGCAGCTAACAAGGACCGTGAGCAGGCAAGGGTCAAAGCATACCGTGAAGCGCATCCGGACAAACGTGCGGCAAGCTGGAAGAGATGGTCCAGTAAGCCTGAAAATGTTGCAAAGCTCCGTATGCGGGACAGGGCGCGCGCCGCTGATCCCGTGCAGGCCGAGCGCAAGCGCCAGCTCCGGCGCGAGCGCATGAAAGACCCGAGGGTGCGGAACAGAGTTCGATGGCAGAAACGTTTCTACTACCATCAGCACAAGCACGATACGATCGGGCTGATGTGGAAATACAAATTTATCTGGCTGCCGAAGTGGAAGAAAATCGCAGCCGAAGGAATTGAGCGTATCGAGCGCTACCGTGCACGGTGTTCGGTCGAGTCCTGGAGCTACTTCGTCAGGTGGTATCGGCGTGAGTTTGGCATACAGCTCGATCCGCAGAAAACCAGGAGGCAAAATGATGAACGTCGTGCTTAATCTGCCGATCAAGGGCAAGTGGTTCAACATGATCGCCCGTGGCGTGAAGCGTGAGGAGTATCGCGACTGCGAGCACAAGCAGGTGCAGCGCGCGTTTCTCTGGGCGGCGAACGATCCATACTGGGGTTTGACAAAACCTGTCGCAGTGTTTCGGAACGGATACAACATGGACAGCCGCGCCCTGATCGTACAAATTGTCGGCTTCGACCTTCGCGGGCGTGAGAGCGTAAAGCACCCGGAATGGGGCGAGCCGAAATGCCGGCGACTCCACCTTGTCGTGAAGATAGGTGCGCAGTTGAAGCTCGGTCCATACCGCGAGGTGAAGCAATGGTTGGAGGATGTTAAGCGATGAACAGCAACGACTTTGCAAGTGCGGACGTGATGGTGCTCGGCGTGCTGGCCGCCGGCATGGGCTCGGAGAGCGAGACGGTCGGCTACGCGATGTCGTCCATCGAGAAGTTCGGCGTGAAGGGCGACTGGTTCCGGGACCTCCGCCACAAGAACTTCTTCGAGGCGACGATCGCCGCATGGCGCGAACATAGGACGCTAGACCTCTTCCACGTCAAGCAGAAGTACGAGGCCGCGGACGGCAGGGGGTTCGTGGAGCTGTTCGAGGAGCTGATGGACGCGTCCGCAATCACCGCCCACCTGGACCACTACCTCCGTGCGCTGAAGTCGAAGGCGATATATGCCAGGGTCCACAAGATGACTGCCGAATGGCTCGCGGAGATGACTCCGGACAACATCGGCATTCAGATCGAGGACTTCGTCAAGCGCATGCACGACTTCCAGGAGACGCTCGCCGACAACGACAGCGGCCTCCGCCAGCTCGGCGACTACGTGGAGCGCTCGGTCGAGAAGAAGCGGATCCTGCACGAGGAGCGGTTCGTGAAGCACAACTGGGGCTACATGGACGGCCTGCCCTGGCCGTGGCAGGAGCTGAACCAGATATTCACCGGACTGAAGCCGGGCCTTCACGTCGTCGCCGCGCTCGCGTCGCAGGGCAAGTCGACGATGGCCGCAAACCTCTCCGTGTTCTGGAACGATCGCGGCATAAAGCACGGCATAATCTGCATCGACATGGCAGGCGAGCAGTACGCCGACCGCTACCCGTCGATCATGGAGCGCGTCAGCCTCGCAAAGCTGAACTTCGGCGCCAGCGCCGGCGACGTGGACAGGTTCGAGCGCGGGTTCCGCCGCGCCGCCAAGCTGAACAACGTCTGGATCAGCGAGGAGGACGGCGCGAAGACGATAGAGTACCAGTGTTACCGGGGAGTGAAGACGCTCGGGTGGAAGGCCGTCATCATCGACTACATCCAGCTCGTCTCTCCGGACGAGAAGGGGCAGATGCCGGAGTACACCAGGGTGCAGCGCGCGGTGCAGGCCGTGAAGCGCATCGCGAAGCGGCTGAAGATTCCGATCGTTTGCCTGGCGCAGCTCTCCCGCGCCTTCGAGAAGGAGGTCCGCGAGGGGAAGTACGCCGAGCCGGGGCTGGACGCGATAGGCGACTCGGCCGAGATCGCCCGCGCCGCGGCGTCGGTGACGGCGATCTACTACGACGAGGACATGCGCAAGTACTGGAAGGAGACGCCGCCGACGCAGCTCGCCTTCGGCGACCGCAACGACAAGGCGATATCATACGGCGTCGTCGAGCACGAGACCGCCGACGAGGCGGAGGCGCGGCGACGCGGACAGCTCTCGCTCGCGAAGGCGCTGAGGCCGATGTGGGTGGAGGTGCTGAAGAACCAGCAGGGCGGGCGCGGCAAGATTCCGTTCGTCATGTTCCCGAACTACTTCCTGTTCCGTCCGGGCAATTCCCAGGGCGAGGACATCGAGGTGACGGTCGGCGGCAAGACGAAGAAGCTGCCTGTCGGGAAGTTTGAGCAGCTGTGCGACGACTGGACCTACACCGAGCAGGACTGGTGGCTGGAGATGACGAACGCCATGCCGCAGCGCGGCTGCAAGCTGATGGGCGAGACGTACGCGGAGATGCGGCAGCGCATGGCCGAGGAGCGCGCGGCGCATCCGGAGGTCAAGCACTTCGTGCGCGAGTACGACGAGTCCGGAAGGAACGTCGTCGGCTGGCATTTCGAAGTTGAAAAGTTGAAAGGTTGAAAGGTTGAAAAGTTCTAGCCAACAACCAACCAAACAAACAGGAGACTGAAATGAATGAGAACATAAAGCAAGAATCGCTGGCGGACATAATAGCTGAAGGGCGTGGTTACAAAGGCATTCCTGTTCCATACGCACCAGCGCGTGCGTTATGGCTTGACGAATTCAATTCATTCCTCGACCGTATAGAAGCGGCGTACAAGCGCGAGATCGAGAAACTGAACTCGGTGATACAGGCGCAGCGAAGTGCATTCGACGCCGAACAAGACAGGCGAAGGCGGGAGCAACCCGGCAACATGGCAAAGCTGTGTGAGGCGTTAGAGAGCGCGCGGCACGTTCTTTACAATGCGATAAAATACGGAGCGCTTAAAAGCGACGGCGCGTATGACACATTGAACCATGCCGACGCCGCCCTTGCGCTATTTACAGATTCGCCCGAAAATGAGAATACCGGCGCGGATAATGTCACGGCGGGAAAGCAAGAACTCAACGCGAACTCAAAAAGCGTTCAAATTGAGTTTGGCAACGCGGCGAAGGATGGACGCGGCGAAGGATCGCCGCGCGCAAAACAAGGAAAGTGAGGTATCACATGGGAATGCTTAACGGCTATTTGAACGAGAAGATAGAGCGTGAAAAGGCCAAAGGTCTTTTTGCGATAGCCAGAGCTATAGACGATCTTGCCAAGGCGATAATTCAGGCAAACAGGGAAAGACTTGAAGCGCTAAAGGAAAGCGAGGTGGCAAATGCGGATAACGCACAAGAAGACGATTGACCGGCAGGCGACCGGCGCGGCGCAGAAGCGGCTGGACGACGCGAGGGCGTTCGCCGCGAAGGAAATGCAGGATCTCAGGGAGCGGCGCAAGGCAGTCGGCGCGAAGCCCGGCGAGGGGCGCGTCGGCGGATGGCACCGCGACGCGGTGATGAACGCCGTCGAGCAGTACGGCCCGGAGGTGCTGTCGGAGAGCGCCAGCGGATTCTGGGACGACATGAAGCGGCTCTATCCGGAGAGCTGCGCCGACGACCGCGTGCCCGGCACGGACTCGCTCAACGGCCACGGCTGCAAGTTCGGGCGAGTGAGCAGGCGGTATGTGAAAGGGCAGTGGTGGGTGTGGAAGAATGGAGAATGGAAAGTTGAAAATGGAAAGTGAGGGGAATGGCATGAGCCGTGTAGAACGTGCAGAGAAGCAAGAGATGCTGGCGGAGATCGTGGCGGTGATGCGGCGCGGGTTTGACCAGTCGTGGCACGACATAAACCGCGAATGGGCCTACGGACTTGCCGACCGCATCGAGGCGGCGTGGAAGCGAGAAGCCAATTCTATCGAGCGTCTGGTGCGCGACGCCATCATCGACTATCAGGAAATGTTCGCCCACGCCCCGAACGACGACGCAGAGCGTGACCTGATAGACCGTGCAGAACGCGGCAATGCTTGGCTTGTCGCCAATGGCTACGAGCCGGAACAACTTTCGTGGAGCAAGGAGGAGTCGCCATGTCTGTAGGTGATGTCAAGGCTGAACCATGCCCGTTCTGCGGCAAGAGTACAGCACCAGAACATATAAACTACGATAACTGCTTTGTGGTTCGATGCCTGCACTGCGGCTACGTTTCCGCGCATACGGCGAGTGAGCGTGGTGCCATCGAGAACCATAACAAAATCTGTCGTCTGCTGCCGAAGCCAGACCCGGATTGGAAAGACATCTGCGCAAAGTGCCGCGACGGCGAGATCGAGCCGGACTGCGAATACTACGGGGAGCCGAACGGCTGCAACTCGCCCATCTACGGCGAGCACCCAATTGCCAAAAAGTCGTCGGCAGTTGGCAACGCGGCGGCGATGGAAGAGATAGTCCTTGCAATGGCATGGGTGATTCTTCCGGAACGGAAGGAAGATGAAGAACCGTGGTTGCATTGGTTGCGCGCCATGCAAGCCAAAGCCCGCGCCGCCCTCGCCAAGCCGCCGAGGAACTGCGACAGGTTCGTGACACTGAGAGAAGCCAGAGATGCATGGTTCGCAGCAGAGGTAAGTCCGCGCCTTGCTGATAAGCCTATGGATCATGACGAAATCCCATTTCCAGACTGGCTATTTGCCACCGTGAACGAAAGAGAAGACACAACCACAGGGTGCCCTGGCACAACTGCCGCGCCCGACCCTCGCGGCGACTCCCAGACCGACAGGAGTATAAAAACCCCAAGCGGTGACAGCCGGGAGAGACCGGCAACTTTGAAAGGACAAAACCGATGATAGGATTCGCGAAAAAGGAAGACGGGTTTGACTGGCGGAGCGTGCCGGCGGTGGATCCCGACGAGGTGGACCGCTGGCTCGGCTGCACTGACGCGAAGGACCGGCAGTTTCCGCTGCAGGTCGCGCTGCAGGTGCACGACGAGATCGAGGCGCGGCTGATGCAGCCGGGCGCGGTCGACGACGCTGACCTGCGCGAGGCGCGCGGCGGAATGCGCGCGCTGAGGCGCTTCGCGGAGCTGTACTCGAAGATCCTGGAGGGGCGGTAGAATGAAGCCGTGTAGAAGTGGAGAAATGTAGAATCTGGGGCTCTGCCCCAGACCCCGAAAACTCTACACCCTCTACACTTCTACACGGCCAAAACAACGACACGAAAATGAGAGACGCGCTGACACAGCCGCCGACGGCGGAGCAGATAGCGGCCTTCGCCGCGCAGAAGGGTGTCGCCGCCGACAAGGCCGCCGCGCTCCTCGCGGAGATGCGCGAGCGCCAGATCGCGCTCCGCCGCGACAATCCATACGACTACGGCTACGAGCCGCCGATATGGTTCGTCGCCAAGGCGCTCATGCGCAACCCGGTGTGGAGCGAACGCGAGCGCCAGATGATACGCCGACGTCTCGGGCACTGCTGGACCGCCGAGATGTTCGCCGATCGGATGCGGCGCAAGCTGGGTTTTGAACATCCTGTCACTAAGTTGTTGATAATGGGCTCGAACCGGTCCGGCAAGACCGACTTCGCGGCGAAGCTCACCGTGCAGACGATGATGCTCGGCGACAAGAAGTGCTGCTCGGGCGCGCAGACCCACCACACGCAGAAGGAAAACCAGATGGCGCGCGTCTGGCACTACATGCCCGCCGAGCTGAAGGCGCGCAACGTCGCCACCAAGAAGGCGAAGGACGCCGTCGAGAACATCAGCTACACCGACAAGAACGGCTTCGCAGGGAGCCGCGTCACTCTCGCAAACAAGAGCCAGCTGAACTTCATCACCTACGAGATGACGACGAACTCGCTCGAAGGCGTCGAATACGACCTCGCCTGGCCGGACGAGGAGTACGGCATCGGGCACTACAACCTGCTGACGACGCGAATAACGAGCCGCAGCGGAATGTTCCTCGGCACGTTCACGCCGCTCAACGGCTACACGGCGCCGATCGCGGCGTTCCTGAACGGCGCGACGACGACGCGCTGGCACGTCGCCTGGCTGCGTCCGCGCGACGGCGGCGAGAAGATGCCCTGGAAAGAACTTAACCTGACGGAGGAGGAGTATGAGAAACTTAAGGCGTGGCGTAGAGAAGGCCAGATTGGAGATTGCGGCGTGCCCGAATCCCGACCTGAGGACTGTTTTGAATGGCTATTCGAACAGGGAGATGGTCGAGATCCTGCTAAGGTGCCTCAAGGCCGCGCCTTCGACGCGGTGCCGCGCGTCTGCGTCTGCCAGGGAGGACAGGCAGCTGCAGTTTGGTTTTATGGCAGCGACAACCCCTACGGCCTGCCAAGCGAGCTGATACAGACCAAGATGGCCGACGAGAACGCCGAGGAGAAGATCTACGCGGCGGTCTACGGCATGGCCAGGGACATGAAGGGGCGGCTCATAAAGACCTTCACCGAGGAGAACGTCATCGACCCGTCGCAGCTGCCGCGCCGCCTCGTGCGGTTCATGGTCGTGGACCCCGCGCCGGAGCGCAACTGGTGCATGGGGTGGTACGGCTACGATCCGCAGACGCAGACGCTGTACAAGTACCGCGAGTGGCCGGGCGGCTACGAGGTTCCGGGGCAGGGCGTGCCGGGGCCGTGGGTGGTGCCGAGCGACAAGAACAAGGGGATGAACGATGGGGCGAGAGGCGATGGCCAGACTACTTTCGGCTTCGGGTACGATCAGATCAAGTACGAAATCGCCCGGCTGGAGGGATGGGCCGACTACGAGCGATGGCTGGCGGCAGGCAATAACCCGATGCGTCCGCCGGAAGACGAAGAAGTCGAGGACTGGGACGATTGCGACGGCGCTCGCGAGCGCATGGAGTTTCGTCTGCTCGACAGCCGCGCGGCTTCGCAGTCGAAGATAAGCCGCCGCGAGAACCAGTCGCTCCTGGAGGACCTGGAGGAGCTGATGGGCGGCTGGCAGGTCGCCGACGGCCAGAAGCTCGCCGTCGGCTATTCGCGGCTCATCGACAAGTGCAGGGCGAAGAAGTACCTGGTAACGAGCGACTGCGTGAACACGATCGCCTGCTACAAGCTCCTCACGGGCAAGGACGGCCAGAAGGGCGCCGCGAAGGATCCGATCGACTGCGACCGCTACGCCGTAATGAGCGACATCTGGGATTCTGGCGCAGATCTGGCGACAGACTCCTCAAACTCCTCAAACCCCTCAAACTTCTCAAACGCCTCAAACCTCTCAAACTTCTCAAACCTCTCAAACCCCATCGCCAGGCGCTCCAAGATCGTAAACTGGTAGCCAAAAACCCTTTTTAGGGGTAACGTTACCCGTAAAATGACGCTCCGGGGGTGATTTTTGCTTCCGGCGGGGCTGTTTTGTGGTAAGATTGCGCCGTCGAGCGGGGGAGACCGCAGCGTCCCCGGAACTCGTAAAACGGAAGTCTGCGCACCGGACGGCGCGTGCAGCCGCAAAGAGCACGAGGAGGAAAACGCAAAATGGACCCAAGACTACTCAAACTACTCGGAATCACAGTTCAGGCGCCAGTTGACGACCTCGAAGACGGGGCCGACGGCGGTCGCGTCGACTCGGATGACCCGGAGAATCCGGAAAACCCGGAGGATCCGGAGGACACCGACGACGATGACGACGACGACCCGGAGGATCCGGAAGACCCGGAGGACCCGGAAGACGACGATGACGACGACGATTCCGACGATGACGACGAGGAGCTTGGGGCGAGGGCCCAGAAGCGGATCAACAAGCTGATCGCCCAGCGCAAGGACGCGGAGGCCCGCGTCAAGACGCTCGAAGCACAGCTTGCCGACGCGAAGAAGCTCAGCGGCGACGATGGCAAGGCCATCATGAAGGCCGCCGAGTCGAGCGGGATCCTGCCGGGCCTGATGACCAAGGCGGAGGCCGAGGCCTTCACGGAGATGGACCGCTACCGCGCCGTGATCGCGAATTACGAGCAGTGGCTGGACAACCACGACCCCGACGACGAGTTGGAGATCGACAACGGGAAGACGATGAGCTACGCCAAGGTCGAGCGCCGCGTGCGCAATCTCCAGGGCGAACTTGGAGACCTGAAGGACGAGTACGGCCCGCGCCGGAAAGAACTTCTCAAGAAGGTCCGCGAAATCTTCGAGGCGGGCGTCGAAGCCCTCAAGGCCGGAAAGAAGCCGGGAGAGAAGAAGCCGAAGAAGACCGAGCGGAAGGACGAATCAACCAAACAGAAGCCGAGGGCCAACGGCCCGAAGCCCAAGCGCAGAACGGGGAAGAACCTTGAGGACATGGACGTCGAGAACGACGACGATCTCGAGGAATACATCACCGAGATGCGCAGGAAGAAGTAAACCACAATGGCAGCAATCTACACCACAGACGCGGTACTCCAGATCAACGACTACTACTCGAAGGTCATCCGCGCGAAGAAGTACGACAACCCGATCCAGACGATCATCAAGCGCGGCGAAAAGCCCGAGCAGTGGAAGCAGGAGATCGAGGTCGAGGGCGCGACTGGCGCCTACTCGCTCGGCGCTCCCGAAGGCGCCGACTTCGACGAGAGCACTCTCGCGAAGCGCGTCAACACGTACCTAGAAGTGCAGCTCCAGAAGTTCCGCACCAAGCGCGGCTACAAGGTCACGGACGAGGCGGAGCTTCTTCCCGGCTACACCGAGAAGAAGGGCGAGAAGGCGCTTGCGCGCCAGATTCGCCGCGACGCGGAGGAGCTTGTGCGCTCCATCGAGGTGACGCTCGGCTCCGCCCAGGAGGCGGTTGCGCGCGGCACCAGCGACGACACGATCGCGAAGACGCGCGGCATGCTCTGCTGGCTCGCGAAGAACACGGCGCACGCGGTGCAGCCGATTCCGTCGGAGTTCCGCCCGCAGTGCGGCATCACCGGCGACCTGACGGACTCGAGCGTCTTCAGCGAGAGCCTGTTCAAGGCCGAGCTCCTGAAGGCGGCGCTCGAGCAGGGCGACGGCCACCTGCAGCTCACCGGCCTCGTCGGCCTGCAGCTGAAGGCGATCATGTCCAACTGGCTCGGCAAGGCCGAGACTGTGAGTGGCATGGACACGGTGCTTCGCCGCAACGAGACGAAGACGCGCAAGATCGAGCTCATCTGCGACGAGTTCGCGTATGACTCGGTGAGCGTCCGCACGCTCGTGTGCAACCACCTCGGCTGCACGATCGGCAACCCCGGCGCGGCCGTCACCATCGGCACCGCGCAGCACTACAACGGCGCGTTCATCCGTCCGGAGTGCTGGTCGATCGACACGCTGCTCCCGCTTCGCATCCGCAAGCTGGAGAACCGCGGCGGCGGCGAGCGCGGCTACCACGAGGCGATTCTGCGCCTTGCGTGCCGCAACCCGCTCTCGCAGTTCGCGGTGACGTACCAGTCCGCCTAACGGTCTTTGCCGCGCCGCCGGGACCCCGACCCTTCCCGGCGGCGCGGCGCCTTTCGAGATACGGAGGATCCTACCATGAAGAGAATTTCCCTTTTGGCCTTCGCCGCAGTCGCGGCGTTCGCCGCGTTCGCCGCGCTGTCGGCGACGGCGCTCTCGAGCGCGCCGGCGGACGCTGGCGGCCCGGCGCGGGCGCTGGCGTTCCAGGCGGTTTCGACGAATCTTTCCGGAACGGTTACGGTGAAGAGGCTGTCGCCGCTCGTCCTGTCGTGGCAGGTCGACGCAGTGACGGAGACGACCAACTACGTGGAAGTCGCGACGAATCTCACCAAGACCGTCACGAACGACATCGTGACCGTGTGGCGCACGCGGCACCAGGGCGCGGGCGTCATCGAGTCGAACGTCTACGCCAGGGCCGTCAACGAGACGCCCTACTACCCGCCGTGGCCAGACATCGTGGTGACGACGAACAAGGCCGAGCAGACCGTGGCGTGGACGAACTGGGTGGAGCGCGTCGTCGCAGGCGTGTCCGTCACGACCAACAGCGAGACGCGCTTTCTGCGCAGGGAGTTCACAAACACGCTCCTGAGCGCGACGCTTTCAGGCGGGTACTACCACACGAACGACGTGGGCGCGGCGCTTATGCCGGGCGACAGGCTCGTCGCGGAGGGCACCGCGCTCAATGGCGGGAAGGCCGTCATCGTCATCGAGAGGTAGACCATGCGGCGCATAGGCACGCAGCTGAAGCTTTCGGACGAGGAACGCTCGAAGCTCCTCGCCGACCTCGCATACTGGCACGTGCAGGTCTCCGACGACCGCGTGCTCGCCAAGCGCGACGACTACTGCCGCGCATTCGACTGCATCTGGCCGGACCAGAACCCGAAGGGCGTCAAGCTCGACACGGATGAGAAGAAGGCGTGGCCGTTCGAGGGCGCGAGCGACCAGCGCATCCGCTGGGGCGAGAAGATTTTCCTCGACAAGCTGGCGCTTGTCATCGTCGCCATCGAGACGTGCGAGGTGGAAATCTCGTGCGGCGGCGACGCCGCGAGCCTGGAAAGGGCTCGCTGCCTGAAGCTGCTCCTCAAGAGCCTCATGCAGCAGCTCGGCGCGAAGGGCGGCGCCGAGGTGCAGGCGATGCTGCGCTACATGCTCTGCGACTCGCCGGCCGTCGGCGCGCTGGACGTCGCCTGGAAGCGCCGCCGCACCATGGGCGTCGTGGAGCTCGACGTCGACGCGCTCGAGGCCGAGTACGCCGCCTACGCCGCCGCGATCGGCGAGGCCGAGACAGACGCCGCGATATACTTCCGCGTCGGGCTCGACCAGCAGGACCCCGAGGCCTGGCAGACCATCCGCAACTGGCTTGTGACCGTCCGCAAGATCGGCGAGGGCGAGGTGGACGAGGTGATTGCCGCGCTTGCCGAGGACGGCGAGTGCGAGACCGTATGCGTCGTGGACGAGAACGAGGGCCCGGAGATCAAGGCTCTCCGCTACGGCGACGACTTCTGCGTGCCGAAGCTCACGGACGACTTTGACTACGCATCCCCGATGTTCCGGGGCGAGTGGATGACCGAAAGCCAGCTGCGCGAGAAGGTGTCCGACGACGACTGGGACGAGGACTGGGTGGAGGAGACGCTTCAGCACCGCGGCATCGAGCTCTTCACCGAGATGGGCACGTACCCCATCGAGGACGTCAAGGATCTGGTAAACGTCGTCTGGTGCTACACGGCGGAGACGAACGACCGCGGCGAAACTTCGCGGTACGTGAGCGTGCTGAGCCACGCCGAGGGCAGCGCGTTCGGCAAGCGTCTCGTGAAGACGCGGCGCGGCAAGTGGAACATCGCGTTCTTCCGCCGCGAGGTGCGCTCCAGCGGCATCCTGGACTCTCGCGGGCTCGCCGAGATCGCGGCGGCGCCGCAGGGCGCGGCGAAGCTGGTGCGCGACATGGCCGCGAACAACGCCATCGTCGGCTCGCTCCCGCCGGTCAAGGCGAAGGGCTCTAGGGTGCGCAACGTCCTCCTGGAGCCGTTCGCCGTCATAAACATGGGCCAGTCGGACGACGTCGGCTTCATGCAGCCGCCGGCATTCCCGGCCGCGGCGGACAAGCAGGAGGAGAAGATAAAGAACGACCTCCTGGAGTACACGGGCGTATCGAACGGCCAGACGGACGTCACCAACCGCGAGCGCGCGTTCGTGTTCTGGTTCCTGCAGCAGTGGCGCGACTTCCTCGTGCTGCTGCTCGAAGTCGCCCAGGACAACGCCAGCGACGAGTTCGTCCTCCGCGCAACCGAGACGCAGGACGTTCGCGGCGTCAAGGCGCAGGGCGTTGCGGGGAACTTCCTCATAACGCTCAAGCTCGACCCGACGAACCTCGACAACGCGAAGCTGATCGAGAAGATGAACGCGACGAGCCAGTTCCTGCAGGCGATGGACCGCAAGGGCGTCGTCGACACGGAGCCGGTCGTGAAGAAGTGCTTCACGATGATGTACCCGGAGCTCGCCGACAAGGCGTTCAAGTCGGCCGACCGCATGACGCAGGACGACATCGCCGACGAGAAGCGCAACTTCGCGCTCATCAAGGCGGGCGTGATGCCCGACATGAACACCGACGGCGGCTGGAACTACGAGGCGCGCTTGCAGTTCTGGCAGCAGCTCCAGCAGGAGAACCCGGACGCGATCGCGGAGATGTCGCCGACGAGCCAGGACATGATGAACCGCTGGATCGCGGCGCTTCAGCAGCAGCTCACGCAGTTCGGCGAGAACGCGGAGATCGGCAAGACTGGCGTGCAGGGCGTCGGGGCAGAGTAATGGGGAACGGGGAACGGAGAGAAGGGAGGATTTCAACATGGACACGAGAACGGATCCAGGGCAGTATTATCCAGGAGGGCGCGTAATGGTGCGTCCGGACGTCGCGCCGCCGCAGGCGAAGGTAAATTGGAGCGACATCGAAGGCAAGCCCGACTTTAGCGACATTGCGGAGCTTGAAGCAGCAGATTCTGTCGACAGCGTGAAGACAGCTGTCAATAAGATTGTAGACAAGATGACAACCGCCGTAATTGTCCTGCTGTGCGGCCTCTGTGCCGCACTGTCCGCGCCAGCCGCGACGATGCTTAACTTCATGTCGGGCACGAACGAGGTCTACACCGCAGCCGAAACCGACGCGGCGATAGTCCGCCTCGCCCCGGCGCCAGGCAACTACGCCGCCGTGAGCAACGCGGCGATGAGCGCCGTGCAGCCGGGCGAGCTCGTCGCCGCCACGAACGACATACCGCGAGTCGAGGCTGCCAACCCTGACATGTTTCCAGGATGGGCGCAGAACGCGGTTGGCGCGGGGCATGCCGACTACTCCGACAATAGCGGTCACGCGAGCATTGCGGACAGCGCGCGCTCGCTAGTAGACGGCACCGGCACAGAGACGCGCCTGAGCGATACCATCTTCATGCAGCTGGATTCCATCGCGGGCAAGGCAAGCACCAACGACGTGCAGCTCACTCCGGTGTACGGCGGCGACGGCGAGAGGTTCGGCGAGTGGGTGTGCTCGCCTTCAGATTGGGAAGGCAATCCAATAAGAATTGTAAAAGGTCCTGCGCCCGAAGGAATGGACGGACTCACATATGCACCTTATGCTGGCAGTAGTGCGATAGGGAGTGCCAAATACTTCGAGACAGAACCAACGACTATCGTGTTTGACGGCTGGGCGGGTGCCCCTGAAAATTTACTCACCGCCACCCGCACGGAAAACCCTTTAATCGGCTACACGCTAGGCTCGCAGACAGACAAGCCGATTGCCTCGACAAATGCCGTCGCCGCAGTTCGCGCCATTGCCGACGCGGCGACCTCCACGAACGCCGCGCAGACCGCCGCGATCGCGTCCCAGGCGTCGCAGCTGTCCCAGCAGTCGCAGTCCATCTCCACTCTCGGCTCTCAGGTTTCCGCCATTGGCGCGCACTTGAACGCCGAGGACGCCCGATTCGTCTCCACCAACGACAACTCCGCGACGCACATGCCCGAGGCGTACGTCGAGGTCAAGATCACGGAGAACGGCGAGTCCAGCTGGCTCACGGTGTGGCGCGAGATGACGCGGTGGTACTGGTTTCTCGGCATCTACACAAACCAGTATGCCGAGCTTTCCGCCGCGCTCGCCAACAAGGGCGAGAGGGAGTACGCCTTCTACGACGGCGTGACGGGCGAGCCCGCGCCGGACGGGTTCTTCTGGATTGCGCAGCCGCGTGTCGCCGTCGCCGCCGGCATGTCCTACCAGCGATACGTGGACACGGGCGGCGCGGTGTGGGTGCTGGAGTCCAACGGTATGGTCGCCGACGTCAACGGCACCACCAACGGGTTCTTCCGCATCAGCGACGACGAGGGCAACACGCAGTTCGAGATCGTCAAGGGCAGCGCGCGCACTGTGGTCGCCGCGCCCGGCGCGATGACGCACGAGTCGGTCATGGGCGTCACGCACTGGTTCACGACCTACGCCGTAACCAACGCGGCGTCCGCGCCCGTCGCCATGTTCTGCCGCGACATCGGCAGCCCGGAGTGGCACGCCGAGACCGACGGCGACTGCCCGTGCAACGTGTCGTGGACCAGTCCGGAGTCCGGCGTATACGTCTGCGAATGGTGGGCGAAGGGCACGGAGTCGAAAATGTTCATGAAGGCCAAGTACGGACAGGGCACCGAGTCGCGCATAGTGCAGAGTGCGCCGGTGGAAATGCAGTACATCGTCATAAACGGCGTGAAGTACACGCTAGGCACCGCAACGATCTCCGGCAACACGGTGCTAACACTCTCTCCAGCCGCGCCCTAGGGGACATATGAACTTCTATGCGATATACCAGCAAGTCCTGGCGCACGTCTGCGGGTTCGCGCTGCTGACGTTCGGCGCGGGGCTGCTGCTGGCCGTTCTGCTGCGGTTCGGCGCGGCGGTCTTCGCGTGGTGCAAGCGGCACGGCCTGGAGGCGCTTGTCGTCGCTCCGTTCGTCGTCTGTCTTGTCTGGGTCGGCTCGACGAAGCACGGCAGCGTCACCTACCCATACACCGACCCGGAGATGCGGTATCTTTACGACGCGGGATCATACGTCACCAACGGCTACGTACACGTTAATTTTACGCGCCTTTCGATGGTTCCGGATTCGGCAGACCTCCAGGGGTGGTTCCGCGCGGCGGGATCCACAAACGACGCCGACTGGGTGCAGTTCCTTGACGCGACCTTCGGCGCGTTTCCCGTCCCGTCCGACATCCCGTTCGACGGGGCCGAGACGAACGACTTCCAGTTCTTCACGACGTGGACGCCGGGCCCTGCCGCGCACACCAACGGCGTCGCCGAGATACAGTGGCGCAAGGGCTATCTCGGAACATCCGGCGCGGCGGCCGTTCCGTGGCGCACCGGCGTCTACATCGATGGCAGGCGCGTAGCGCCCGACCCTGCGATGACCAACGGCCCGTCGGCGTCCTTCTCGCTTCAACTCACTCCCAACACGCAAAACGAGGAAAACAATGAATAAGACTCTGCTGACCGTCCTGCTGTGCGCGGCGACTGTCGCGTCGGCTGTCGCCGATGCGGTAACAACCAGCATCGATACAAATGCCACCGCCAAGGTGAATGCCATAATCGGCGAGACGCTGAAGGTAATCGAGGCCGAGGGATGGACGCCCGCCGACGTCGCCGACGCGGTGAAGTCGCTGCGCGGTCTGTATCTCCGCGACACCTCCACGGCGTCTGGCCGCGAACGCTGGCACGGCAAGGTCGTCGGTATGCCCGTTACAGACGTCGCCCGCGGCGTGAAGATCACGCGCTACGAGGATGGCACGGTGTTTGAGGATCCGCTAAACACGCCGCCGACGCCGAAGGTGACAGTCACGACGAAAGGCATACCCGCCGCGCTGGCGAGGTCGCGAGAGCGCCGCGCGTCGGAGATAACCAACGCGCCCGTCGAGGTAGTCACGCACATTACGGCGGGCGAGGCAAGGTAGGATGACGAAGGAAGTCATAGTCGCGGCGCTTACCGCAGTCGGCGTATTCGGCGCGGCGCTCTTCTTCGTCGTCTGCGGCGTGATTTCGTTCGTACGCGACTGTGACTTCGACGACGAGGATGAAGACGAGGAGGAAGGCTGAAATGGACGAGGTGACCAAGGACATGGTAAAGGCTCAGCTCAAGAGCGCGAAGACACCCGAGATGCTCGACGAGGCGATGGTCTCTGCGATGATCGCGCTCGTCGACTGCCAGTACAAGACCGGGCAGCGTGTGAAGCGCCAGGGGCTCTGGATAATCGGCGTCGGCGCGATTCTCGCTCTGTCGCTCATCTGCGGTGACGCGGCGGCTCTGCGCGTGCTGTGCTTCTGGAGGGGCCAATGATCGACGTGCAGATAATCAGCCGTCCGATCATCGAGCCCGTTCCCGGAAACGAGAGCTGGAAGCTCGTCCACGACTTCTATGTGCAGGTCGCGGGGCTTCCTTTTACGGTCCCGGCTGGGTTCGTGACCGACGGCGCGAGCATCCCGCGATTCCTCTGGCGCATCTGCGGGCACCCGATGTCAACAAAACGCTTGCCCGTTGCGATATTCCACGACTACCTCTACGCGGGCTTTCTTCCCTTCTCCCGCAAGGATGCAGACGAGATATACCGCGACGGGCTTATAAAACCTTTGGGCTTTCCACGGTGGAAGGCCAACTTGGAATACTACGCGCTCCGTCTTTTCGGCGGCGCTCATTGGAAAGGAACAGACTCATGAAGAAGCTAATCGTCGCCGCTGGCCTTTTCGCTGCCATTCTTGGTAGCGTCACCGGCTGCAAGTCAATCGAGGTGGAATACCGAGGCAAGGCGCTCGCCACGTGGACGGACACGAACGGCGTTGTCCGCGCAATCTGCGACGACCTCGGCAAGCCTATCTTCTTTGATAAAGGCTGGGTGGTGGATTACTTTCAACACGGAACCTTCACCAAGATGGACGAGATGCATGCGGAGGCTGGTGTCGCCAAGCTTGACTTGAACGGCTATCAGTCTGGCATGGACAGCAATCTCGTCGCGCTTGTCGACGTGTCTCTCAAGGGAACCGCCGAGCTCGCGGCGAAGATAGGCACGGCCATCGCGACATGCGGCGGGTCCGCCGCGGCAGAGGGCGGCGCGGCGGGCGTCATATCGCTTGCCAAGCAAGCATATAATCGGTTTGTCAGTCGTGGCGGCAACGAGTCGAAGGCTGTGGTATCGTCTGCCGCAGACGGCACGGTGACAGTCTCCGACGGATCTGTCGGCGTTCGGTGCGCAAACGGGGTGTGCAGCGACTGCGCTGGCGGAACGTGCAGCGACTAACCTTTTCGCGGATGCAATCAGAAAAGATCACGTGAGGCAATCTCCTGTTGTGACTTGGTACCGCCGCACGGCGCATCCGCGAAACCTCTCAAACTTCTCAAACCCCTCAAACTTCTCAAACCACCCAACCAAGAAAGAAAACCAACCAATGACATTCGCAGACGCGATATCGACGATAATCAATGCGTCCAACTACGACGCCGTTAAGCGTCCGAGCTGGGGCGGCTACGTCTCCCGCTCGTCCATCGACGAGACGACCGGCGCATACACGCTCACGTTCAAGAACCGCTCCGGCACGACCTACGCGTATTCCTACGACGGTTCCACGTGGACCGCGCCTGCCACACCCGTGCCCGTAGACGCCGAGATGCTGGAGTCCATGATGGCCACGGACTGGACCACCGGCACCGCCGCCGCCTTCGAGGCCGCGCGTTCCGGCCAGGGAGTCTGGTAATGCGCACAACGTCCTTCGGAGTCATCCTCGAGAACGCCGCGAGGCTGGCCGGACGCCAGGTCGGCCTCGTCGGCGTGCCAGACAACTGGAAGGCGCTCGCCGCGCTCGCGATCGGTGATGGCCTCAGGCGCATCGCCGCCGAGAAGCTCCCGGCGATGCGCCGCGTCGAGTTCCGCCGCTATCGTCCGACGTGGACCACGAACACCGGCTGGACGCCCGGCCAGGAGTGCTGGTACGACGGACACTACTGGCAGCTCTACAGCGACTCGCCGTCCGGCGCGCCGGACGCGGACGACAGCGGCTGGCGCATGCTGAAGATGTCGGAGGTCTCCGCCTTCATCGAGTTCGAGCAGCCATGGGAGCCGACCGCCATCGACAGCGGTTCGGTCGACGTGAACCGCTTCGCCTTCGTCGCCGATCCGCGGCAGAATCCGAACGCCGCGCCGCTCAAGGTCGTCGGCATGAGCGACCTAGGCGTGCTGCTGCAGGCGCCGGCCCCGGAGGGCGTCTACGTGCAGTTCACGCCGCGCATGCCGAACATAACGTTCGCCGAGTGGAGCGACGAGCTCGCCTACCAGGCGGGCGAGGTCGTATACCACTCGAACACCAAGGACTGCTACCAGGCCGTCGCGGACGTCGCCGCCGACGAGGCCGCGCCAAGCTCCAACGACAAGTGGTTCCCGCTGCGTGTCCCGGACATATTCGCGCCGTACCTGACGCGCCTAGCCGCCTCCGACCTGCTCACCGAGGACCAGGGCAAGTACCAGACGCGCGCCGCCGCAGACAGGGAGTTCGACGACCTCTGCGATCGCTACCACGAGGGCAGCGGCGAAACCCGCGTCCGGACAGGAAGGTTCATGTGATGACAGACGTGGACAAGGCAAAAGCCAAGCAGATCGTCGACTCTTGGTACTGGCAGCCGGACAGCTGGCGACGCAAGAGCTTCGTGCGCTTCTACGAGTCGGCGCCCATGTCGTCGGACATCTTCAAGCTCGTCCTCGACTACCTCAAGAGCGAGACGGCCACGAGCATCGTCATGGCCGGCAAGCTCATCGAGCTCGGTGAGACCTGGAAGGCGACCGACGCCTGGTACCAGACCATGCCGGCCGAGAAGTGGCAGGGCACCGAGTCCACCAAGGTCCGCGTCTACCAGGCGTTCCGCGCGGAGTCGGACACCTCCGCCGGGCCGTACACCGTCGAGAACGGCTGCCAGTACGCCGTCACGCACGAGTTCTTCTGGGACGTGGCGGAGATCCCGGCGGTGCCGGCGTCGTCGAGCGGCGTCAGCCATACGCTGCAGGGCGTCGTGCGCGACCGCGATACGGGCCTCTACAGCTGCGTCCTGGAACACCGCACGCGCGTCCAGCAGGACATTCCGGAATACTCCACGGCGAAGACGATCTTCGAGGAGCAGAAGGAAGAGGCGCACTTCGGCGTAAAGCAGCAGAACGTCGCCGGCACGGGCAAGCAGGCGTCCGTCTCGAGCGGCACCACCGTCAAGCGCAAGGTGACGAAGAACGCCGACTGCACATCCGACGTGCAGAACGAGACGACCGTCGACAAGCCGGTGGCGGACGCCGCCGAGACCGTCACGGAGCTCGCAGCCGGCACGCGCACCACGACCGAGAAGCGCAACATGTCCGCCAAGGCGCCAGTCTCCGGCCTCGCGCCCGGCGAGTCCGTCAGGAACGAGAGGACGCCTTCCGGACTCTGGAACCAGACGATCGTGCGCTTCGCCCGCGACGCCTTCGTCTGGATCGGCGAGAAGTGCCGCAAGACGCTCTTCGTCCACGTCCACGACAAGACCACGAACGTCAAGGATAAACCATCCTTCGATCATGTAATCGAGGCCGCGAACGGCAAGATCGTCGAGAAGTCCGTCCGCAAGACGGACGACGGCTACATGATCGACGAGCAGGAGACGGTGGAGAAGCCCGTCTCCAGCGCGGCGGTCGAGGTGCGGCGCACGCTGCGCGGCACTTCGCGCACCGTCACCGACCGCAACCAGTCGGCACCGCTTGCGATGACCGGCCTCGAAGTCGGCGAGCAGCGCCGCTCGCAGAAGACGGACGGCGGGCTCTACGACAACACGACCGTCACCAACGACGCGCAGCCAGCCGGCGACATCGGCGAGGCCTGCGAGCGCAGCTCGGGATCGCACACTCACACGACGACGGAGAACGTCGCCGACAAGCCTGCGGTCGAGGTCGACGGCGCGGCGCCGAACCGTATCGTCCGCAAGCGCGCCTCGGAGAACGAGCAGGGCACCTGGGACCTGGAGACGACGACCACCACGCTCAATCCGGCCACGGCCCGAGCCACCGGCGGATCGCCAGGCGGAACCGAGACCGTGGAGTCCGGAATAAACGCACCCTCTGCGCCGTCGGAGACTGGCGGCGTCAACGAGGATGTCTCCGTCTCCGTGACGCCGAACGACCACGGTTCCGTCTCGTACCAGAAGCGCAAGCGCACGTTCAATCCGGCCACGAAAACCGCAACCGGCGGATCGCCAGGCGTGATCGAGACGGTGGAATCCGGAACGAATGCGACTTCCGTGTCTTCGTCGCCAGGCGGCGTCAACGAGGATGTCTCCGTCTCCGTGACGCCGAACGACCACGGTTCCGTCTCGTACCAGAAGCGTACGCGCAAGTTCACCCCGGCTACGACGACCGCCACGTCGAATCTCAAGACCGAGACCCGCGTCACTAGGACCACGACCAACAATACGTCTCTTACAGAATCCGCCTCGCAGGGCTCTGCCTCCGCCACTCCCAACGGCATGGGCGGCGCCAACACCCAGGTCACCGAAGTCACGCCTCATCCCGTAGACTCCGGCTGGATATACTGGGAGAGCACAAACAAGACTGTGCGCGGCACCTACACATACAAGTGCGGCGTCAGGGTGTTCAAGAACCTCAGCACCTGTCCGACTCCGCCGTCCGGAGTGAACGGCAACCTCTCCGTCAGCATCAACCAGTACGGACTCTACGACGGCTGCATGACGACTTCCGAGATGACGGGATTCGAAGAGCGCGGAGGCGGCGCGGACGGTGGAATCAAAACCGGTCACATAGCCGTCGAGCGCAGAGTGTGGGATCCCAAGAAGCAGGCCTGGTACTTGGAGCGTTACAGCGCCAGCACCCGCGTATACTATGGAACCGGCAACGAAGGTTCGGAAGCAGCGGCCGCCGCCTCCGACTACTATATTCCGGGTGTGCATTTGCGGCCGCGCAAGTACATCACGAGCGCGCCGACGTATACACGGGTAAAGTTAGACTACTAGGGACGGACTATGGAAGCACCAGACAATCTCGAAGTGTCGAAGATGGTGGGGGACGCCGTCCGGGCCGCCGTCGCAGTCCAGTCGGACGCCTTGAATCAGATGCTCACCGACGACGCGGTGGCCGCTGCCGAGGAGAAGGCCGCGCATGCCGGCGGCAGCGGCATGGACGACTGCAACTCCGCCGGCGGCGGCGCGGTAAACGCACCCTGGCAGTTCGACCCCGAGAACGGCTGGCAGAACCGCTGGGTTCAAGTTGGCTACAAGGTGACGACATGTCCGCAGGGCGATACAGACGATGGCAAATACTACGTCAAGGTCAATCTAAGGACAGAAGAACTGGAGCTCGTCATCGAGAACAGCTATCCTGATCCAGACATCGCCAACGACACCGTGTATCTCTATGTCGGGCAAGTCGAGGACGGAGTGCAGAAGGAGTCCATCTGCTCCATGCCCGTTGCCTACAAGTACATCTAACAACAAAACCCCTAAACATCCCATGTCCATGATTGCCGCGATTCTGGCCGTTGCACTCTCGCTGACAAAGCCCGCCGACTACACCTACACCACGCCGTTCTGCTCGTCGAACCAGATCGTCGGCGTCGGCATGGGCGTGAACGGCGACTACACCATGCTTCGCGCGGAGGACGTTGCGTTCCTCCGCGAAGCGTACGCGGAGCGCACCGACGTTCCGTTCGCGTTTCACCCCGACGATACAAACGCCATCGATCGCCTAATTCCGATACGACCATGGAATGCCAATTCAAAAGTGTTCTGGGAAGGCGACATTGGGAAATGCTTCTCACTCTCCTACACTGAAGAGGAAAAGCCTCTCAGCAGGACGTTCACCCCTGGAAGCTTTGTCCGCAGCGGTTTTCGATTTGGCACGACGAGCCTCCAGCTTGTAGAGGTGGACGCATTCCCAGAGAGGGACTTTGACGAATTTGCCTTGCTGGCGTCGAATGCGGTTGCGCAGGGCATGGCTTTCAGAACCAACGAGATTCCGTCCACGTGGTATGACAGGCCATATGTGATGACGAAAAACCGTATCTGTTCGCTTTACTCGGGGTTGCCTCTGTTCAACGTCGCCGCGTTGGAAGCGAGAAGTACATATGCAAGTTCGCCAGGATCTATTGCACGTGCGACCGTCTACAACGATGGCATGTTTTCCGACGTCGTCGCCGAGTACTATACGGACACCGCGGAATATGAGGATGAGTATGGGCGCATACACACAACGCCGTACCATTCGGGCTACAAGCGGTTTCGTACGACGGAGACGAACACGGAGTACACAACGATGGGGACGTGGCTTACAGGCATAGTGGAGCAACGATGGGTTCTTATGTATAATGAGTTCGCCGTGATGAAGGACGGCCCAGACGGCCCCTGGCCGACAGTCGTGCTCGGCAACTACAAAGGAATCGACAACAGCCGTAGACTCTTCATGCTCAGCAATAGCTTCGCATGGGTTGAGTCGCCAGTGAAGACGAACGCGCAGGACAGCATTGAGATACTGCAGACGGTTCTGGACTTACATCTAACCTACACGGTGCGCATTAGCAGGAGGTGGACCAATCCAACCGCTCTGCCGGAAACGAGAGAAGAGTCGACCAACATCGTCCGACGGGCGGTAATGTGGATACCGTCCGTGGCGGAGCTGGACAAATTGTCGGGGCTGACTTATGATGGAAGATGGAAGTACAAGATGGAGGTGTGGACCGGACGTATGTACCAGCAGGCGATGCAGCTGTTTGGGGGGCTGGATGACCATTTTCCTACGCCGGCGCAGGTGGAAGACAGCGAGATTGCGGCGGAGGCAACAGGAGGAGGCACTGCATCAGGACAAACGTTCGTAGAGGTTTCGCTTAATTTCTCCGGTTCACGGATTTACATGGTGTACCGGCGAGAATTTTCCGCGCGGACGCTTTGAAACGTTCGGCAGCGATTTGACGGACTGCCTCATCTTTTGGTATAATTCCACATGTCAACTGCGGGAGTGACCCCTGTGCGATTACACAATAATTACACAACATTCCCGCAAATCAAAGGAAAAAACGGGATCGTAGCTCAACTGGACAGAGCGACGGTTTCCTAAACCGTAGGTTCCGGGTTCGATTCCCGGCGGTCCCACCACGCAGCGCGTTGTTGAACATCCCGGCGCTCGGCAACGGACTCGACGACTGCGGAGTGCTCATGACTCCGTTCGGGATACAGCGCCATCTCCACCACGGCGAGCCGACGGCTACCACGTGCCTGTCGCCGCGGAAAGTGTTCGCGGCATTCGTCCGCTCGCCCTTGGCGCTTTGCGGTGCGATGGCCGACTGCATCCGCGGCCGCAACTGTTGTTTGGCATAAGAGGCGGCAGCTGAGATGATCGTCCTCGGTTCAAGCCCGCTCGCTCAAGTCTGCATCGCTCAATTCTGAACGAGTTATGGTATAATATGAGCCATGCAAAATACATTTAGGCATGGAGCGAAGGTTGCGGGCGGATCGAAGCTTCCCACTGTTTCCACGGCTGTTCGTCGGCATGTCGCGGATTCCCCGGTAGACTCCGTGGATGGTGTGTACCACCTCATCGGCCCGCTTTTCGCCAGTCGTCTTCGCGGTGCGCGCAAGGAATGGGAAATATGAAAAAGCGCGTCAATATACTCTTCCAGAGCGACGACAACTTTGCGTTTATGGTTGGCGTGGCGCTGTCGTCGCTGTTGGAGAACGCGGCAAAGGACGTATTCTACGATGTCTACTACTTTGCATTGAACCTTAGCGAGGATTCGCGGCGAAAATTCGATGAACTCAGAGTGCGGCATCCGGAAGTCGACTATCGCCTGACGATTGTGGACGCGGGACAATTTGAGAAGGAGTTCGTGTCGCTGGGCGTCCACGCGCATCGCGGCAGTTATGTCACATACTTCAAGTTGCTTCTTGATCGCTACTTCAAGGATACCGACGTGGATCGAATAATCCATATCGGAGCAGATACGCTTGTAACAGGTTCGCTTGAGGGGCTTGCCGACTTCGATTTCCAAGGTGCCCCGTTTGCCATGAACTGGACTGAGAGGGGGCACGAGCGATACCATCCATGGAGATACCGTGCTTGCATCGCGGAAATGATCTACTTCAACATGCCGGAGTGGCGCAGATGCAACTGCGAAGAGCGCATTATACGCCATATCAAGGAAATCGGTGAAATCTACGGCAGCAAAGACCAGGGCATCCTCAACGTGGAGTTTCAGGATGAGTATGTGCAGTTGCCGCTCAAGTACAATGTCTACGACATGGTGCCGCACATGTCCAGGAAGAACCTGCTTCGCTACCACAATGCACCGATCTACGCCAAGGAAGAAATCTTCGATGCAGTCGAGCATCCTGAGATAATCCATATCGCGCGGACATTCCTCTACCGTCCGTGCGAAGAAGGGAGCCTCGACTTCAATTACGATCTCTGGTGGGGATATTGCAGGCGTTCGCCGTGGTCTGGCATGAAGCCAATCTCGCCGTATCCGCCGTTGGGGGCCAAGGAAAAGCTCTTCCGATGGCTCTATCGGCGCGCTCCGCTCTGGCTCTGCGACTGGCTTTACATATACTCGCGCCGGGTCTTCGGCATATACCTGTATCTTACGCACCTCCCGCGTAAACGGGTAAGCATAGGGATGGGGCCGTCGACTTCCAGTGAAGGCAAGTGAAAGGATCGCCTCTTTGAGCAAACGCCTCCTATATGCATCAAGCACACGGCGGAATGGGTTTGAGAACCAAGACCCGGTTGCCCATTACCAGGAAGCCCCCTATTCCATTGAGGCAATCGGCTACAACCTGTCGAAACTGGGGTGGGACGTCCGCTGGTGTGGATGGGCGGCAACGCACAATCCGTTCCGCCTGGCAAGGCAGATAGACGAGTTTAGGCCTGACATTGTATACTCGCATGGTTCGCTTCTTGCATTGCATCCCCTCTTCTGCCGGCGATTCCTCTGCAAGCACAAGGCGTTCAAGGTCGTTCATGGATGGGACGACCACTATGGACGCATCTGGGGCAACATCCTTGGCTGGCCGGGCAAGGTGTTCATGAATTGGATGGAGAAGCGCATCGTCAAGAACTCAGATGCGGTCGTGACCCTCAGCTACGAGCTCCAGAAGATAGGCCGGAAGTGGGGCGTCGAGTGCAAGTACATACCGAACGGCGCCGATCCGATCGACGAATTCCCGCGGTCGGACAAGATAAAACTGGACGGACGATTCAACCTCGTCTATGCCGGTGACAAGGCGAAATGGAAACGCACGAGCGACATTTGCTCTGCCATGCGGCGTCTTCCGAAAGACATCAAGCTCTATTTGACGGGGCGCACCGAAAAGTATCTCGACAGGTATGCCAGCGACAATTGCATCTTTCTCGGCTGGCTTACGAAGGAAGAGCAGTTTGGCGTGATGAGCCAGGCCGATGCGTTTGTCTGCACATCCAATCAGGACTGCAACGCCAAGCTTCAGGAGTACCTTCGGTGGAAGAAGCCGATCCTCGCCTACGACGGCGAGGCCAACAACTTCTTCAAGAACGGCGAGACGGCACTCCTCGCGAAAGACGGCGACTATGCTCCGCTCATAGAGAAGCTTGCCGCAGACCCCGAGCTGTGCACGCGCATTGCCGAAAACGCGGCGCGAGAAATACCAGTGTATTCATGGATGGAAATCGCCAGGCAGTTCGACGAATACTTCATTGAGACGATAGAATCATGAAGTTGCTTTTCATCGATCATGAGTGCCACAAGAAGACTCGCTCAGCTGAGTTCTTTCTTGCTGTTGTTCGCAAGGTCTTTGATGTAGTTGAACATTATTACTCGCATTATTATCGAACCGGAGCCCAGAAAGCTGGGAAGGATTGTGACATTGCTGTAATATGGGAGTTCCCAATATCTAGATGGCGTTTCTTGCTCCCTGGCAAGCGCAATGTGTTTGTCCCGATGTACGACAATGAATGGGCGAGCTATTGGCAGTGGAAGAGAATCGCGTGGAGTGGGATGGGGGTTGTCTCGTTTTGCGACAAGGTGACGGAACATGCGAGACGTTGCGGCGTGGCAAACATCCTTAACGTTCGCTACTTCCCGGATCCTGCCAGCTTGCCGAAGACGGGGGGCGATCCCAAGCGCGTGTTCCTTTGGGAACGTGGTGAGATTGATAGACGCACTGCTGAGATTTTGTTCCCGCCGTCCGAAGGTTATGTGTTTGACATAAAACGCCGTGATGAGTTTCTCGAACGAGAAGACTACCTGCGCCGCATAGCCAGATGTGAGATAATGATAGCTCCGCGTCGCAAGGAAGGCATTGGCATGGTCTTTCTTGAGGCGATGGCAATGGGGAAATGCGTCGTCGCGAACGACGATGCCACGATGAACGAGTACATCAAGGACGGCGAGAACGGCATCCTGTTTTCCTTCGACAGGCTCGCGCCAATCAGCGGCGACAAGATCGCCCGGGCCAGAGCCAATGTTCCCGGCTCCGCGGCCAGGCTGCGAGCGCGATGGCGCCGCGACGCCGAGAGGATAAACGATTTTCTTTTCAAGCAGCAACCATGTGTGCCGTCGTTTGCGAATCGCATGAAGTTAACTCTTTCGTACCCACTGTTTCTCGCAGAGGGCGTGCTGCATGTATTGGCTGAACGCTGCTCTGCCATCAAGCCCGGGGGCCGATGAATATGGCGGAAAATTGCGAGATAAGGCGCTACCGGCGGTTCAAGGGCTGGAATTACGCAAAAGGCGCGTCGCTTTTCATCACGATAGCGACTGCGCCAAGGCGAATGCTCTTCGGACGAGTAGTCGGCGGCAAGGTTGAGTTAAGCAAGTTTGGTAGCGTCGTCCGGGGAGCTCTTGAGGCCATGCCAAGACTCAACCCGGGTTTGTTGCTTTTTGGCTTTGTTATCATGCCCGACCACATTCACTTCAATTGCGCGATTGTCGCCGGGCTTGCCGAGCCGCTGAAAGTATTGGGCCGGGCGATAAGGCGGTTCAAGAACCATACTACCAAGGTCGCCAAGCTGGCCGGGTTGGCTGGAATGGCCGAACGCAGTTCGGCCTTCAGATTTGGCTTGGCAGGCGACGCTGTCGGCGGCGATAGCCATGGTGGCCAAACTGTGTTTGGCCAAACAACCATCTGGCAGCAGGGCTACCACGACTATCTGCTGCTCTCTCGCGAGATGATCGATGCCACTGAGCGCTACATAGCCTACAACCCTCTCAAGTGGGAGCTTATGTATGGCGAGAAAGGCGCGCTCCGCGTAGTCGAGCCTCTGTTTCTGCCGCGCCTCGACGCGGGCGACTACTGGAAGGGCGTTGGCAACCTGGCTCTGCTTGATCCCAATGAGAAGCTAGTCTCGCTGAGGGTCTCGCGCGAGGTCGCCACGCCGCCGGCGATCGCCGCAGTGGTGAAGCGCATGGAAAGCGCGGTCGAAAAGGGCCATGTCGTAATCAGCGGCTTTATATCGAAAGGCGAACGCGCTGTCTGCGACATGCTCTGCCGTCGCCGCGACGCGCGCTTCATCCGCGTGTTGCCTTCGTGCATTCCCAACAGGCGCTTCAGGCCCGAAAGCCGCTACGTAGCGCCTTTTGCCGAAGGGCGCTACCTTGAACTTGGGCGCGGCAACGATGAAGTGGAATTTGGCCGCTGCGCCTGCCTCGACATCAATGCCGAGATAATCGAAATCGCCACGGCGGGCGAAGGCCTCGCACTCTACTGGAAGGCCGCAGGGCCGAAGGTGGTGGCGAAGTCAAATGAAATGAAATAGCTTGCGCGGGCTAATGCGCCACAGTCTAATTTATGATATAATTCATTCATGATTGACCAATTGAGAAATGCGCTGCGCAAAGCTCGTCACAACCCAAGGTACTTATGGTACTTCTGGCAGAATGTAAATGTGCTTCGCGATCATTTCCCATCGGTATATCAACGATTCAAATTACGCAAATGTTTAAATCTAGGGGTTGCAACTGGCCTGCAAAGGCTTCATGTCGTCCTTCGCACAACTGATTTTGTGATGAACCTTAATGCCACTCGACAGCTAGAGGAAGTCGGCATAAAGACCCGCAATGACGTAATTCGTGTCGGCGGCTGTTCGCTTTTCCCTACCGCAGCGCATTTCGCCGCGTCTTTTGGAAAGGAGAAGCTGCGCATTACCCTAGTGAAAGACCGTCTTTCTGATGTGGGGATGGGTCAGTATCGCGCAGCTGCCGAATCTGCTGGTCTGGAATTTGATGTTGTCGAGTCTAAGGGGCATGGGAACGGTCCCTCATTCCAAACGCAGGTTGATGTTGCGTTGCAAGATGCCGATGACACGCTGATCTTAATTTTGGAAGATGACTACAAGCTAGACGAGTCGGCACTCGTGACTTGCTTTAAGCTTATGCGAGAGCATTCCAATGTTATAGGGATGAACCCGCATTTCCATCCTGACAGGGTCCGTTATCAGGACATTGGAAAACTGGTTGCATTAGACGGAAAACTCTATTGCCAAGTTCCAAGTACATGCTGCACATTTTTCATGCCAGTAGTCCAGATTCGCCGATTTGAAAAGTATCTTCGGCTATACGACGGGTTTGAGAAAGGCTCCGTAGGCGTAGCTTGGCGAACGGGAATCTGCCTCGCGCCGCTCGGTTGGACAATGGCGGAACATCTTCACAGGAGCGATCTGTCGCCGGTGCAGACATTGCTACGGCAGGAGGGGTAGATGGCTTGTCCTGTTGAACTCATCGAATGGCAGAGACTGAACATTGAATCTTTGCGCAAGGAGTCGTATGCCGACTCCAAGATACGTAATGTCACTGTCATCGCATATTATTTTCAGAGTGAAAAAGAATTTGACTACAGTTTCTGGCGGACTGAATTTTCGCTGTTGAAGACATTCCAGACGCAGGGGATAATGCCGGCAGTGCTTGTGACGAACTTAAAAACCGACGCCCTGATGTCTTTTTGCGCCAGATTTCACATCGAGGTGCAGATAGCCGAGAATCTTGTGCCTGGTAAGATCAAGACATTGGCATTGGATATGGTGGAAAATCTCCATGCACGATTTGCGACGGACTACGCCCTCATTGTGCAGGATGATGGATTCCCTATGAGGCCAGGGCTTGAGGAGTTCGTTGGGAAGTGGGATTATGTCGGCGCTCCATGGGTTCGCCATGTTACTTATTATGACATCTATCCAGCAGATTATGGAGTGGGGAATGGAGGATTCTCACTCCGATCGAAAAGACTTTGCAAAACCGTAAGTTCCTATTATGTGAAGTATTTTAGGTGGATGCCGTATTGGTGGTATCTGATGGGAGACGATACATTTTATTGTAAAACTCTTAGATTCTGGTTCCCATCATTTAGAAAACGCTTTCAGTGGGCGTCCAAAGACGAAGCGTCGCGATTCTCTGTGGAATGCGACGTTGGTTATAATCTTAAAAGCGTCAGACCTCTTGGATTTCATGGGAAAGAAGGATGGAAGAATTGGAGAAGTTGCGATTTTAATAACTAAGGCTATATTGATTTTCAAGGCTTAATGTCTAGATTCGACGATTATCTCAAGGTTTCGCGTGATATGCGGTATAGACATTCCGCAATCGATAAGCTGAAAGCACACATGTGATTCCCCTCTGCGAATGGCAAGTTTGTCGCGGTCAATAATTAATGCGTATTGATCCGCTTGGAGAGCCATAGGGCCAGAGGGTGTGGAATGATTTTCCAAGCAAGAGGTCTGATTGCGCCCTTGAGATATGCAAGAAAGCGTTTAAGTCTTACACGTCTGAGATACTCAGGAGTCACTGGGAAGATCATTTCTGGGTAGTCACTGACCGAAGAGGGGAAGCTGTCATCTAATTTCTCTGCAAAATACCATTCTCCGCGATCATAAGGATCGTTTCCTGTTTCAATACAGTGCCGAACGTATGATTCGTCTGCTTTGTCATGAAGCCCGTCGGCAATGGAGTGAAGCTTAGTCAAGATGTATTGGATTCCTCCCATGTAGGAAAAGTGCCATCCCCCGTTCCTGATTTTAGGAATGTTCTGAAGGAAACGAACTTTTGTAGCGGTCGACCCAATGTTGACAGACGGTACAAGAGCGATCCCTTGTCTGATTTTGGCATATGTATGTTCGTTGTTAAAACATTTTACGGGCAGGACGACAGTGCCGCTACTCCAATAGGGTGTAGTGCAACATCTAAGATTCAGATAATAATAGTAAAGTTTTTGCAGAAGACGGACGGGCCTGTGTTGCTTTACGGCCCTTCTAATTGCTTCTGGAGAAGGTATCTCATCAAGATCTGAAACTATAAGAATGTCCTCGTCTGAAAGTGTTTGCGCGATATGTTGAATCGTAGCGTTTCGTTGGATGTTCTCGAGTTCCCATCTGTAAGCGATGTCAGATATGGCGCGATCTGGTTCTTTTGGGTCTGGCGAGACGATGTATATGATTTTCGCTAGATACGGAGTGAAACGTGATTGGTTCTCTTTAAAGAGAAGTCTCTTCTTTTTACCAGAATGAGAATATCGCGACTCAGAAATGACAAAACGATCGACGACATCGAAGAGGGTTTTCAGGCGCAGTTCCAGAATGTCGAGTTCGTTGAAGAAGCTGAAGCAGTCGTAGATCATGATGGGAGAGTGTCTATAGGTACAATTATGCCATTTTTTGAAACAATGATGTTACCAAGCCTTGCCCAACATGCTCATATCCGACAGAGCGAAGGAACAATGCGGTTGGGGTGTTTGGAATGTTCCAGTTTTTACCATCAGCGTGTATCTCGATTAGGATGAAGTCTGGTCGATAGACATCCCAATTGTTTGATTTCAGAATCTCTATGTCGAGGCCTTCGCAGTCGATATTAATGAAGTCGATGTGTTGTCCAATCGGAAGATAATTGTCAAGAAGCTCACTTAATGGCATGACAAGGACTTTATCTATTCCTAGAAGCTTGACACCGTTTTGTTTGATCATTTGGTCGGCAAAGTCTTTTGAAAACGTATTCATTGGAGATTCGGAAAGACGATAATACGAGAGCTCGCCTTTTTCTTGACCTATGCCAACATTGACATTGATGTCGCGCTTTCTCTGCCGTTTGAACTTTGCGATTGCGGAGGCGGACGCATCGACATTTATCCCCCTCCAGCCGACATCATAGAATTTTTTTGTGTTTGATAATGTTAGAGGGTCATGTGCGCCAATGTCAACGTAAAAGCCAGAATAGTCCCATCTCCATTTGTCACCGAGAAAAGCTTTAATTAGAAGGTCCTCGCCGAGCTGTGAATAGGAGCGGATGCCAAAATAGTCTGGCCAGTAGAATCTGCATTTCTTGAAAAAGTCAGCAAACATCATTCTCCTTTCTTGTTAGTTTTGCAGGGTGCATTATGGTTAAGTCTATTATGCAGTAAACAAGATGAATTACAACATTTGCAGACATCCACCATAGCATTGTGTCTAAAGAACGAATGTTATGTGAAGTCAGAAACGCTGTCCATGACACAGGGATGTGCCCCGCAAGATAGCCGTGTCCAGTTATTAGCAAAAGCAAGGCCGAGTAGGAGATTTGAATCAAGATCACCCACTTCATGTAACCGAAACTGTTGGCGGAGACTTTCGCCATGTTGTATAATCCAAAAACTGAGGAGAATGATGAAATACCTATCAGCCAAGGAATGGCCCACCAGAAATTTGCAAATTGATCACCGTGTGGTAGAAGCAAAAGGATGCTACGTCCAAAAAGTAAGAATGGAGTTGCTACAATCGCGCCAAACACTACGACCGACATTGAGGTCTTGAGAATGAGTGGCCGTATATCCTTCCCCCGTGAGGCAAGATCGGCAGTAAAGGGGAATATGGTAAATGCTAGTGTACAATATAAAAAACTGGCAATTTCAGAGAATCGCGTGGCCATGTAGTAGGCTGCTGAATCGAGGTCAGGGAGTCGTTGGCGGAGAACAGTTGATTCTATAAGGCCAGAGAACCCTGCTGCGATGGCCGATGCCATGAAAATTGCGAAGAGGCCAGAGAATTTCTTAAATGTCTCATTTGTCCAATATGGCTCTGCTTTAACTGAGAGTTCTTTGCGAAGGGCGAAGAACGAGGCGAGGATGTTGAATGCCGGGCAGGCGGCCTGGCCGACGAAGTAGCCGGCGATGGCGCGGAAGGGCATGGCGACGAGCATGGTCAGTAGGCGAATTGGAGCGCCGACGATGTTGAGGAGCGACTGCTCCTTGAACTTCTTGAGCGCCTGAAGCGCGTTGGAGTAGATCGGCGCGACTGCGCCTACGAACGACGACGCGATGATGATTATGCCTAGCGAGCCCTCGACGATTCTGATGCGTTCGAGGAACGCGGGGAGAACGAAACGCGCGACGATTGTGGCGAGAAAAAGAAACACAGCCGTAGCGATGAATACGCCGCGCATCAGGGTTTTGAGCTTGCCGAACTCCTTGTTAATGGAAAGACGGGTCAGTTCGTTGCGGAAGGTGTTCGCGAAAGCGGCTACAGGAATCGCAAGGAAGTTGGCGAATTGGGTGAGCGGCATGACCGCGCCGAGCTCGGAAGGGTCGACGTACTTCGGGACGAGCCACAGGCCGACGAAGGCGTTCAGGAGGTCGGCCGCGCGGCAGGCGCAGAAGAGCATCAGCGAATACCACCAGAAATCGCCGAGTCGTGCGTGGAGTCTTTTAAGTGCGTCTAGAGCAAATTTCGTCATCTAGGCGAATTATACCATAAAGAGTTGCAGCGGGACGAAAAATCAGTCAGGCTTGTCTTGTGCCATGTGTTATGCTTTCGTGTGTCACTTGTCCATGGTGTTTGGAACGAGCTTCCGCGATTCGAGGTCGTATATCAGCCAGTCCTGGTCTTTGTATATGTCCCATGTGTAGCTGCCGTTTCGCCATCTGCTGGGAGCAATCACGACTTTGTGCTCGTTGCGCGAGAGATATTGCGCCCACCAGCTGAAGGTCGAGTTTGAGATTATGAAGTGCTTGCAGGAGTACATCAGCCGCAATTTTTCATAGACCGGGTCATCCCCGCTCTCGTATACGCATTCATAAGGGAAGGGAATGTTTTCTTCACACCATTTGGGTTCATCTGAGAAAATGAAGAACTTCGCGTTAGGCACGCGGGAATTCATGATCTTCATCGCTTCGACGAAATAGTCTGGCGTGCAGATATAGAAGGCGTCACGAAAACCATCGTTAAGGTAGTCTCCGCGGCGAATTGATACGCAAACCGATTCGGACTCGGAAATCATTGCGTAAAGATCTGCGTTCTTTGCCAGAGGCGGCTCCTTGGGGGAGAATTCCTCCTGGAGGATTGATTTAATGAAGTCGAAGTATCGGCTGCATTCAAAGCATCCGTAGGTGCGAAGCGGCAAATGCCGCAGATATGCCGGGAATCGGAAATTCACATAGCCGTATCGTGCGATGAAGATGCCGAGAAAGGACAACATCCATCCGAAAGTCTTTTCCCATTTGTGCTCATAGACCAATGTGTCCGACTGTCCTCGCGAAAAGGCTTTTGCAAGAAAATGCCAGATGCGCGAAGCGACTAATTCTATGGCAAGTGCGGAAAGAACCGCCTTCGCAAGATGTAACTTGTTTTTCCAAAACGTCATTCCGCTGAGGTCATACGGGATTTTCTGGTAGTTCAACCTGAAGTCGCACAGATACTCGCCATACGAAATGAACTCTAGGCGAATGGCACCATGTCTGCCAGTCCTCTCCCAAAGTGCTCTTGCGAAGGCGTACTGGAACATTTGATTCCCAAGCCGCCCATTGACCTGCATTGTCACCATGGGAGAAGGACCCTTTCCTGTTGTGCAGTCGCGGCCAGTTGTGCTTGCCTACATGCGTCGGCCGCGCGGCAGGCGCAGAAGAGCATCAGCGAATACCACCAGAAGTCGCCCATGCGCGCGTGAAGTCTGTCCATCATTTTTCGCATTGCGAGGTATTATATCAAAATCGTGTGCTTATGTGGTGACGTCATAATTTCATGCTTCTGCCGACCCCGCAAGCGGACACGATTATGCTTGACTGTATCCACATGGAGAGGACATGGTCAAGGCTTGTGTGAGTGCGAATTGTTGATGTCCCAGCGCCATTTTGCCTTGCGCCAGAGCCATGCAAAAAACAGTTGTCGTGTTATGCTGTCGCGTTTTTGCTTGGTTCGGGGCATGAACATGGTCACTATCCAGCTGGACGGGTAGAGAAAGCCGAGGAACATGAACAATGCGCGCTTCGTTATGCCGCATACTTGGCGCTCTGGTTCCCCCAGGATGAAATCGTAGTAGAAACGGAACCAGGGGTAGAATAATGGACGCCATCCAGTGAATGAAGAGTTGAACATGGAGCCGATGCCGTTGAAGTGATATACAATGCCGTTGACGGCCTCGGGGTCTGGCATCATGCAATCCCAGTATTGAGGAAGCAACTTTGCGTCGTTGCGGCATACGTAGTTCAAGATGTCTTGATCGACAAAAAACGGTGTGCCCCATCTCTCGACGAAATCCGCGCATTTGTTGATGAAATCCGTCTCACGCATGCGCTTCAAGTTCATAAGCGCCACGCCAGAACAGGCGTATTGGCTTTCGTTGAATTCAGGATTCCATGTAGAATATTCTTTCACGCCGTGTGCAATTGAAGGAATGTCGCGACACCACAACAGGGATACGGAATCGTCGCGCAGCGACCACAATTCGGAGATGTCTCGCATCCAAAGGGTATCTACGTCAGAATACAGAATCCAGTCAAGCGAGATGAGCTCGCACAGGAAAAGTCGCAGAAACGCTGCATGTGAGTTTTTATAAGGCGTGAACCGTTCGCGGATGAGAGTCATGTCCGGTTCGACGAATTCTGGCAGCTGTGCGCCAAAGTCGGTGGCAAAGTTGGCTATGCGCATTTTGTCGCTGTCGTCGAGTGCATCGGCGAGGATATGGAAGCGCAATCTGCTTTTCTGCTCAGTAGAGCGTATCATGCTCGTCATCGTGACGAGAAGGCCTGGGACATATCGGTGATCAGTAGCCAGGGCAATGTGGATTAGGTTGTCTTTCATGATTTCCCCATCATGCTGGCGTGAGGTGCGTTGATTGTGGTGAACATTGTTGGTTTGCAAATGGAGCGCGTATTTCGTCATCGAAGCGAATTATACCATAAAGAGCTGCGGCGGGGCGAAAAATCAGCCAGGTCAACAGGACGCCGCTCGGCCCTAGAACGATCCGATTGGCAGTTGGGGGAGAATTTTGATATAATCATGCCACATGGAGATTAAGGATTCGATGTTCGAATGCAACCTGCCGCCATACCTGGCGCATGACCTCGACGCCTGGAAGAAGGGCGTCGAGGAACATTCGCATCTGCTCGACTGCCTTTGGGGCGAGTTGTACGGCTCAATCAACATTGCCGAGATAAACGACGGCGCGATCACCCATGAACAGGCGCAGTACCTGCGCGACAAGTATCTCTGGGGAAAGGACGTATGACCGAACCGATTGACTTTACGCATTGCGAACGCCTCCCCGGACGCGCCTACAACGGCGCGAACGGAAAGAAAATCGCCGTCCGATACGATGGCGACGTGTGGCTCCTGAAGTTTCCGCCTTCCGCCGCCGACAGGCCGACGGCACTCTCGTACACCAACAGCTGCCTATGCGAACACGTCGCAAGCACCGTCGCCAACATGATCGGCCTCAAGTCGCAGGCAACGCGGCTCGGCATCTTCACGAACGGCAAGTCCAAGACGGTCTGCGCGTGCCGCGACTTCACGGCAGACGGGAAGCTGCTTTACGACTTCTGCTCCATAAAGAACACGGTGATTGATTCGGAAACGGGTGGAACGGGAACGGAACTCGACGATGTGCTTGAGACAATCGATTTGCAATCCTTCGTCGACTCGGTTGTGCTTAGGTCGCATTTCTGGGATATGTTCGTCGTCGATGCCTTCCTTGGCAATTTCGACCGGCACAACGGTAACTGGGGCTTCCTCGTTGATCCAACGACGCGCAAGGCGGAAATCGCACCGGCGTTTGACTTCGGCAGCTGCCTTCTGCCGCAGGCAGACGACGACATCATGTGCCGCGTCATCAAGGACAAGGCCGAGCGCGATGCGCGAATCTACACGTTCCCCGCCTCGGCTCTGAAGGAGAAGGGCAAGAAGATCGGCTATGTCGATTTCATAACCGCCAACCGCGATGGTGTCCTCGCCCCATCGCTCGCCAGGATCGTCCCGCGCATCGACCTCGCGGCGATCAACTCCTTTATCGACGACGTGCCGCTGCTGACTGACATTCAACGCGAGTTCTACAAGACCTACCTCGCCGCGCGGCATGAGGCGCTGTTTGGTAGCAGATGCACTACGAAATAAGGATTTCAAAGTTAATTCGCATGTTAGTCCTTCTTGCGTCTCCGCCTGCGGCGGCTCTCCGCGTCCGGCCCTTCGGCCCGCCGCTATGTCGGGACACGAAACGCCCGCCTTCGCGGGACGCGAACGTTTTACCATTTCACTTGCCTTGCCAGTCGCCCTCCAAGAGCAGAACGGTCTTAGAGCCGTGACACCCAGTGCGCTTGCGGCTGCCTACACAAGAGCAAGACAGGCTTGAGGCTCGCCAGAGTTCACGACCATTCCACTCCTCCACTTTCCACTCCTCCACTTTTCCACTATTCCCCGTTCCCCATTCCCCGAATCAAGACCGTTCTGTTCTTGATGAAGCGAATGAAGGGCTAAAGAGGAGCCAAGACGTTCGTGGTCGCGCGCCAGCGCTCTCCAGGGGTGCGGCGGCGTTTTGCAATGGTGGGGATATTCTCCCGCTTTTGGGGGTTTGGCCGGATGGGCAAATTTGGTAAAATACACATGGCAAAGGAGAGGAGACTATGACGACACGCAGGGATTTCATGGTCGGCGCGGGGGCGCTGGCGGGCATCGGGCTCGGCGGATGCAGTTCGCTCGGGCGCGGCGCGCTCTCACGCGGACGCTCGTCGACATACTGGTGCACGTGGGCCACGCAGGACGCCACGCTCGCCGGCCACCAGGCCACAGGCGAGCTCAACTTCCCCGGCGACCAGGGCGTGCCGGGCGTGCGCGACAACATGAACGAGACCGTCGTATTCGGCCCGAAGGGATGGATAAACCTCTTCCCGGAGTTCCGCGGCGACATGGTATTCCTCGTCGACGACGGATGGGACGTCCCGTACGGCGCGAAGGGCGGCAACGCCGGCATACACTCGTTCGCCTCCCTCGTGCCCGACCGCGAGCGATTCCCGTCGCTCGGAGTCAACGCGCCAGACCGCGACAGGCTTCGCGAGTTCGTCCGCCGCACCGAGGACAAGGGATGGAATGGGCTCGGCGTCTGGGTCGCATGCCAGGCGTACCGCGAACGCTTCGAGGCGCCGTTCAGGATGGACGAGCTCAAGGAGGACCTCCGCCGCAAGTTCGACGAGGCGGCGTACGCGGGCGTCAAATACTGGAAGGTCGACTGGGGCGTCCACAACTTCCACGTGTGGTACCGCCGTCTCATGAGCGAGATGAAGGAGCGCTACTACCCGGAGCTCATCATCGACCACTGCCGCGGCTTCAACAACGCGCTCAACGGGGCGGTCGACCCGCATCTCAAGCCTGCGTCCGACATCTACCGCAATATCGGCACGACGGGCCGCATCTTCGGCGTGCCGGAATACGATCCGATCACGCGTGACTACGAGGAGATCATGTCGTTCTCCGACGTCTTCCGCACGTACGACAGCGCCCATCCGCTGACGACCGCGACGATGCTCGAGCGCGCCGCGTGGGAGCTCGAATGCGCCGACAAGTCCTCGAGTCGCGTCGTGATCAACACCGAAGACGAGCCGCTGATCGCGGCCGGCCTCGGGCTCGAGCTTTCGATGATGCGCTGCCCGTGGTGGCCGGATCCAAAGGTCATGCGCGTCAGGCCGCGCCACAGGCGCATGGCAGAGGACATGCGCTGCATCGTCTGGCAGCGCGTCGCGCCGCCGTTCGGAAGCGACACCGCGGCGAAGACGCTGCACAGCGAGGCGTCGATCCGCGAGGAATGGCATTTCATCCCGGACGAATGCTGGTTCACCGGCAAGAAGGAGATCTCGTACTACCAGGTGGCGCCTGCGTGCGTCACGCGCGGCCTCCCGCTCCCGGAGGTGAAGGGGACGGGCGGCGAGGTGCCGTTCGTCGTTGGCTCGCGCCATCCGAACAGCTCGCTTGCGTTTGCCGCGCTGCCGCTCCTCGATCCCGTGAAGATGTCGTATACGCCAAGGGCCGAGGCGCGTTTCGACGCCGCGCTTGAGCCCGGCGTGCCGGTCGCGGCGTTCGGGCGCTTCGGCTCGCTTGTCCTGGACGACCGCACCGGAGGCCGGCGCGTCTTCGTCCGCGACATACTCGGAGGAGAGCCCGTTGACATTGCGGCGCAATGCCACAGGGCGGCGGATCACATTGTTCTTCCGGGCGACGTGATTGCGAGAATCGGCAGCTCGCAGAACGGGGCGGGCGACGATTCCGAGCCAGGCGCTGTCGTGGAAGTCGGCTGAATTTAGAGGAGGGCAAAAGATGGGAATCGCGTGTGGAAAGGCACTTGCCATCGGGGTGGCGCTTTTGGCGACGGGCGCCCGGGCTGCCGGGAGCGCCGCCGCGGGGGCCGACCTCGTCCGATGGGTGGATCCTTTCATCGGCACGGTGGGGTCTGGGAACACTTTTCCCGGCGCGTGCCGTCCGTTCGGCCTCGTGCAGGCCAGCCCAGACGTCGCGAAGCTGACGCCCGGCGGATACAAGGGCGACTGCGACGAGTTTGTCGGATTCTCGAACACCCACCTGAGCGGGACGGGCAACCCCGCGTGCGGCGACGTGCGGATGCTGCCTTTCGTCGGCGAGCACGAGAGCGACTTCTTTTCGGCGAAGGTCGACAAGTCGACGGAGCGGGGTGCGCCCGACTACTACGCCGTGACGCTGAAGGAAAGCGGCGTTCGCGTCGAGGCCACGGCGACGGAGCGCGTCGGCCTGTGGCGCTTTACGTACGCGGGGGACGGCCCGGCGAGGCTCTTCTTCGACCCCGTGTCGTCGCTCTGCCTCGGGTGGACGCGCAAGTGGGGTCCGAACGTCGTGAGCGCGTCGATGGACTTTGCGCCCGACGGCAGGTCGATCCGCGGCGGTCGCCACGTCAGGGAGTGGGCCGACCGCGAGATGTTCTACTCGGTGCGCTTCGACCGCCCGTTCTCAGTCGTCCGGCGCATACCCGTGAACCCGTTCGACGGCGCGGGCGAGCGCGCGGTGCTGGCGTTCGACGTCCCGAAGGGCGGGACGCTCGAAGTGCGCGTTGCGATCTCTACCGTCTCGCCCGAGGGCGCGGAACTTGCGTTCGCGAGCGAGACGGACGGGCGGACGTTCGACCAGGTCAGGGCGGAGACCCGCGCGAAGTGGAACGCGCTCCTTGGCCGCGTCGAGGCCGAGGGGACGGAATCCGACCTCGTGAACTTCTACACGTCGCTCTACCACCTCTTCATCCAGCCCGCCGACATCGCGGACGCGGACGGAAGGTACAGGGGCACCGACGGGAAGGTCGTGAAGGCCCCGTGCGGGTCTTACTACTCCACCCTGTCCCTCTGGGACACGTTCCGCGCGGCGCATCCGCTGTACACGATCCTGGCGCCGGAGCTCGTCGACGGGTTCGTCGAGACGATGGTCGCGCACGGGCGCGCCCACGGACACCTTCCGATATGGACGCTCTGGGGCAAGGAGATACACGGCATGATCGGCGTGCATTCGATCCCCGTCATCGTCGACGCCTACATGAAGGGCTTCAGGAACTTCGACGCCGCGGAGGCGCTCGACCTCATGGTCCGCTCGCTCACCGACGCGAAGGTGTGCCGCAAGCGGAACGACTGGAACGTCTTCTGGGAGAACGGGGGCTACTATCCATACCGCCAGGGCGAGTGGGACGAGAACTGGCATGGGGACGGCTGCGTGTCCCGCACGCTGGAGATCGCGTACGACTGGTGGTGCGTGGCCGAGTTCGCGAAGGCGCTGGGCAACGAGCGCGCGGCGGCGGACGCGGCTGAGCGGGCGTCCGGATGGCGCAAGGTGTTCGACGAGAAGACGGGCTTTGCCCGCGGGCGCGGCCCGTCGTACGCGGGCGGGGAGTGGCGCGAGCCGTTCGACCCGCGCCAGTCGCGTCTGCCGGGCAGTCACTACGGCGACTACACGGAAGGAAACGCATGGCAGTACACGTGGCACGTCTTCCAGGAGCCGGATGCCCTGGCGGAGCTCATGGGCGGCCGCGCGGCAGCCGTCGCGAAGCTAGACGAGATGTTCTCCACGCCCCCGCTCAGGCCGGAGAGCCGGTCCGCCAACAACGACGACGGCGGGTTCGAGGAGATGTCCGGGCAGATCGGGCAGTACTGGCATGGCAACGAGCCGTCGCACCACATCGTCTACCTCTACTCGGCCTACGGGGCGCCGGAGAAGGGGCAGCGGCTGCTGAGGCGCATATTCCGCACGTGCTACCGCGCGGCGCCGGACGGGCTTTGCGGCAACGACGACTGCGGGCAGATGAGCGCGTGGTACCTGTTCACGGCCATGGGGTTCTATCCGCTGAATCCATGCGGCGGCGAGTACGTGGTCGGCGCGCCGCAGCTGCCGCGCGTCACGCTGCGCCTCGGCGGCGAGAAGACGTTCACGGTCGTCGCGAAGAACCTCTCAGACGAAAACATGGTCGTGAAGTCCGCGACGCTTGACGGAAAGCCCGTATTGGACTGGAAGATCCGCCATGCCGACGTCATGCGCGGAGGAGTGCTGTCCTTCGAGATGGCGCCACCCGCCCGAAGCCGCGAAGGACGATAGTCCGCGCCGGCGCCGTGCAGGGGAGTCGGGAATATGATAAAATATACGCCTTTCGAGAAAGAAGTCAAATGAAGGGTAGAAGATGAACAGAAGGGAATTCATCGCGTCCGTAGGGGGCGCGGCAGCCGTCGCGGCTGCGCCGGGGACGTCCGCGGCCGCCGAAGTGCCCGCGTTCGCGCGCGGAGCGGAGGAGCTGGAGCCGATTCTCAAAAACGGCGAAATCGTGCGAAACGACAGGATGAAGGGCCGAGCGGCCTCGTTCTTCATCGACGACGCAATCTGGTTCCTGCGCGACATCGCGAGGAAGCGTCCGAAGTCGCTCTTCGACAACGACTTCCTGAAGCCGCTCAGGGATGCACACGACCGCTTCGGCCTCAAGCTGCAGATCAACCTCTTCTACCGCACGGACTTCTTCTACGGCATGGACGAGTTCACTCTCGCCGAGGTCCCCGACGCGTACAAGGCCGAGTGGCAGGCCAACAAGGACTGGCTGAAGCTCGGATTCCACTCGCTGCAGGAGTTTCCGGACTATCCCTGGGTGAACATCGACTACGCCGACGTGAAGAAGCTCTTCGGGATGATCAAGGGCGAGATCGACCGCTTCGCCGGCGACGGCGTGTTCACCACGGCGCTCGTGCCGCACTGGTGCCCGATGAGCAGGGACGGCTGCCGCGCGATGAAGGACTGCGGCATAAAGATCATGGAGTGCTCCGTCGGCCCGCGCTACAGGTACGACGGCGACCGGAACCGCCTGCCGTACGGGCACGCCCTCAGGCTGGAGAACAACAGAAAGCCCGAGACGGCGTTCTACTGGCGCGACTCGCGCGACGCGGCTATCATGTCGTCGGTGTGTTCGTACAACCACATCTCCCACAGCCAGGAGAAGGCCACCGAGCACTCCTACGCCATGGTGCGCGACCCGTCGACGGGCATGCTGTTCAAGCACCTCTTCAACGACGCGCCGGTCCTGAACCTCGTCGACGTGCCTACGCTGAGGCGCGACACGGAGAAGCTGCTTGGCAGCGAGTACCTCGTGTTCTCGGACCACGAGCAGTATTTCTTCAAGGACTACTTCGCGTACCAGCCCGACTACATGGAGAAGGTCGCGGTCATGGCGGAGATGATGAAGGCGAACGGCTACAGGTTCGTCTTCGTGGAGGATATCGCGGTCTGAGCCCGAAGATGGTATAATACGCGCAAAGGCGGTTCAAGGCAAAATGGTCGGTGATTCAATGAGGAGGACGCTGGTTCTGGCCGCGGCGCTCGCAGGCGCCGCTGCGGCGCATGCTGCGGTCGGGTGGCGCAACGTCGACGCGGGGCACTATCTCGCGGGCCGTAAGGCGAGCGAAGGGTACCTCCAGGGCAAGGTAGTGCTCGTGGACAGGTGGGGCGCGAAATGCCCCCCGTGCCGGGCGATGCTTCCGCAGGTGGAGCAGGTGTGGCAGAGCTTCAAGACGAAGCCGTTCGTCGTCCTGGGCGGCCACTGCGAGGGCTGGGGCTCCGCCGAGGAGGTTCGCCGGATCGCGGAGGAAAAGGGCCTCTCGTATCCGATATACGAGGGCGCGGGGCTGGCGGACGGCGAGCCGCCCTTCGACGGGATTCCGTTTCTCTACGTGGTAGACGAGACGGGGCGTGTCGTGTACAAGGGGCGAAACGAGCGCATTGCCACGCAGGCGATAGTCATGGCGCTTACCGACATGGAGGCTCCCCGCAACCTCGCGCAGTGGCGGCGCTTCCTGGACTATGAGCTGGCGGCGCTTCCCGGCCGCGCGTTCCTGCGCCTGGAGGAGTTCCGCAAGAAGTTCCCCGCCGAGGCCAGGGAGTACGCCGAGGCCGGCAGGAAGCTGGAGCGGACGCCGGACATCAAAAAGCTCGTAGAGCTCGTCAAGTTCGCGAAGCAGGCGAAGGACATGCGCGAGTTCACCGACAAGCAGAAGGACAAGAAGGCCAAGTTCGCGAAGATGATCGAGGGGGCAATCGCCAAGTACGCGTCGCTCAAGGAATCCGAGGACCCGCGCGTGGCGCAGGAGGCGAAGAACGCGATCGCGGACCTGCAGTGGACGCAGGCGGCGCTTTGAGGTGCAGAGACATGGACAACATAACGGAGATACTGGAGCGGAACGCGGCCGAGTGGCCGGACGACGTTGCGCTCGTCGAGATAAACCCGCAGGAGCTGGAGTCGCGGCACACCACCTGGCGCGAGTATTCGCTGATAGAGTCCTCGCCCGTGGAGGCTTTCAGGAGCGAGATGACGTGGCGCCAGTTCGACGAGAAGGCGAACCGCTTCGCGAACCTCCTGCTCAGCCGGGGCTACAAGAAGGGCGACAAGGTCGCCATTCTCCTCATGAACTGCCTGGAGTGGCTTCCGATATACTTCGGGGTGCTCAAGGCCGGCTGCATGGCGGTTCCCCTCAACTTCCGCTACACCGCCGACGAGATAAAGTACTGCCTGGAGCTTTCCGACGCCGAGGCCCTCGTCTTCGGCCCGGAGTTCACCGGGCGCGTCGAGCAGATAATCGACCGCGTGCCGCGGGTAAAGGCGTGCTTCTACGTCGGCGACGACTGCCCGACCTTCGCGGACCCGTACCGCACGCTCCTCGGCTACTGCGCCGCGGAGTCGCCGAGGACGCGGCTCTCGCCGGAGGACGAGGCGGCGATATACTTCTCGTCGGGCACGACCGGCTTCCCCAAGGCCATCGTCCTGCAGCACCGCTGCCTCATGCACAGCTGCCGCGTCGAGCAGGCCCACCACGGGCAGACGAAGGACGACTGCTTCCTGTGCATCCCGCCGCTGTACCACACCGGCGCGAAGATGCACTGGTTCGGCTCCTTCCTCGTCGGCGGCAAGTCGGTGCTGCTCAAGGGCGTGAAGCCCGAGTGGATAATCCGCGCGGTCAGCGAGGAGCGCTGCACCATAGTCTGGCTGCTGGTGCCGTGGGCGCAGGACATCCTCGACGCGATAGACCGCGGGGAGGTGAAGCTCGAGGAGTACCGCCTCTCGCAGTGGCGCCTCATGCACATAGGCGCGCAGCCGGTGCCCCCCGCCCTCATCAGGCGCTGGAAGAAGGTGTTCCCGCACCACGACTACGACACGAACTACGGGCTTTCGGAGTCCACCGGCCCCGGCGCGGTGCATCTCGGCGTCGAGAACATAGACCACGTCGGGGCAATCGGCGTGGCCGGATACGGGTGGCAGACGAAGATCGTCGGGCAGGACGGCGTCACTCCGGTGAAGCCGGGCGAGGTCGGCGAGCTCGCGCTCAAGGGCCCCGGGGTGATGAAGGAGTACTACCACAACCCGCAGGCCACCGCCGAGATCATGAAGGAGCCGGGCTGGCTGCTGACGGGCGACATGGCCGAGGAGCGGGACGGGTTCATATATCTCGTCGACCGCGCGAAGGACGTGATCATCACGGGCGGGGAGAACCTGTACCCCGTGCAGATCGAAGACTTCGTCCGGGCGAACCCCAAGGTCAAGGACGTCGCCGTAATCGGCCTTCCGGACGCGAGGCTGGGCGAGATCGCCGCCGCGATCGTGTCGGTTAAGGAGGGCATGACGCTCACCGAGGACGAGTTCAACGACTTCTGCCGCGACCTGCCGCGCTACAAGCGCCCGCGCAAGGTCATCTTCGCGGACGTGCCGCGCAACCCGACCGGCAAGATCGAGAAGCCGAAGCTCCGCAAGATGTACGGCGGTGCCGGGCTCGTAGCCCAGCAGAACGGGATAGCGGGCGCGGAGGGCTGCCTGGCCGGATGACGAGGTGATTGGCAAAGGAGGACGGGAATGAACGGTGCACTTCTGATACTTGCCGGCGTCGTGTGCTTCACGCTCGCCTATCTGCTCTACTCGCGTTTCATCGCGCGCGCGATCGGCGTCGACCCGTCGCGGCCGACTCCGGCGCATGAGATGGGCGACGGCGTGGACTACGTGCCGGCGCATCCGATGGTGCTGTACGGGCACCACTTCGCCGCGATAGCCGGCGCGGGCCCCATCATCGGGCCCGTGCTCGCCTCGCAGTTCGGGTGGGCGGCCGTCGCGCTCTGGATCGTGCTCGGGTGCATCTTCATCGGCTCCATGCACGACATGGTGACGCTGTTCCTCTCGGTGCGGCACCAGGGCAAGTCCATCGGCTCCGTCATCGAGGAGGTGCTCGGACGCTCCGGCAAGATGATCTTCCTCATGTTCTGCTTCGCGGCGCTCGTACTTGTGATGGCCGTCTTCACGGGGCAGGTGGCGACTGCGTTCGTCTCCAATCCCGAGGTGGCCACCTCGTCGCTCCTCGGCATATTCGAGGCCGCGCTCTTCGGCGTGTGCGTCTACAAGTTCAGGTGGAACGTGTTTGCGGCCAGCTTCGTGTTCGTGCCGCTGCTGTTCTTCCTGGTGTGGATTGGCGTTGTGTTCCCATGCGACCTCGTGGCGATCTTCGGCGTCACGAAGGAGACCGCCCACATGATATGGGTCGTCGTGCTCTTCGTCTACTGCTATGTCGCCTCGACGCTGCCCGTGTGGCTTCTTCTGCAGCCGCGCGACTACCTCAACAGCTATCTTCTCTACGCCATGCTTGCGATAGGCCTCACCGCGGTGTTCGTGGTCTGCCCTTCGATAAACATCGACGCGTTCTCGAGCTTCGCCGTGAAGTCGGCGCGCGGCGGCTCGACGATGTACGTCTTCCCGCTGCTGTTCGTGACGGTGGCGTGCGGGGCGTGCTCCGGCTTCCACGCGCTCGTCGCGTCCGGCACGACCTCGAAGCAGCTCGACAGCGAGCGCCACATACGCCCGATCGGCTACGGCTGCATGCTCCTTGAGGGAGTCGTCGCGCTGCTGGCGCTGGTCGCGGTCGCGTGGCGGACGCAGCCGGACCTCCTCTCCGGCCTTGCCGAGGGGAAGCCCGTCGTGCTCTTCGCGCAGGGGCTCGCGTCGTTCTGCGGCAAGATGGGGCTTCCCGAGAAGACGAGCGAGAGCTTCATGCTTCTGGCGGTGGCGGCGTTCCTCATGACGAGCGTCGACGCGTGCACGCGCCTCGCGCGCTTCGTGTGGCAGGAGCTGTGGTCGACCGCCTCGGCGTCTGCGGACGCATCCTCTTCCAGTTCCCCGTCCCCCGCTCCCCGCTCCCCCCTCATCGTGCGGCTCAACCGCAACATGTACTTCGCGACGGCAGTCGTGGTGGCGCTCGGAGTGTACCTGCTCGTGCTGAATCCGGCGATGGCGAACAATCTCTGGACGATGTTCGCGAGCGCCAACCAGATGCTGGCCGCGCTGACGCTCCTCACTGCGTCGCTGTGGCTGTTCAAGAACCACCGCACGTTCTGGATTGCCGCGCTGCCCATGTGCTTCATGGTCATAACCTCCGGCACGGCGGTGTTCCAGCTCTTTCTCCAGAACCTCGACAAGTGGATGCGCGAGGGCTTCGCGGCGGGCGGCGTGACCGCGATCGGCGCCGCCACGCTGTTCGTCCTGGCGATCGTCCTGCTCGTGCTCGGGGCTTTGAAGATGAAGCGCTTCGTCAAGGCTCGCATTGTGCGCGCCATCGCCGGGAACAGATGATTTCCCCGTCGGGGCCGACAAATTTTTTCTTGCAAAGGGCATTGACTCCTATGCGAAAAAATTGCTACAATTCACGCGCTGGGCTAGCGAGGCGGGTGCCTTGCAACGCCTGGGTATAAAAAACACAAGGAAATACAAAAAGATGGAAATCTATGTTGGTAACCTCGCGTACGCGACGACCGACGAAGGTCTCAAGGCGGCGTTCGCGCAGTATGGCGAAGTTACCGCCGTTCGCGTAGTAACCGATCGCATGACCGGTCGCAGCAAGGGATTCGGCTTCGTCACGATGCCCGACGCCGCTCAGGCGCAGGCCGCGATCGATGCGCTGAACGGCCAAGAACTCGACGGACGCACCGTCCGCGTGAACGAGTCGCAGCCCAAGCCCCGCGAGGATCGCGGCGGCCGTGGCGGCTT